>JAGFJD010000532.1 GCA_024102975.1 Phaeodactylibacter sp. | reverse complement strand
TGCCGGATCACGCCTTTTTCTTCATCCAGCAGAAAAACGCCCCGGCTCGTTGCGAGCCAGTAACCGGAAGCGTTTTTATGAATGTAATTGACTTCGCTTTGCTCCAGCAGGCTGTCCCTTTCACTGTGGGAATGGTATCCGCCGAACGGAAGCAGTTTTTGTTGGCTCAGGTCCAGGTAAGCGACGCCCTTGTTCAGCCCGGCCAGAAACCTTTTCGGGCGGCCGGTGGCGGCGAGGGACATGACGAGGAACTTTTCAGGGCCGAAAGGGGGATAATCGGTTTTTTTACCGGTGCGCAGGTTCAGCTGAAAGCCCACCGGGTCTACTCCGTAGGTGCCCACCCAAAGGGTGCTGTCTGCGTACAGCAAAGCGTGGGCGGCGCCCCAGGAACCCGGCAGTTGCCTGCACTTCTTAGCGCTCACATCCCATTGATACGCATAGGTATTCAGAAAGTAGATATTCCCGTTCTCGTCCTCGGTGATGCCCCGGCAGTCCGAGAGTATTTTTTCTTTCCTGTGGATCAGCTGAAAGGGGTTAACCCTGGCGCCTACCCGGAGGACACCGCTCGAAGAGGCCAGCCACAATTTGCGGCCATCTTCAACGAAACTAAAAAAAGCCGTATTCGGCTCCTTTTCCAGCAGGCTGCTGTAATTACACAACCATTTTCCCTGAGGATCGAACAGGTGAAGCTGGTCCTCCGCATTGGCAAACCAATACCCTCCCTGGCCGCGATGTAAAAAAAGATAGCCGGTTTGCACTCCAACGGGCTGGCCGTTGCGCAAAAGCTGAAAGGGGGATAAAGGCCCGTTCTTCGGCTTTCGCCAAAGATAGATTTGTTGGCCTTCCGCCTTCTGCGTGGCGATCCAGGCCTCCTCATCCGGCCCTGCCCAGGCCCCGAGAAGCTGGCCGGGCAGCCGGAGCTGTTCAAGGATTTTTCCCGAGGTATCGATGGCCAGCAGGCTATCCCGCCGGCCCAGCCAGATGTTTTCTTCCCCGTCGATGGTAATGTATGGGAAAAAGGCGCCTTCCCGCTGGAATATTTTTTTAAACCGGCCCCGGGCGCGCAGGAACAGCTCTCCCTTGTCGGTGTGTATCCATAGCCTGTTTTTGGGGTCCAGAACCCTGGGCAGGAAAACCTCCTCCGCCTTGAAAGGGGTATGGCCTGCAAAAGACTTTTCGAAGGGAACGGCCTGCCCGGTTTTCGGGTCAAAGATGTCGATCGCTCTTACGGTGTTGGCCGCCGGGCTCAGGTGAAGCCCATTGATGTGAAATAGCCAGAGCCTCCCCGCCTCATCTTCCCGGATGCAGGCGATCTTTGCATCGGCCTGCCGGCCGTTCTCTTCACGGATGAACAATTTGAAGTTGTAGCCGTCGTACCGGTTCAGCCCGTAGGCCGTCGCCACCCAGATAAAACCCTGTTTGTCTTTGTATATAGAGGTCGCCATCAGGTTGGCCAGGCCGTCTTCGGGGGTCAGCATGCGGGCGTCGAAAAGATGCGCCTGCGAGAAAAGAAACAGAGGCCCAAAGAAAAGGAGCAGAAAAAAGGCAAAGCTGGGGCGGCCAGATAACCGGCCGGTTCCGGCCAAACCAGAAAGAGGAGCAGAGAGCCTTTGTGCGGTAGCAATGAAAAGAGGCATGGCACCTGTGTTCTTGGAAAAACATACGGATGACAGATGCCTCAAATTTAAAAAAAAACTATACACCGATCTCCGATATTATAGATTCCGCAACCTTTTGACTTACGGCAACTTCCTTAAGTTGACGACATTGCACCCGAAGCTCCCTGCTCACGGGCACACAAAAAAAAGCGGCGCCTGCAGGCGCCGCCTCCATGAAAAAAATATGTATTACAATAAAAAACGGCCAGTAACCTGATGCGCTTACCGCACCAGCGTCAGTTTTTTCACCACGGCCTGCCCCTGCGTTTGCAGGCGCAGCAGGTAAACGCCGGGAGCCAGGCTCTGCCCGCCGTCGGCCCTGCCGTCCCACACCCGATCGTGGCGGCCGGCATCAAATGAAGCCGACTCCAGGCGCCGCACCCGCTGCCCGCTGAGGTTGTACACTTCCAGCGTGGCCGGCCCGGACTGGGGCAGGTAAAAACGGATGGCCACCTCCTCCCGGAATGGGTTGGGGCTGGCGTCCAATCGGTAGGCTTCCGTTACGGCAACTTGCCCCGGGCTTACGGGCGGAGGCGCCGCCGCCGGGCAGCAAACCAAGACACCGGCGTTCAGCGCATCGATCAGGCCGTTCACCTGGGCGATGATGTGACCGGCCGCATCAACCGGAATGCCACTACCACTCTGGTATTGCACATAGCTGACGACATAATCCAGCGAGTTGATCACCGAACTGGTGCTGTACCCACCGCAGAACCTGGAGGCCGCCAGGTCCAGCCTCCGGGTGATGGTCCTTTTCATCGAAGAGCTGATACTCAACCCGTCGACGTAGGCGTTCAGGTTGCTCACTTCAGCATTAATGCACACATCGGGCCCGCAGGCCGTTGGCGTGATATCGGCGCCATTCGCGTTGCAGTTGCCCGTATTGCCATACATTTCGATCCTCCCGTTGAGCGTACCTCCGTTCAAGACGGTATTCAGTGCGCAGCACTCTGATAATAAGGGATTGTTATAAATTTCCAGATTCCACGTTACGTTGGCCAAAGCGGAAAGGCCGTCGAGGTTGGTGAGTTGGGCGTTGTTATGAATACTTATTCTCTCCGCTACGCTAACCAAGGCGGATAAGCCCTCGAGGTTAGGCAGTTGGTTGTTGTTTTCAATGACCACATCACCCCCCACGCTGGCCAGGTTGGATAAGCCGGTAAGGCTGGTGAGTTGGGCGTTGGATTTAATTTCCAGGTCTTCGGTAATACTAGTCAGGCCGGACAAACCGGTGAGGTTACTCAACTGAGCGTTGTTTTGAATGCTCAGGTCTTCGCCCAGGCTGGCCAGGTTGGATAGGGCGGTGAGATCGTTGAGTTGGGGGTTGTTTTGAATATTGAGGTAACTCCCTATGCTGGCCAGGTTGGATAAGCCGGTAAGGCTGGTGAGCTGAGCGTTGTGGGAAATAGTCATGCTCCCCCCTACGCCAGCCAGGTTGGATAGGCCGGTGAGGTTGGTCAACTGCCCGTTATAGGAAATGTTCAATTGCTCGCCTACACTGGCCAGGGCAGATAAGCCGGTGAGGTTGCTGAGCTGGCTATTGTTGTAAATAACCAATTGCTCGCCTACGCTAGTCAACGCCGATAAGCCGTCGAGGTTATCTAACTGGGCATTATTGTAAATGGCCAGGTTACCTTCCAAGCTGGCCAGGTTGGATAAGCCGTCGAGGTTGGTGAGTTGACCGTTGTGCATAATTCTCAACTCTCCCTCCACGCTGGCCAGGTTGGATAAAGCGTCGAGGTTGGTGATGGGGTCCGTGCCATCATCCTGTATCCTTAACCATCCGGTAATGGTAGTGCACGGCCCAAAAGCGTCAATTTGCGACTGAGTTGTAAGAGTGAAGTACCCCGTGCAGGTTTGGGCCGACAGCCTGGCTTGCCCCCCGATCAATAGAAGGGCCGCCAACAAAAGGGTGAATGATCTTTGGAAAAAGCTGTTCGTGAGGGGCGTCAGGTTGGTGAATTGAATTTTCATGGTCTTGTTTTTTTGATGTGGTGGTTTGTTTTGAATTACATTTCGAACTTAGGGGCTAGCGGTTCGACGCCGCTTTTTTCAGGGAAGCCCCGGCATTAGCATGTTTGGAGGCCAGCCTTTGAGCTAAAAAGGGCAGAGAGAACGAAGTTCCGCGGCAGTTAAGCCAATACCCCTACCGTGCCAGAAGCACCTTCCTGGTTATCACTTCCTTACCGGTGCGCAGGCGGGCCAGATAGATGCCTGGGGTCAGCTGCCGCCCCTGGCCATCCGTACCGTTCCAGAAGTACTCCTGCTGGCCATTGTCCATATAACCAGAATGCAGGGTGTTCACCCGCCGCCCGTCGGTGCTGAACATTTCCAGAACAGCCGGGCCAGCCTCCGGCAGATAAAAGCGTATGGCCACCTCCTCCCGGAATGGGTTGGGGCTGGCGTCCAGCCGCAGCGCCATTTCGGCCGCCCCCGCCGCCTGCCCCGGGTTGGCGGGCATAAAAGCCGGAGCGGGGCAGCAAACTACGATGCCGTCGTTCAGGGCGCCGATCAGGCCGTTCACCTGGGCGATGATGTAACCAGCCGCACCGGCCGGTATCCCACCGCCGCTCTGGTATTGTACATAGCTGACGACATAGTCCAGCGAGTTGGCCACCGAACTGACGCTGTATCCGTCGCAGAACCTGGAGGCCGCCAGATCCAGCCTGCGGGTGATGGCCCTTTTCATCGAAGAGCTGATGCTCAGGCCGTCGACGTAGGCGTTCAGGTTGTCCACCGCGGTGTTGATACACACCTCCGGGTCGCAGGCCAGCCCCAGGCCGTCCTGGTCGAGGTCCTCCTGGCCGGGGTTGAAAACGGCCGGGCAGTTGTCCACATCGCCGCAGATGCCGTCGCCGTCGATGTCGTCATCGGGGTCGTTGGGGCAGGGGTCGGGGCAGGCGCTGAAGAGGTCGTCGCGCACCCAGACGCTGGCCGTGCAACTGGCCGTATTGCCGTTGACATCCGTCACGGTGAGGGTGACGGCCCGCGGGCCCAGCAAGTCGGCGCAGGTGAAACCCGTCACGTCGAGCGCCAGGTTGGCAATACCGCAGGCATCGGAGGAGCCGCCATCCACCTCGCCGGCGGTGAGCGTAGCCAAACCGCCGGCATCGAGTTGCACCGTGATGTCCTGGCAAAGGGCGGTTGGAGCCACATTGTCTTCCACTGTCACAGTGGCCGTGCACATCGAGGCGTTGCCGGAACCGTCGGTGGCGGTAAGGGTTACGGTTTGCGCGCCGACATCGCTGCACGTGAAGCTCGTGCGGTTCAGGTTCAGGCCGAGCAGGCTGCAGTTGTCATCGCTGCCGTCGCTTACCTGTACGGCGGTGATGCTGGCCGTGCCGGCGGCATCGAGCTGCACCGTAATGTCCCGGCAGCCGGCCGTGGGCGCTTCGGTGTCTCTGGCCGTTACGTTGGCTGTGCAATCATCGGAATTGCCGTTGATATCCGTGATGGTGAGCGTCACCACCTGCGGGGCGCCGGCATCCCCACAATCGAACTGCGAGGGAGCGACCGACAGGCTCTGCAGGCCGCAGGGAGCGGTGCTGCCGCCGTCCACGTCGGCAGGCAAAAGAACAGCGCCGCCATCGGCATCCAGCAGTACGGTGGCGTCCTGGCAAACTGCGCTGGGAGGCGCACAGCACGGGTTGTCGTCGTTGGCTACGGTAATGGTTGCCATGCAGGTAGCGGTATTGGAGAAGTGATCCGTCACGGTAAGGGTAACCGCCTGTGCGCCTACGTCGCCGCAGCCGAAGGACAGGCTTTCCTGCCCGTCGACCTGGAAGGAGAGCGGGCCGCAGCCACTACTGCCGTCATTCACCTGGCTGGCGGCCACGGTGGCGCTGTGGTTCATGTCGAGCTGTACGGTAATATGCTGGCACGAGGCGGCCGGCGCGGTGGTTAAGCCCTGGTGCTCGTACGCCCCGATGTCGACATTGCCGGCCACGTTGGGGGCGGCGTCAAAGGGGCGGGCATTGCCGTCCAGGTCGTTGGCGGGCGCTCCGGCGGCCGTGCCGGCGTCGATGGCGGGGGAGCAGGGCTGCAGGCGCAGGTTGCCCGTTATACCCAGGCCGATAGGCGGCTGGCTGACAAAGAGCGGATCTGCATTGCCGTCGCCGCCGGGGCAGTTGGCGCAGGGGGAATAGCCGCCCTGCACGATGGAGTGGGCGACGGTGGCGGCGCTGGAGAGGTCGTTAATAATATTGCTGCTGTTGCCCCAGAGGATGCAGTTGACAAGTACCGGGGAGGAGTAGTAATCGTTGTATATCCCGCCACCGTTATTGCCTGCCGAGTTCCCGCTGAACGTGCAATTGGTTAAGGCCGGGGAGGAGCTGTCTTCGTTGTACATCCCGCCGCCGTAGTTTGCCGTGTTCCCTTTGAAGATGCAGTTGGTCAAGGACATAGAGGGCACCTCGTAGAAGCTGCTGATCCCGCCGCCTAGGTTTGCTGAGTTCCCGATGAAAATGCAGTTGGCTACGGAAAGGGAAGATTCCTCATTACTGATCCCGCCGCCGTTAATGCCTCCCGTGTTTCCACTAAACGTGCAGTAGGTTATCTCCAGGGGCGAGTAGTAGTTGTACATCCCTCCACCTTGGATGGTTGCCGAATTTCCGTCGAAAGTACAGTGGGTTATCTTCGGTGAGGAGTCTATGTTGGACATCCCGCCGCCGTAATAATTTGGGTAGTTTCCTCCATTTGCATTTCCGCCGCTGATGGTAAAACCATCCAGCAGAGCCG
>JAGFJD010000526.1 GCA_024102975.1 Phaeodactylibacter sp. | reverse complement strand
TAAAATGGATTTATGCGATAAAACCAAATTTTGACAAGGCTTTTTATTTAAAAACCATAACTTTACGAAAGTCAGAACACTTTGCAGGATACAACCGGGGAGCGGAATCGGGGCTTCAGCGCTTTTTGCCCGAGGTTTCCGCCCCTGCGAAACCTAAAATGGAGGAATGGCTTTCAAGGACGAAGCGCAAGAACTGAGTTTTGAGAAACGCCGGTTGCTAAATGGCGTGGTCGCCAGGTGGGCAAACAAAAACCGTGATGCGGCGAAGGCATTGTATGACGACCGGTTTCTCCCGCAACCAGAAATGGAATACCTGGCCAATCGCCTGGCGGAGTACTCTGCCTACCTGAAATATCAGAAAATTGATGCCCTGGAAGCGGAACTCAGACGCCATTGCGGGAGTTGGTTGCAACTGAAGGGCAGAAAAATCATCCAGGAGTTAATACCTGGCAAAGTCGGCACTTTCATTCCGGAAAGCCAACTTAGGAATCATCTGTTGAAACAACATAGCTCACTGTTTTTAAATGAGGCTTTCCTGAACAACTTTTTCCGCGGGCTCGACGAACGGAAAAACCCGGCTGCCTGGATCGCAAAGTACGGATGTGCCGACATCAGGATCAGGGCAGATCACGAGCTGGCCTGGTACTACTGGGATTCTGAAGGGCATTTTGAGAACATTCTGGCTGCCCTGGAAGCGATAGTGCAGCGGGATGCCCAAAAGCCCGGCGCTTATATTTTACTGGTGTTTAGTCACTCCGGCGCCGACCAGGACGCCCACCCTTCCTCCGGGAAAGGCCTGCACCGGCCGAGTTGGGGGGACTATGGCCTGGCCCGGGACAAGCCCCTTCGGCCCTGCCGGCAAGGACGGTTTGGCCTGATAGGGGTCGGCGACGGGGAGGCCGGAAGCGATAAGGCGAGTGCCGCCGCCGCCGTCGGCCGCAGCGCGTTCCTGCGGTTGGCGGATTTGGAATATTTCAAGATCAAGCATCTATAAAAATGAATTCGACA
Organism: Phaeodactylibacter sp.; assembly: GCA_024102975.1. Taxonomy (GTDB): domain Bacteria; phylum Bacteroidota; class Bacteroidia; order Chitinophagales; family Saprospiraceae; genus JACJXW01. The sequence continues at coordinate 4,080 of JAGFJD010000526.1, read as the reverse complement.
TTTCTGGAAAAGGTTAGGAAATTGTGTGCTTCCTGGGAGAGCCAGGCCGAGGCGCCGATGCCGGAAATGCCGGAGGAAATGGAAGGCGACGGGCTGGACGATTTGTTCCGGCACCTGGAGGAGGCCTCATACCGGCAAGAACCTGTCCGGGATGAACGGAACACCGAACTGGCCGAACTGGCCAATGCATTAAGTCTGGAAGAACTCGCCGGCTTTCTCCGGGCTTTGTTGCTGGAAGATTCCCAGCTCATGGAGCTACCCCTGTTTCCTGAAACCCGTCACGTCTCCAAATCGGAAGCTGCTTACGACTGGCTGATGAATCTCCCCTACAGCACTCTGGCAAAAGCTCAGGACATTTTCGTCTCCCTTTTCGAAGCCGCCCTCCGCAGCGAACTGGGCGGCGGCAGCCTTGATGTCATTCAGAAACTCAAAGCCCTGACTGCCAAGAACCACGCCGGCCTGCCCTTTGAATACCTCGAACGGAAAGTGCGCTCCGGCAACCTGGCGCCCGGCCTGCGGCTCGAACTGGCCCAACTGATGGTCCTGCACGAAAAGTTCGACCTGGATTTTGCCGATTCGGAAAGCCTGTTCTCAGTGAAGGATGCTCCCTATATGTTGCCGGCTCTGATGGCGTCCTACCTGCGTGCGGGCCTCGACGGCGCCAAACAGGCACTGCGGGCCCTTATCCAGTTCGACGAAAAAGACTTCCCCGTTTCCGGGCTGGAGCTGCGGCCGACTATGATCTTCATGCTGGAAGAAGCAGCGCGGGCTTTCCGCAAGGTTTATCCCGCTGACTGGCAGGAGCGGCTGGCGGGCTTTGCCGACGAGGAATTGGAGATCAGGAATGGGTGGCTGCGGGGGTTGGTGGCAGAGGAGTTGGGAGTAGAGACAACATGGAGACAAAGCCGGCAAGAAGTCGGCGGAACACCCTCTCCTTTGGAAAAGCAAAAAAAAGGCGGGCAAGCGAAAACGGAAACTTCAGGCCCCCCAAACCAGAGCATCCCACCAAAAGATACCGCATTCCCCGAAGTTTTCGATTTCACAACCGAGCCTGCACCGGATGTGATGCGCCGATGGGCGACAGCAGCGATGGGCGACAAGGAGAAACGGGGAGAATTGTATGAAGCCATTGCCAGCGAAGTCCGGCAGGACAATGAAAAAGGAGAACAGAATGCCAAAGCCATCCTGCTATATCTGAAAAACAATTCATCTGTTGACCTGTCCAAAGAACTGTACGGCTGGAAGCTGAAATTTATTTCTAATCCATACCAGCTCATTGACCTTAGAAAGTATCCGGAACTGGAAACCTCCAAAATGGAAAATGAATTCCAGGAAGATGAAAGCGCAGTGATTGGCAAGGCTATGAGCGAAGCAGAGGAACACGAAAAACTCGAATTTATTCCAGGATAACCGGCTTTTCAAAACATCTCAATTTATGGGCCAGGAAAAAATATTGCATCCGGATGAAGGCTTAGAAGTTGAAAACTCAGAGGGCTATTCCAACCTTCTGGAAGATGTTGCCGATAGTTATTTCATCCAGGAAGAAGAAGAGCAACTTAGAAAAGAAGAAAAGCTGGAGTTAGACTATTATTTCGATTCTTTTGACGTCATCAATATGCTCCAGGGGGCGATGGCTTATGAAACCGGCTTCAGGTTCGATCGGGATGCGTTGAAAAGAGAAAAGAGGAAAAACTCGGTGTATGCCCTGGCGTTCCAGAAATTTTTCAAGGGGATTCGCATGCTTCCTCCTCACCGCCTGGAATTCATTCGCAAACTCGACAAATCTCATGCTTTTTTTAAAGTCCCTGACAACCGCCAGGAGTATGAAAGGCTCTATGAGGAAGTCCTTCACGCCCTGAAACTCGGAGATCAGAAAACCATTCGGGAGCTCGACTCGTCAAATATCGATGAGTTTACGGAAAAACTCCTGCAGGATGGGGCGAAGTTGTTCAGAGCCAATTACCTGCTGCGGGAGTATACCTGGGCAAGGAGGTTCAAATACCTGATAAAGGAAAAAATTCTCGTGCTGGATCAGCCGGCCCGTCAATTGGCGGAAGTAGATGACCCTGGCCTGCTCAACCTGATAAGAGGCGTTTTCGATAAAATCCGGCCGGGCTATCCAACCAATAACCACTACGACGCCCTAGCTTTTTACTACCTGCAGGAGCAATTAAATGCGTTTAAAAATTCGAAAGCCACAAAAAAAACGCTTCCTGTTTTCTACGCCAGCTCTCCGGTGATCAAAGAAGCCATCTCTGATATCCGGTCGATCAATCCTGAATTATTTGCCTATTCATCCGGGGACAAATTGATCCCCGTTGTCAGGGACTCCCTGTTTTTCGTGCTGGAAGCCGTTTTTACGCTGGAAGACCATACCTCCGAGTTCTTCAGCGACCTTCAAAAGGCTAAAGAAGACCTCCGGGCCCTGGTCCAGAAAGAGTATGAAAAATCGTTCGACACCGACGAGGCAGTCGTCACCAGCATCGAACACGCCAGGAAGCAGTTTGAAGAGAAGGTCCTGGAGATCATAAACGTAAAATTCGTCCAGGAAATCTGGATCAAAGAAAAAGCCTACCAGCAATTGGTAGATGAGTTGAAGAGCATTTTCGTCTTTAAAGACAGCGACCTTCCGATAGTGGAAGAAAGGATTCAGGAAACCCTGGACGAAACCCTGGCCAATGCAAAGATTAACCTCACCAATTCCCGGAAGCTGAGCGCTATCATCGACAACTTCCAGAATGTATCAAAAGATATCGATAATTGCCTGGGCAATGTGCCCAGCTCCGATGTTTTCCTGGATTTCGCCCTGATGAAGTTTGGCCTGGACCGCCGGAAACTGCCCCAGTTGCAGGATAAGGTCGATTCATTGATAGACTTCAAACAAGTTCATGCTGACTATTCCCCGGTTATCTATGAAGTCATCTCGTCTTTGATGATGCAGCCGGATGACAAGGAAAAAGCAAAGAAATTTCTGAGCGCGCTAACCGTTGCCTGGCTGCTCAACAAACATGAATTGATCGTAGCCCTTTGCTCGGATTTGAACCGGGAAGACCTGAGAAAACGCTATGAAACGGCTTTGATCTACGGCGCCTCTCACATTACGATCAACCGGAACAAACAGGGAATCAAGCGAACGGAAGAGATCATTGACTGCGTCCTGTCTCATACCGACGAGAATTACAAAGTCTGGCTGGGCGTGGGTTTCTTGTATTTCAGGCTATGGGAAAGCAAGACTTCTCTGAAACCCGACTTGCCTGAAATGTTCCTGGACGCCTGGAAAAACCAACGCAAAAGCAGAGACTACAAAAAATATGTACTCCACGGAGCGATCAAATACGCTACCAAAGCTTATGAGTTCCTGAAGTCTGAGAAGGGCAACGAAGGGCATAAGGACAAATTCCGTCTGCAGAATTACCTCTATGCCCTCAACAACGTCATTTATTACACCACCAAAACCGCCTCCAGAGAAGAATTCAAAGCCCTCGACCCACTGGTCAGCGAGCTGGAAGGCTATGAGGGCCGCCCGGAATGGCAAGGGCGCTTTTACGACACCCTGGGGTGGTACTACCTCCGGGAATTTTTGCTGATCCAGGATGAGCAATTGCGCAACCAGTGCCTGGAAGAAGCAGAAAGGAATTATCAGGCTGCGATGAAACTGGGCGCTCCCCCCCGCGAGTCGATTCTTTATAAGCAGCTCAACCGGGCTATAATACGGGTGAAAAAGGGGAGCAAAGAAAATGAATAACCATTGTCAGCCTTTCTCAAACATCTCAACGGAGAACCATGCACCCATGCACCCATGAACCCATGCCCCCATGAACCAGTGCACCCATGCACCCATGCACCCATGCCCCCATGAACCATCCCCCCTCACCCCCTCGGCATCTGTATCGTAAACGTCGTCCCTTTACCCTCTTCCGATTTCTTCACGAAGATTTTGCCCTTGTGGTACTCCTCCACGATCCGCTTGGCCAGCGACAGGCCCAGGCCCCAGCCCCGCTTTTTAGTGGTGAAGCCCGGCTGAAATACCGTTTTGTGCTTGCCGGCGGGAATGCCCTTGCCCGTGTCGCTGATGTCGAT
>JAGFJD010000501.1 GCA_024102975.1 Phaeodactylibacter sp. | reverse complement strand
TGGACACAGAGAGGCACGGAGGTCAACACAGAGTACACGGAGTTTTTTCCATTGATAATCAGGTCTCTGTGTGGCTCTGTGCCTTCTCGGCGTACTCTGTGTCCAGAAAAATGTCTAGTAGTGTGGTGGATCACAATGACTTGTGCATTGCCCGCGCCGCGCCTCGATCCCCTTATTGGTTTTCAAAAATTAAACAGGGGGTTTGCCGTGATAGTCGACAGGCGAACTCTAGTCGCCAGCCGACATCACATCCCCTTATTAATATTTGAAACCCAATAAGGGGAAGTCCACCCAAAATGCACGACCTGTCCCGCCTAGCGGGAAAACCAGGTGTAATGCAGTATATTTCCCAAAACCTGCCAGGCCTCACATTCGTTTTAATTATGAATACTGTCATCATGCCAACCAAAATCCTCCTGGCCGGCGGTTACGGCAATGCCGGCTATCTCATTGCCGAATACCTTCTGAGAGAAAAGGCGAATGTTGAACTCGTCATTGCCGGCCGGCGCCTGGAAAAGGCGAAGGCGGCTGCGAAGCAGTTGGCGGGGCATCATCCGGGGGCCCGGGTCTCTGCTCTGGAGCTGGATTTAAGCAACCGGCAGGAACTGGACCACGCCTTGAAAGACACCCAACTCCTGCTCCTCGCTTCCAGCACCATTCCTTATACCGAGATGGTAGCCGAAGCCTGCCTCCGCAACGGCGCCGATTATTTCGACATCCAGCTGTCTTCTCCCCGCAAGCTGGATCCGCTGCGGGGTCTGCGGCCATCCATCGGGGAGGCGGGGCGGTGTTTCATCACCGACGGGGGCTTCCACCCCGGCATCCTGGCGGCCCTGGCCCGGTATGCGGCGCTGCGGTTCGATACGCTGCTCAAAGCCAACATCTTCGCTGCGCTGAAAGTGGATTGGGGGGCAATGCAGGTGGCCCAAAGCACCCGGGAGGAATTCGTGGAAGAGTTCCGGAATTATTCCGGCCGCATATTTCAGGGCGGCAGGTGGGTTGCCCCCTCCTTTTGGAAAACCTATTCCTATGATTTCGGCGCCCCGCCCGGCAAACTGGCCTGCGCGCCCATGTATTTTGAAGAGATGGGTTTACTGCCGGAGGAAATCCCCGGGCTTCAGGAGGCCGGCGTTTTCATTTCCGGTTTCAACCCGGTCACCGACTATCTGGTGCTGCCGCTTTTGCTGGCCGGGTTCCAACTGCTGCCCTCCCGGTGGCACAACGCGCTGGCCGGGCTGTTCTGGTGGAGCCTGCGGTTCTGCCGGCCGCCTTTTCTGGCCCGCCTGGTGCTGGAAGCGGAAGGTTCATCCCACGGTTCTTATAGAAACTTTCGACTCAGCTTATCGCACGAGGATGGATACGTGCTGACGGCTATCCCGGCAGTGGCGGCCCTGCTGCAATACCTCGACGGCACGGCGCGCCGGCCCGGGCTGTGGTTCCAGGGCGGTTTCGTTGAGCCGGAACGGTTCTTTGAGGATATAAAGCGGATGGGCATCGCTGTGGAGGAACAGGAGAGGATATAACTTGACAAGTTATTGTTTCTATAAAAATAAAAAAAGCCTCCGGGTATAAAAAAGATAATACAACAGGTGCCACAACCCTTGTATTAAGAGCATGTTTGGAGGCCAACCTTTGAGCTAGAAAAGGCCACTTTTTCGGTGATGCTTCGTTCTTTTTCTCGGCCGTATCTCCGGATACGCCCTTCGAAAAACGCCTCGCCTCACCGAAAAATTGACACTTTTCGCTTTCAAATCCGGCCTCCAAACATGCTCTAAAATAACCCCTCCTCCTCCAGCCGGGCGATAAACCTCCGCAACCCAGGTACCTCAATGCCTAACCCATTCACATAGAAGTCAGCTTCATAAATCACCGCTTCCCCCAGCATTTCGTAATACGCGCAGGGCGCACAAACCGTTGTCGTATCCTTAGCCAGCGCCAGCGCCTGGCCCAGTGCCGCTTCATCCGGCTGTGCCATCACCTGGCCCAGCGCCTCGAAAACCCGGAGCATCGGCAGTTGGCGGTATTGCAACCCCTCCCGGGCGGCCTCCAGGAATTCCGGCAGTTTCCGGTCGTAGAGGAACACGTTGGCCTTCGCCTGGTACAGGCCGGCCAGCAGGGAGTCCGCCCGCACCCGGCCCGCTTCGGTAGCGGCAGCCTCGCGGGCTTGGCGGTAGAAAGCCTCTGCCGTGCTGAGCGTAGCCAGCCCTTCCCCGGAATTGAGGTAATAATCCTCTTTCACCCTGGCCAGATACCGGTTGCCAAAGCCGTTCAGGTTGTCCGGGTTGTCTTTGAAAACTTCAATGACCACCCCGGGATCGAGGTGGTAACGGCCGGGATCGAATGGGATGTCGGCCAGGGCGGCGGCCCGCTCGTCCTGCAGGATGGCGAAAGCGTCGGGCGGCCCGCCGATCGTGCGCAGGAGCTTGCCGGAGGGCACGTCCCAGAGGCGGATCAACCCATCCCGGCAGGCGGTCGCGATCTTCCTGCCGCCGTCCAGGAAATCCGCGCCGTAGACGCCGTCCGGATGGTAAAGGATTTGCACCGGCTCGCCGTTCATGTCCCATATTCTGGTAGTCTTGTCCCAACTGGAAGTAGCGAATAACCCGCCTTTTCTGGCGCAAACAACATGATAAACGGCGGCAACGTGCCCGTAACAGGCCCGGCCTGAAGTGCCGTCCCGGTTCCAGATCCTGACGGCCAGTTCCTGGTCGCTCACGGTGATCACTTGTTGCCCATCCGGGGTGAAGGCGGCAGAGTAGGGGGGCAGCCCCTCGGTAAAGATCGTGTCGGCAACCCCGCCGTCCAGCGGCCATAAAAGGGCGTTTTCCATCTTGCCGGCGCCGAGCAGGGCCCTGCCGTCCGGCGAAAAGTCCAGGTCGTTGAGCGGGCCGGTTTCCCATTTTTTCATGAAATTTCCTTCGATATCGAAAAGCCGGATTTCCTCGTTCACCGATACGGCAATGCGCCGGCCGTCCGGACTGAGGGCAGCGGCGGAGACGGGGCTTTGGAACTCTTCCAGGGTAAGGCGCTGTTGCCCGTTTTTGTCCCAAATCCTGACCGATCCGTCCTCGGAAGCAGTCATAAACAAGTTGTCGCCGGGTGCAATGGCGACATTGGTTACAGCGCCTTGATGGCCGGCAAAGTCATGGAGCAACTGCCCGTTGAGATCCCAAAGCTTTGCGGTATTGTCTTTGCTTCCGGACAGGATGGCCTTTCCGTCCGGGCCAACTGCTACTTTTAACACCCATTCGGTATGCCGGGAAAATTTATTTCCGATGTTAAAGGGCACGCTCCACACCTTGGCCGTCCAGTCCTTGCTGCCGGTAGCGATCCAGTTGCCGTCGGGAGAAATGGCCAGAGCGGACAATGCTTCCGGGTGGCCGGCCAGTCTGAGGATTTCTTCTCCGCCGGCTGACCAGATTCTTGCGGTATGGTCGGCGGAAGCAGTGATGAGATACCGCCCATCCGGAGAGAATTTCACTTTCACGACCTCTTCAGTATGGCCGCCGATGGTGGCTATGGAGGTGCCGTCGATAGCGAACAGACGGGCGGTAAAGTCGCTGCAGCCAAAAAGGAGCCGCTGCCCGTCGGGAGAGAAAACGGCAGTGTTGATTTTTGTGTCTCCAGGACGGAATGCTCGCAGCAAGTGGCCATCCGTATCCCATATCCGCGCTTCGCCGTCGGCGCTTCCGGACAGGACGAAGCGCCCGTCATTGGAAATATCGATGGCCAGTACCCCGGCGGAATGCCCTCGCAGTTTGGCCAGCAGTTGTCCTGTAGTATCCCAAAGGGCAGCGGTGGAATCGGCGCCGGCCGTGGCCAGCAGGGTGCCGTCGGGGCTGATGTCCAGTTCCCGGACAGGTTCCTGATGGGCTGTGAATTCCTGGATAACGCTTCCATCAGGCCGGATTTGCAGGATGCTGCCGTTATTGCGGGCAACAAAAATAGAATGGCCATCAGGATGAAACCGGACGCTGTTGACGGTATTGCTGCCAGTTTCGTTATCAAATGAATACCATCCGATCTCTGCGCCATTTTCCCGGTTCCAGATTCGCACATCACCTTCGAGCGTTCCGCTAACCACCCATTGGTTGTCGGGCGAAAAATCGAGGGCGGTAATGTCATATTCCTGAGCGTCGTTGGAAAAAACCGCCTGATAGAAGGAAGTCGTCGGGATGCCAACTATTCCTTCCAGCGTTTGCCGGGCGTCGGCATTGGTGGAGTCCAGGTTCAGCGCTGCCTGGGCCAGGCGCAGAGCCAGGGTGTGGTCGTCCCGGTAGACTTGCCAGGCCTTGGCGGCCAGGGCGGAAACATTGGCGGTTTGGCTGGCTTCTTCGGCGGCGCTGGCGTTCTGCCGGGCCAGTATGCCTGCTACTATAGCCACGAGGGCCACCAGGGCGATGGCCAGAGAGAACAAGCGCTGCCGCTTCAGTTTTTCCTGAGCTTCGCGGATTCGGGCCTCTTCCCGCCGCCGGGCTTCCACCCGGCTTTTTTCCAGGAATTCGGCCCAGGCGGGTTCCAGGGCTATTTTGTCCAGGTAGGGTTCGATGCGCGCCAGCTGGCTGCCGGCAAAGAAGTACTCGCCGCCGGAATCGCGGTGTTCGCGGTAGCCGGCCTCGATGCGGCGGCTGATCTCTACCAACTGGCGCTGCTCGGCGGTGCGCTGCTGGTCGGCCAGCTGGGCCAGGGTGTCGTGCGCCAGCTCGAAGCTGTCGTCCAGGCGGCGCAGGATTCGGCGCCTTTCCAGCTCCAGGATGCAATCCGACTGAATGGCGGGCGGGAGGTTGGCCAGGCGTTGGGCTGCTTTGCCGCGCAGGGCCAGTGGGCCGTCCCCGCCCGGCGTATACAGCACCGGCGCTTTGGTGCCTTCTTCGGTGACGAAGACGTCGAGCACCTGCCGCACGATGCCCTCTGGCGCGCCTGGATGATCCCGTTGCAGGCGGGCTTCGATTTCTGTTTCCTGTTCTTTGAGGAACTGCCCCAGCACGTCGGTGATGGGGCCCACGGCGTCGATCACCGGGGTGGAGAACATCACCGCCTGGCCGTCGGCGCCCTGCCGCCGGGCCGCTTCCTGAAAGAGTATATGGAGGTATACCTGCACGTAGGGCATGTGTATGGCGTTCTTCCCGGCGAGCATGTTGTCCAGGATTTTCTCCGGTGCTTTGGCCGGGTCGTCAAACCCGATGCCGGCCACCGAGCAGGAGCCGGCGACCACCGCGCGCAGGTTGTCGCGGCTCATGGGTTCTACCCGCAGCTTGCGGTGGTAGAGCTCGGGGATGGCCTTCTCGAACTCGTTCAGGTGGCCGAAGTAGTCTTCCCGCATGATGAAAAGGACGCGGCAGGGCAGGTCGGCTTCCAGCAGCTCCGCGATAGAATTATAGAACATTTGGCGCTCGGCCGATGAGGCGCCCAGGATGAACAGCTCTTCGAACTGGTCGAAGATCAGGTACACCGGGCGCAGGTAGTGGTTGAAAAGTTGTTCCACGGCTTCCTGCAGCCGCCCCCCGAAAGAGCCTTCCATTCCCAGCGCCTTTCCGAGTTCCCGGCGCAGGGAGGCATTGATATCGTCGCCCCGGCGGATAAAGGCCGGCAGCCAGTCTACCCCCCCGAAACGGCTGGCCAGGCCACACTGCACCAGGCTGGTTTTGCCGGTCCCGGAAGGCCCATAGACGAAGGTAAGCCGGTTTTTGGTCACCAGGTTATAGAGCGCTCTGGCCTCCTCCTCGCGGCCGAAGAACGCCTCTTTGTCCTCCGGGCCGTAGGGGTCGAGAAATTTGAAGGGGCTCTTCATGACAGGAGGGGTTTGTGGTCAAAGATTTGTTCGTAAAAGGCTTCGAACTGGGCTTTGGCCAACTGAAACTTGCTGGCTTTTTTCCGCCGGTCGTAGAACTCGGGCGCATCGAGGTCGATGACGTCCCCCTCCGGGTCGTTGACGTATTTGTACATCAGGTGGCCGTCGCGGGCGGAGCGGTAGGCGAAGAAATAGAGCTTGGACAGGGACGTGTCCGGCACCGCCTCGAAGGTGTTTTCGTCGATGACGAAAGGGGAGAGGTTCAGGAACTGGCGCTTCCCTTCGCCGCCGAGGCGCAGCAGCACTACCGAGCGGTTGTCCATGAATTCGGGCTGGCGGCGGAATTCGCGGTCGTAGAAGCCCAGGGTGCCATGCCATTTGACGACCATGTGCTCGAACTGGGCTTGTTCGGTATGCCGGTATTTCTGGACGTCGATGTTGCGCACGGTGGCCAGCAGGTAGTTGCCGATGAAGCCCAGCTTGCTGAAGATGAAGGCCAGGCTTTCTTCTGCCCGGGCGTTGAGCTCCGCCATCTCGGCAGGCGGGAAATCAAACGCGCCTTGCTGGCGCAGGTTTTCGAGGAAAAAGCAGGCGGTCTTGACTTCCTCGTTTTCCAGGAACTCTTCTTTAAGCTGGCTGTATTCGGTAATGAAAATATCGCCCGCATTAGCTTTGAGCACTTCGTGGAGCAGCCGCAGGATGGAAAAGTGGTCGAGGTTGTGCCGTTCCGAGCGGTCCATGTTGAAGAAGGCTTCCAGTTCGGGTTTCAGGGCGGGCGTTATTTCCCAGGAGTCGCCAAATTCAATGAGGTGGTCCCAGGCCTGGGCGGCCAGCACGTAGATCATGAAATCCATGCAGATCTGGTAAGTTTGCGAAACCTGATGCAGCCGGCCGGGGCCGATGGTGTCCCAGCCGCCGGCAGATCCGGGCGGGGAGGGGGCTACGAGTTTGCGGACGTGCTCGCTGATGGGAGCGGGCAGGGCTTTGAGCAGAGCGGCGACGATCTCTTCCTTGCGTTCTTCCAACACGGCACCCTGTTCGTAAAGCTGCCGCACCCGGGGGTTGGATGTTGCCAGGGTCTCGTAGAGGGTTTCCAGCAGCAGTTCGTTTTCGGCAAAATGTGCCGGGGCGGGCTGCGCCGCTTTGGCGGGCAGTTTCCATCCGCCGGCATCCGGTGCAGCCGGGTTGGGGAAGATGCCCCATAAGGGGTTATCCGGCGCTTCTCCTTCGAAGCCCGTTCCGCGGCGCACATCGATGTCCGCCTGCGCCAGCGCCGCCCCGATGCTTTGTTCGAAGGCTTCCTCCAGGGAAAGGCCCACCTCCAGGGCCTGGAACAGCCGTTTGGAAAACTGCATGGCTGCCTCGTCGCCCACCTGCGCAGCGGTGGCAATGACCAGAGGCACGCCGGCTTCGTGCAACGCCTGCACCTGGCCGGCCGTGCTGCAGCCGTTGAGGATGACCACCTGCAGCTTCGGGCACAACCCCAGCAGGTAGGCGATGCCGGCGGCCCGGCTGTCGCCTCCCTCGGTCAGCAGGCGGTCCCGCCCGGCATGGCCGCTGAACAGGAAGAGGCGCAGCCGGCTGCGGAAGAGGGTGAGGTAGTAGCTGATGTCGTCCAGCGTCGCATGGCTGACCGCCCACGACAGGAAGTGCTGGCGCAGCACCCTCGGCGAAAGGATCTTGTTGATGGCCGCATACTCCTCCGTCAGGGTCGGCAGGGGCGACTCCCGGCTGTTGGAAAATGCGAGCAAAAGAATGTCCATAGAGTCGTGTTTATCTGCTAAAATTGTAACTGTTTAGGTCTTTTGTTTAACCACATAGGACACATAGGGTTTTCACAGTAGAGCACATAGACCGCGGCTACTGTGGCCTATGTGAACTGCCTGATGTGGCCTATGTGGTAAATAGTTACCTAAAATTCGCGATTTATCCTGTCCCAGCCCAATTTTTTTTCCTGGGGCTGCCCGTAAAGCTCCGGATTAATATACGTACCCCTTTCTTCTGCTGGTTTTTCTACCTCCGGGATCGTGCGGTGCGCCTCCGCGTAGGGGTCTTTGCGGATGCCGGTCACCTGCCAGCTCACCTCCACGTTCGGCTTGTCGGTGCGGATCACAAAGCGGTTGTTTTCCACCTTCTGCGCGATGATGGCCTGGGCGAATTGCCCGATGCAGGTAAGCTGGTAGCGGCAATCCTTGTTCAGGGTTTCGAAATAGCCGGGCAATTCTAC
>JAGFJD010000487.1 GCA_024102975.1 Phaeodactylibacter sp. | reverse complement strand
CCATCCCCGTTTTTGAACACGGCCAAACGGAAAAACCAATAGGCTACGCGCGCGCCGGCCAGGTGGAACTGGAGTACACCAGCCTGAAGGAGATCGCTTTCGAATCCCCCTCCGGCACACGGGGCTTCGGAACCCGGCCCGCCGCTCAACCGCTCCCTGTCCCAAACAAAACTTACCTGGCGGGCCTGGCCGGCCGTGCCCTGCCCCTCAAAATCACTGCGAATCATACAACGCGCCCCATCCGGGATATGCTGATGGAAGAACTGGAAAAGGCAAAAAACAAGGGAAGGTTTTGTGTGAGCGACGCAGCCAGCTACGAACTCAGGATACAACCAGGCCTCCTGGCTATCCTGCGCCACTCCCCACACCCCAATGAGTTGATCTACGGCATCCGCCAAACGGACGGGCTGGCCATCCAACATATAACCGAACAGCTGGCGATGATCAGCCGCCGGGAACAAATCAATTCCATATACACGCCCAGGCGCTCTGCCGTCGACCCCGGCCAGATCGCCCTGTATTTCAACTACGAAGATTACGACGGGCGGGAACACCGCTTCGAATTCGGCGCCACGGACGAAAGCCGCTCCCAGCCCTTCCAGGTGGAGTTGCCTTTTGACGAAAAAGAAGGCGCCATCCCCTACGCCTTCCAGGCAGAGAACAACACCGACAGCCAGCTCTATTACTACCTCGTCCACCTGGACCGGAAATACGCCGCCCGCCAAAAACACGAAGCTTACCTCAAAGGGTTTTACCCCCAGGAAAAAATCACCCTCTACGACTCCGCCAGCAAAGGGCTGGGCCTGGGCGTTTTTGGCAAGGGCATAGCGGAATCGCTCGACATATTTCTGCTCATCGCGTCCAAAGAGCAACTCAGCATCCCTTATGTATTCGAACAAAGCGGCTTTGGCGCCTGCTTCGGGCAAACCATCGGTTCCCTGGACGAATGGCAGAGCAAAGCAGGCGGAAAAAAAAGAGAGGAAGGCGCGCTCCGAAACCAGGCAAAAGCCAGCTGGGCAGTTAAGCGGTTGGAGGTGAAGGTAATCAAGAGAAAATAGGCTACCACTCTAACTTTGGACAGCGACGTACATCGTACACTCAAAGGTTCCTACCTGAAAAGGAGAGAATTTACAGGCTGTTGAACCAACTTGTTGCCTTTAATGGTTATTTTAGCATAATCATGCAAACAAAGAATTATGGAAAAAGAAGAAGAATTATTGAAGCGGATAACAGTGAACCCCAACATATGCCATGGAAAGCCCACTGTCCGGGGATTAAGGTATCCGGTTGAAAACCTTTTAGAGTTAATGGCATCCGGGATGACGTTCGATGAAATCCTTGAGGATTATGAGGATTTGGAGCTTGAGGATTTGCAGGCGTGCCTGGTTTACGCTGCCAGGCTTGCTAAGGTTAAAAATATTACGCGGCTGGTGGCATGAAATTCATCGTCTCGCTCTTCTATCATCACTATTGATTGACAGGATTCGTCAAAGGCCAATATCTCACCCCTTCCCCTCAAACGGATCCACCCTCAGCACATACTTCTCCACGTCCGAAACCCGCACCCGCCAGTCGCCCAGCTTTCGGGACGACCGCACCTGGAAGCCGGGCTGGGACGCATTACTCGCCTGGATCTTACTGACGATGGAGCTGGCTCAACATTGCAAACCGGCAAATCCCGTAACATTTTATCCCCACCCCCGTATCCTGTTTTGGGATTTTCTCTTATTTTAGCGAACGGCAACAGCGGCTCTTTCAACCGGGCAAGACTTGACAAGTTTTCCGCCACCTTCCCCCCGCAGAGCAACTTGTCAAGCCTCTCAGCAAAACAAAAAACATGAACACCGCCTCCCACAACAAACTCGTCTCCTTCATCTGGTCGATCGCGGACGACTGCCTGCGCGATGTGTATGTGCGCGGCAAATACCGCGACGTCATCCTGCCCATGGTGGTGCTGCGTCGGCTTGATGCTCTATTGGAGGACACCAAAGACGAGGTGATGGAAGAGGTGCGCTTCCAGCGGGAGGAGGCCGGCTTTACTGAGCTGGACGAGAGCGGCCTGCGGGAAGCCTCCGGCTACGTGTTCTACAATACCAGCGAGTGGACGCTGCAGCGGCTGCACGATACGGCCACCAACAACCAGCA
>JAGFJD010000480.1 GCA_024102975.1 Phaeodactylibacter sp. | reverse complement strand
GGGCTGGAAGTGGGTGTATGACCCCACCACGCCCACCAACCGGAAAATCCGTACGCCCTATGTGGCGGGAGAGTCCTTCGTCACCCTCATCGACTTTTTCCTGATCAGCCCCAACGTGCGCGCCCGTACCGTTCGGTGCCTGGACCAGCAATTCCGGTTTTCGGACCACCAGCCGGTTTGGATGGAGGTGGAATTGTTGTAGCTTGGGCGATGTTGGTATGGGGCCGTTAAGTGCTTGTTTGGAGGTGGTGCTTTTGATGAGAAAAAGTCAGCTTTTGTAGCCAAATCGAAGCCTGAAATCATGACCATAATGCCTGGTTTTCCAAAAAGTCATTTTTCAATACTGATCCGGTTAGTAAGAGCATGTTTGGAGGCCGGATTTGTAAGCGAAAAGTGCCAATTTTTTGGTGAGATGAGGCGCTTTTTGAAGAGCGTACCTGGAGGTACGGTCAAGAAAAGCAACGAAATATCACCGCAAAAGTGGCCTTTTTCAGCTCAAAGGCTGGCCTCCAAACATGCTCTAAGTATTGTGTTATTCGCGGGTTGTGGAAATTTCTTTTATGGACAAGCTTCTAACCTGGATTCCCTGCAAACAGCCATTGCTCAGGCAAAAGCGGACACCTCCCGTATCCTGCTGGAAAATGAATTAGCCCGCGGCTTGTACAAATCAGACAAAGACAGCGCGCTTCAGCTATTGCAATCTTCTATCACCTCCGCTGAAAAAATTAATTACAAAGCCGGGCTTTTCGAATTGTGGTTCACAAGAGCACTCATCCACCTTGATTACAACCAGCTTGACAGTGCATTCTTGGAATTTAGCAAGGCAAGAGAAATAGCCTCAGAGGCGGGTGAAAAAATCAGGTTGATCCGGGCCTTAAATGCGTTGAGCTACTGCGTCCAAAATAAGCGGTTGGGTATTCCATACCTGAATGAGGCGCTTGAAATTGGGACAGCCATTGGAGATAAAATACAACAGGCGAGGGTGATGAGGAGCCTGGGAATTGTTTATTCCAACCTTACAGAATTTGACAAAGCAGAGGGTTATTACCTCCAGGCCTTGGCTATTCATGAAGAAAGAGGGGAAAAAAAGTGGCAGGCGGATGTCTTACGGAACCTTGGGAACAATGCCGGCAGGTCGAACAATCTGGAAAAAGCAATTGGCTATTATGAGCAGGGAGTGGAGTTGATTCGGGAATTGGGCAACAAAAGCGAGGAGGCTGCCATTTACAACATGATGGGATATACTTGCAGTATCATGGGTAATTTCCCAAAGGCTTTGGAATACAGCCATACTGCCCTGAAGTTGATGGAGGCTGCCGGCGACAAGGAAGGAATCGCCGATTGTTACAACCGAATAAGCAATTTGTACCTGTCGCTGGAGGATTACTCCCAGGCGCTTTTTTTCATTGAAAAATCCTATGAGTTGTCGGAGGAAAAAGAAAAAGGCGCTCTACAGCCCGACATGCTTTATCGAAAAGGCTACATATACAGGCTGAAAGGGGAATACCCGATAGCACTCAGATTCTTGCAGGAATCTTTTGCCTTGAAAAAAACCATCGGCCAAACGATAAGCTCCGAGCATTTATATGACCTTGGATACTGTTTCGGGGAATTGGGCCGGCCGGATTCGGCGCTTGTTTTTTTACAAGATGCACTGCACACCGCAAGGGAAACCAACATCTCCCTTGATATAGCGAAAAGCTTAATTGGTTTGGCGAATATCCATTTTCAACAAGGGGATTTTGAAATGGCGATCCCTGAATTGAAAGAAACCATCGAACTGACAACTGTTTCCGGGAACAAAGAACAGCAAATGGAAGCTGCCAAAATGCTTTATCGTATTTACAAAAGCCAGAATGATTCAAAAAAGGCGCTTTTCTATCATGAAACCTATCGCATTCTTCAGGACAGCCTTTTCAATGAAAAAAATGCGCGGCAGGTTGGGCGCCTGGAAGCCAATTATGAGTTTGAAAAAGAAAAGCAACAATTGGCTTTTGAACAGGAAAAAGAATTGGAGCGGCAACGCTTCACGCGCCGATTATACCTGATTGCTTTGGTTGTGGTATTGTTATTCAGCGGGGTCATGTTCCGCTATTACCGTTCCAAGCAAAAAGCCAATACGGAACTGAGCAAATTGAACGAACAAATACTGCATCAAAAAGAAAAACTGGAAGAACTGGACATCGCCAAATCCCGCTTGTTCACCAACATCTCCCACGAGTTCCGCACGCCCCTGACAATCATTTCCGGCATGATCGACCAAATCAGCGAGAAGCCGGATTTGTGGCTGGAACGGGGCGCCAAAATGATCAAACAAAATACTGCCGGCCTTTTGAACCTGGTCAACCAATTATTGGATTTGCGGAAGCTGGAATCCAATGAGCTTAAAGTGGAAATGGTGAACGGAGACGTAGTGAAATACCTGCGTTATGTCTCCGAGTCGCACCAATCGTATGCCGAGCATAAAGGCTTGCAATTGCATTTCCTTGCTGCCGAAGCGGAAATACAAATGGATTATGACCGGGATAAATTATTGCGCATCGTTTCCAATCTATTGTCCAATGCCATAAAATTTACGCCCGAAGGAGGGAATATCTATTTCCATATCGATAAAAAAGCACTGGACGGAAGGCCGGCTTTAAGCCTGCGGGTGCAAGACACGGGCGCCGGTATTCCGGAAGAAGACCTGCCGCATATCTTCGGCCGTTTTTACCAGGCCGATCATTCCTCAACCCGTAAAGGGGGGGGCACCGGAATCGGCCTGGCCCTGGCCCAGGAGTTGGTGAAAATTTTGGGCGGAACCATCAGCGCTAAAAGCACGGTCGGCAAGGGTTCTACTTTTACCATAGTGCTGCCCATAACGAATGCATCTGTGACGCCGGCTGAAAATGAAACCGGAATGCCGGCGCAAGTGAATTTGATGGAAAAAGCCATCATAGAACCCGCTTTGGCCAATTCGGATTTAATGGAAAGTACATCCGAATTCGGGGCAGCCGGAAAACCCCACCTGCTGATCGTGGAGGACAATCCTGATGTCCAGCAATATTTAGTGGCTTGCCTCCAGGAGGACTATCAACTGACCATCGCCGAAAACGGCCAGATCGGCATCGACAAGGCCGTAGAGTTGATCCCCGACCTCATCGTCAGCGATGTGATGATGCCGGAAAAAGACGGCTATGAACTCACTGAGGCCTTAAAGAACGACGAGCGCACCGACCACATCCCCATCGTGTTGCTCACCGCCAAAGCGGACTTCGACTCCAAAATGAGCGGCCTCGAAAAAGGAGCGGATGCGTACTTAGCGAAACCGTTTGAAAAACGCGAACTGCTCGTCCGGCTGGAAAAACTGCTGGAGCTTCGCAAAAAACTACAGGCCCGTTACGCCCGGGTTGCGGGCGCTTCCGGGGATACGGAAGGCCTGGTCATTCCAGAACATCCCTTCCTCCAAAAGTTCTACGCTCTCGTAGAAGCGGAGCTTTCCAACCCCGAGCTGGACATGAACCAACTCAGCCGGACGCTCGGCATGAGCCGTTCGCAGGTCTTTAAAAAACTGAAAGCGCTCACCGGTAAATCAGCGACCGCCCTCATCCGCTCCTTCCGGCTCCAACGGGGCAAACAACTGCTCGCCGCCAGCGACCTCACCATCTCCGAAGTGGCCTACGAGGTCGGCTTCACCTCCCTCAACTATTTTTCCTCCACTTTTTTCGAAGAGTTTGGCGAACGGCCAAGTTTGCTTCGCAAGTAATTGGTTGTGAATTAATTGAGTCAATGTTTCGTCGCCCGGCGAAACACTTTTGGTAATGTTTCCTCCGCCGGGAAACATGCTTGCTAACTTTTGAAACATACCTGCTAATGCCCTGGCGTGGTTGGCCTGCATCTTTATCCCACCGAAATAAATCAATCATTTCGAACACCAATTGAATCATGAAAAACGTACATTCTTTACTCCTGATAATCACGCTGGTATTCATCCATGCATTCGGCCTTCCGGCCCAGACGCTGAACGACAACGGCAGTACCCATACCATTAATGCGAATGGCTCAAGTCAAGACCAGGGGTCTGCACAAGACTATACCATACCTTCCAATTCCAGTTACAACTCCATCAGTTTTACCCTCAGAGGAGGAGATGGTGGTTATGCGGAAGCAGGGACACAGAATGGAGACCCGTGCATAAGTAATGGCGGGGCGGGCGCTACCACCGTAGCTTCATTTTG
>JAGFJD010000473.1 GCA_024102975.1 Phaeodactylibacter sp. | reverse complement strand
AAAAATCAAGGCTGAAACGAGATGTCAAATCATTGGCACAGGAGGTAAAACCGCTGTGAACCGGGCTCCGCACCTTTGCAGCGTTGGCCTGATATTCAAAACCAGGATGTTATAACCAAAATTATTCACTTTTAAAATCAATAATCATGAGTTACGTAAAAGAGGCGCAAATTAATTGTAACCTTGGAACAATTGCTGCTGCTGAGTTAGTTAAAAAGGCAAGAGCGTTTGATGCTGACATCGTTTTAACTAATCACGGAAAAAGTGCTAATGCAAAAAATTTATATGAGGTAGAAAAGCTTGGAATCGTTTCAGGAAATATTATCACCATATCTGCTGATGGTCCACAAGCTCAACAAGCTGTGGATCACTTGTATGGCTTTATCAATCAGTTGCAATAAAAATTAAATAGTTTTCTCATTCCACCGAGTCTCCGTAGGGACTCGGTGGAATGAGGGTCTCGCCTTCTTTCTTTTTGAATGCCCCAGGTACGGGCCAATATGATACCCATCAAAAGCAGTAAGCCATGGGCCAACAGGAAATTTCAAACGCCGTCCGCTCCATTTTCACGGAGCATTTTGACATTGGCCCTGATGGTTTCGACTGGGCCCGGCCCCTGGAGGAATTGGACGAACGGTTCAAGCTCTTAGGCAACCTGGTGTTTCTGGAGCAATTGCTGCAGAAGGAATTTCATAAAGAGGTCCCCGTGCTCGAAAATATCTGTACCGCTTTTCACACGCCGGCCGACATTTTGGAGCTGGTGGCCAATAACACACTTAAAAACAATTGACCATGAAGATACTATTCCTCAACAGCCGGGGCCATTGGCGCAACGGCTGGCTCACCAGCCCGGAAGAATTGCAGATTGCCGTAAATGTACTGCGCAAAGCAGGCATGGAGGTAGAAACTACCGAAGTGGAAAGCATTCCACAACTGGAAAAAGTATTGGACGAAGTGTCAGATGACACCCTACTGTGGCCGAATGCCTATTATGTAGATGCGGGCGGCGGCAAGGTTGCCTGGCTGAACGATTACATCGAAGCACGGCAACTGCCCTACCTGGGCTCTAATGCCAAAACCCTTCGGACCGTGCTGGAAAAGGACGCCTGCCAGGCCCTGCTCCGGAAAAACGGCTTGCCCATTCCTGATTCTACTGTTATTACCCGGGAAAATATAGGTGACATTTACAGCCTGATCTCCCGGAACATCTATTCCTTTCCGGTGGTGTTGAAGCCTACCGCTGAATCGGGCAGCGTTGGTGTCTATATGGCGAGAAACTTTTGGAAGGCTAAGGAGTATGCTGTTCAGATCTTAGAGGAGTTCCCGCACAGCAACGTCATCATCGAGGAGTTCCTGCCCAGCGACGACATCACCTGCGGCTTCATTCAACTGGGCGGGGAGGTGCTGCTGCTGCCTACGGCTTACATCGTCAAAAGCGTGGCCGGCAAAACCAACATCCTCAGCCGGAAGGAAAGGCTGCGCCCCTGGGACGGGCATGACAAAATAATGCCTTATGTCGAAGATGCCGCCATCCATGATCAACTGAAGGATAGTATCCCTGCGATAGCTGCCGCCCTTGGCGTTCGGGGCATCACCCGCGTTGACGGCCGGCTGGATAAGGGCGGGACATTGCGCTTCT
>JAGFJD010000453.1 GCA_024102975.1 Phaeodactylibacter sp. | reverse complement strand
CTTAGCGACGTGCGATCAATAACTGTCAGGTTTCCTAGGAGCGCTTTTGGCTTTACCCTTCGTTAAAGAACCGCCTCCCTTAGCTACGGCTAAGGTCGGGAACCTTTGCCTCGGTTAAAGCCAAAATCACTAACCTACTAAACCCGACACTTATTAATCTCACGTCGCTTAACCTCCTTCGGAAATGAAAAATATACCGGAAAAAGTAAAGGCCCGGAAAATACGGCGAAATCCAGAGGCGTTGAAAAAAAATAGCCTTAAGGGGATGTTAACACTTCAGAGACAGCAAGCATTTAAAGGCCTAAATCCATAAATTTGCTGTAGAACGGGAATTAATAATCTGAAAAAGTTAAATGCCTGGATGAAAAATTTTTTCCTCAATCGCCAGATTCGCCGCATCGAAAAGGAAGCCAACAACGACTTTCTTCAGATTCTGTCTTTTGGCGCCCGTTGTTACCCAACCAAAGAATTGCACCAGTTGCTGCATGACCTCGACCAGGAAGCGCAGCGCCATGCCTACTTCCGCCGCATCCTGTTTATGGTCGGCGGGACGACCACCCTCTGGATCGCCCTCTGTTTCCTCTTTCAAAGCCTGAATTTCGGCGTGGGCATATATCTCACCCTCGGCATGATCCCTGCTTCTATCCTCGCTTTTTCCGCCGGCTCCATTTATGTCAACCAAAAGTTCCGCTCTGTCCGGGAAGCCGAGCGGATCGAAAAAATCATCGTCGAAGAGCTGGAGCGCCGCAAAAAGGATGCGTCTATCTTCTGACCGGACTTTGGCCGGCCCGGCGCCAAAATGGCAATGCGCCGAAAGCACTGGTTCGAAATGGGCTTCACTGCCAGGGATTCGCCGGCCTTTTCCGGCCTGCCTTCAGGATTTCATACCCGCCGGGAAGGGATTTAACCCTTTCTTCAGAACTGTTTTCGTATCTTATTGTTTGGTTTTTGCACATTCCTGGTCTCAAAAGCAACTGCAAGCGCACAACTATGAATATTCCTCCCCAACAACTTCCCGGCATCAAAGCACCGGAACTACAGGCGTTGCCTGCCTATCAGAAAATACTCGAATCCAACGGCTTAGGCGTCCTGGTCCTGGATGAACAAGGGTACATCCGGGCCGCCTCCCCCCTGATGGCCGACAGCCTGGGCAGCAAACCGGAAATACTGATCACTAAACGCATCTTCGATATCGAGCCGCACCTGAGCCTCATCGGCTGGAAGAAAATATGGAAAACCATCCGGAAGAAGGGGCTGTACTCCTGGGAAACAGAACACATGGCCCGGGGAGAGGCACTGCTGCCGGTCCGCCTGCAGGCCATCCTGATCCGGGAAGAAGAGCAAAGTTATTGCCTGGCCAGCGTAGAAAACCTCCTGGAAACCGGCCGCCCTGACAATGAAAACCTTACAAAAAACGAAAGCCTCTACCTGACGAAATTCACCCTGGACCACGCCCGGGAAATGATCTTCTGGGAAAAGGCCGACGGATCTTTCTCTTACGCCAATATTACCGCCGCCAAAAAGCTGGGCTATTCCAGGAAGGAATTGCTCAG
The DNA here is from genome assembly GCA_024102975.1 of Phaeodactylibacter sp. Lineage (GTDB taxonomy): Bacteria > Bacteroidota > Bacteroidia > Chitinophagales > Saprospiraceae > JACJXW01. Next base: position 17,079 of record JAGFJD010000453.1, on the reverse strand, counting down.
ACTCAGGGCACAGGACATCGTTCACGACTATTCCAGCCAGGAACGGGATGCCGCCTGGCAAACCCTGCGCCAGGAAGGAGAGGCCGAAACCGAGATCACCTTGCAGGCAAAAGACGGCAGCCTCATTCCTATTTACTGTTCCATGAATTTCATCCGCTTTAAAGGCCAGGAGATCAATTGCATTTTCGCCCGGGACTGGCGGCGGAAAAAACAACAGGAAGAGCGGTTGAACCTGGCCCTCCAAAAAGTCCGCGAGCTATCAGAACGGCTGCAGGAGGAAAACAGCCTGCTCAAAGAGGAGATCAACATCAATTACAACTTCAACAATATCATCAGCCAGTCCGACCGATACAAAAAAATCCTTCAACAGGTGGAACAAGTGGCCGGGACGGACGCCACCGTGCTGATCATCGGCGAAACCGGCACCGGAAAAGAGCTGCTGGCCCGCGCCATCCACCGCCTCAGCAAAAGGGACGATGCGCCCCTGATCAAGGTGAACTGTGCCGGCCTGCCCAAAGACCTTATTGAAAGCGAGCTGTTCGGGCACGAGAAAGGGGCGTTCACCGGGGCTTACCAGCAAAAAAAAGGGCGCTTCGAACTCGCCCACAAAGGGACCATTTTCCTGGATGAGATGGGAGAGCTGCCCCTCGGCCTGCAATCCAAGCTGCTCCGCGTCCTCCAGGAAGGAGAATTCGAAAGGGTGGGCGGCACCAGGACCATCCGGGCCGACGTGCGCGTTATCGCCGCCACGAACCGCGACCTGGAACAAATGGCCGACGAAGGGCAGTTTCGGCAGGACCTGTTCTACCGGCTCAATGTGTTCCCCATTCGCAATATGCCGCTGCGGGAGCGCCGGGAAGATATCCCCCTCCTGGTCCGGCACTTTACCGAAAAATACAGCGACAAAGCCGGCAAATCGATCACCAACATCCCCAAAGCCGGCGTCGGCCGGCTCATGAAGTACGAATTCCCCGGCAACATCCGGGAACTGGAAAACATCATCGAAAGAGCCGTCATCCTCAGCTCCGGAAATACGCTCAACCTGGACGATAGCCTGCCGGAAAGCCGAAGGAAAAAAAGGGAGGGCAACAACTACTTCCAATCCTTCGAAGATATGCAGCGCGACCACATCATCAAAGCGCTGGAACGTACCAACTGGCGGGTCACCGGCCCCAAAGGCGCCGCCCGCCTGCTGAAACTCAACGACCGCACCCTGGCTTCCAAAATGCGCCGCCTCGGCATCCGCCGGGAGGATTTCGTGGGGTGAGGAGAGAGGAAGTATGGTGCATGGCCCCATGGGTGCATTGGTTCACTGGTTTATGGGCCCCGTGAACCCATGCACCCATGTCCCCATGAACCCATGAACCAGTGAACCAGTGAACATCCCCTCCTCCCCTTCCGTTTTATAATCGGAAATTAAAAAATTAAAAGCAGTAAACTGATTATGAACTATTTAGGAATGAAGAGAAACGATGTGTCCAGGACCGTCAGCCAGCTCAACCTCTTATTGGCCAACTACCATGTCTACTACCAGAACCTCCGCAACTTTCACTGGAATGTCAATGGCGAAAATTTCTTCGACCTGCACGACAAGTTCGAGGAGCTGTACGATGAGGCCCGCACAAAGATCGATGAGATCGCAGAACGCATCCTGACCCTGCGCCTTCGGCCTCTGAGCAAAATGTCGGACTACCTCAACACCGCAGCGGTCAATGAAGCCGACAGCTTCAGCAGCGACCGCGAAATGGTGGACGTCATTCTGGAAAACCACAAAATCCTCATTGAGAACATGCGCGAAGTGATCCGGGCGGCCGACGAAGTCGGCGATGAAGGCACCATCGATATGATCGGCGGATTCCTGAGCAGCCTGGAAAAGAAGAGCTGGATGCTGGACGCCTGGCGCGTCAAAGTGGAACAACCGGCAACGGTATAAAAACAAATCAAAAGGGAAGCAACCGCTTCCCTTTTTTAAACAATAGAAAAGACAAGAAAGAGATCATGAAACTGAACCGATATACCACTGTCGCCCACGCAGTAGAAGCGCTGAAAAAAAGGGGATATACGGAAGAGTTCAAACTCATCGCCGGGTCCGGCACAATGAAAAACCTGAAAAGCGGCAAAAGTTATCGCCCCGACGAAATGAAAATCATCGAATACCACCGTTTTGAGGGTATGTCCAACCCCAGCGATATGTCCATCGTATTTGCTATCGAACTCAATGATGGCAGCAAAGGAATCATCATCTCTTCCTATGGCATGTATGCCGATATGAGTTTGGTTGAATTCCTGGACAAAGTAAAGATAAAAGAACAGGCTAACAGCCTGAACGACTGATCCGGAAAGTGTCAGTTTCCAAATTATACTGGCGAACGCGTGGTTTTGTCAGGAGCAAAACCAGCGATGCCAGTATATACTGACCCGGCGGATTTTGTAGCCGGCAAAACCTGCCGTGCGTCAGTATAAAAAACAAACTTCCTGGGTAGCCACATTTGCCTGCAACAGGATTTGTGCATGCAACCTTCCCCGCCGCCTGATCCTCTGCACACAAAACCAATTGCCGTTGGCCATACATTCCGGAATTAGCCGGAAAACTGCGAGGTGGAAAGAATTCCACCTTTTCTTTTGCCTGGCCCAGGGCATTGCTTGGCTAACTTGAAAAGGGTATTTATATTCAACTTGCGTTTACTGTTCACACAAAAATGCCCCAGGCAACATGAGCAACATCAACATCAACCTGCAGCGGATCGCTTATTTGCTCGTAATCCTTACCATAAGCATCTATATCCTGATCATCGGCAAAAGCCTGTTCGTGCCGGTCGCTTTTTCCGTGCTTTTTTCTTTCCTGCTTCTGCCGGTCTGCCGGAAGATCGAAAGCTGGATCCCCTACCGGCCCGCCGCCATTATTCTCTCTATGTTGCTGGCGCTGCTGCCAATACTGATTGCCATCAGCTTATTCTCTTACCAGCTGACCACTGTACTGCAGGATATGCCCTCCATCACCGGCCAGCTGAGAAGAGGGATCAGCCATATTTTCAACCTGGCGGAGCGCCATCTCGGCATGGACTCGACCAGCCTGGAGGAATGGCTTCGCACCAACCTGACGACGATCCTGGATACGCCGCTGCAGTTTCTGGGCGACAGCCTAACGTCCTCCACCGTTGTCCTGGCAGGTTTGCTGCTCACCATTTTGTTCACTTTTTTCGAGCTCCTGTACCGTACGTCATTCAAAAATTTTGCGCTCACGCAGTTCCCAAAGTCTGTAAGGGAAGAAACCACGCGGGTGCTGGAGCAGGTACAGCACGTAGCCCAGGAATACCTCTACGGCTTGCTCCTGGTGATCGTCATCCTGGGATGCCTGAACAGCCTGGGGTTGTGGCTGATCGGCATCAATTACCCTGTATTCTGGGGGTTCCTGGCCGCCTTCCTCGCCATCATCCCATACATCGGGACTACCCTGGGCGGCTTCTTCCCCTTCATTTACGCCATCGCTACCACAGGGACTTTCTGGCAGCCGGCAGCTGTCGTGATCCTGTATGGCAGCGTACAGGCTCTGGAAGGCAACATCATCACGCCAAAAGTAGTGGGCAGCAGCGTCAGCATCAATCCGATGGCCGCTATCTTCTCTCTGCTCGCCGGAGGGATGATCTGGGGTATTTCCGGGCTGATCCTGGCCCTGCCGCTGATCGCCATCATGAAAGTCGTCATGGACCACATCACCCCCCTGCAGCCCTTCAGCGAACTGCTGGGCAGCGGCCTGTACCGGAACAGCGATGTGTTTTTTAAAAAATACGACCGGGAAGAGTATCGCTTTATCAATTATTTCAGCGACCGGAGGCGGCGGAACCTTTAGCTGGTGTTTGCAGTCCGGTATTCGGATGCATACCAGTCACTTATTCAGTTCTAATCTCAGTGGTATGGCTACCTGAGCGCTCACTTTGCGCCCTTCGAAAACAGCCGGCTCCCAGGCGGGCATTTCCAGCAAAACACGCCGCGCCTGGCCCTTGTAAGCCGCGCAGGGCAAGTTGCCCGCGCATTGAACCTGCTCTACTTTTTCGACTTTCCCCGAGGGGCCGAGAATAACGACAGCGTACAACAAGCGCCCTTCTTCCGAAATATCCGGCAGTTGCCGGAGATAGGCCAGCAGCTTTGCATTGGAACAAGAGAGAACATCTTCTGTTCCGCCGCCAAGGCAGGAGGAAGAGAACAGTGGCGGGCGCTCCCTCTGAACGGGGCTGGGGTCGATTTCCTGGCCTGACTCCGATACCAGATACCGGTAGGTATAACGGTTGGGCGAAAAGTCCACCGAACTGTTATCGGGCTTGAACGCCATTCCCGGCGGGGCAATGTCCAGGTTCCCGTCAGGGATGGGAACCTGTTTCTCTAAATCGGTCGACAGCCGGGTAGTGTGGTAGCCGGGGCGGTTGTCCATCCCGTTCGCTTCGTCGGCAGGCGGGGGGATCGTATCCAGGACATTCGTAACCGGCCCCTCGGTATCCATTGAAGCATTGCGTTTGTTGTTCCTGCAGGAGAAAAGGATTAGAGATGCCAGTACAGACAGTATCAGCATTCTGAAAAACATGACGGTGAGGGTTTAAATAAAGAAATAGGGAGGGAGGGAAAAAAGGATGGAGCAGGGTGGGGTTGTAGCTTCCCACCCTTCTCCGGTGTGCTTTGTTTGTGGGATTACCGTTACTGAGCTGTTAATTTCCATAGCGTTCATTGATCAGCTTTTTCAGCTTTTTGCGGGCCAGAAAAATCCTGCTTTTCACCGTACCGATGGGAATGTCGAGATAATGCGCGATCTCCTTGTATTCATATCCGCGGTAGAACATGAGGAAGGGGACGCTGTAGATTTCGCCGATTTCGCCAAAAATCTTATCGTATTCCTGCATGCGGATGTTGATCTCCCCCTGGTTGGGGATAGCGTTTTTGTTTTCCACCGCAAACAGGAAGGTCTCAACGGGTTCGTTGACGTTGCGGCGCAGCTTGGCTTTCCGGTACTGGTTGATAAACGTGTTGCGCATGATGGTGGAAACCCAGCTTTTGAAATTTGTGCCTACTGTGAATTTGTCCCGGTGCTTGTACGCCCGCAACGCCGTCTCCTGGATCAGGTCTTTGGCGTCTTCCCGGTTTTTAGTCAACCGTAAAGCGAACGAATAAAGGATGTTCTCCAAAGCGTTGAATTCTTTGCTGAATTGTAAGGTGGACATAAAGAAGTTTTGGTTTACAATGATATTGTTCATTATTTACACAGAATAGTGTGCAAAAGTCATGCCAACCCCTAAAACCATGTAAAACCAGTGAAAAACCATCATTCTATCCCCCGTATTTGATTAAATATAATCAATTTTATCCTATTGCATCAATTTTGGTGAAAAAAATATTCAATAGCGTTTGCGGCTTTGTTTAATAATGAACTGAAAGTGAACATGCATTCCGGCCCCTCTGTTAAAACGGCAGAAATTAAATAACAGCGTGTCGTGGAGCAATGGTTAACTGAAATCCGACCCCATCGGTTCGAAGCCGACGTACTGAAATGCCCGAAACCAGCGTTGGTAGTCTTCCTGAAGAGAGGCATCGCCAGCGGGGACATCCTTGTAGCTGTCCTCCGGCGGCTTGCCAGGGAGGCCGAGCCGGAAATTTGTTTTTTCAAGGCGGATGTAGAAGGGTGTGCGGATCTGGCAGCGCGTTACCGGATCGAGAAGACCCCTACCACACTCCTCTTTGTGAAAGGAAGGATCACAGCTCATTTCATCGGGATGATGAGCGCGCGAAAGATACGGGAGATCGTCGGGACGGGATTGGGATGAGCGGGAAGGCCGCCGGGGCTGGGCGCTTCAGGCTTTTTGTTCCCGGTGCGTTTTATCCAGGATTTTTATTACTGCCTCGTTGAGGGAAAGCATGTGTTCGATGAGGTTCAGGAAGTTTTCGATATCAATATTGGGTTTTCCGTTGCCGGGGCCTTCCATTTCCTGCCGTTCTCTTTTAAATTGATAGAACACCTTAAATCCCTCCAGCATTTTCCGGATGCTGACTGACCGTTCTACGAATTCTCCCAGCACCTCTTCGTCGATGTTTTCGCTTAGGTGTAAAGTATCCTCTGAAGCATCTGCGGAAGGCGCTTTGAAGGTTTTTTTCACCGCTCCCGCGCGGCTGATGTCCGTATGTATCAGCTCTGCCATATCCACGTTGAAGAGCTTTGCCATTTTCAGCAACAGGCTGAGCCGGGGTTCTACATTTTTGCTCTCGTAGGCGGCGATATTGCTTCTTTTGACGTTCAGATGGCGGGCAAGTTCTTCCTGGCTCCACTGCCTGGACTTGCGGAGAAACCTGATATTTCCGGATAAGCAGGTGGTAAAGTCCTTATTGTCACCTTCGTTATTCGACATGTTTCCTGACAGTTAAAACAAGTTGAAACAACAACAATATCCTTTTTTTCGTTGGCAGTACAAAAGCTGAGCATTTGATTAACAACTTCAATACTCATAATTTGAACACGGCCGGCCTCCTGCTTGTTCATTATATAAAAGCAAAGCTTCTTCAACTATCAGATTGACATCACCGGAATCACTCATACAATTATATCAACTTTAAAATCAAACCATTATGAAAGACAGAACCAGAGAAAGAGTTGCCCTGGGATTAGGATTGCTGGCTGGCGCCGCCATCGGCCTTTTCCTCAACAGCGACAAGGGGCGTAAGATGCGCCAGGAGACCGGCGAGAAGATCGGCGAAGTGAGCGAAAAAGCGCTGAGCGAACTCAGCCATCTCAGCGAAGAGGTTCGCCACAAAGCCAATCAGTTCTCCGACGAGGTATCCCACGCTGTAGAGCGCAGCCGCGACTTCGTTTCGAACACGGGCGGCGCGATCAAGGAGCGGGCAAAGTGGCTGAAAGGCGCAACTGAAGAAAAGCTCGACGTAGTCAACAAGGATTTCAAAGCAGGCGTAGACTTTGCCCTGAGCAACATTAAAAAGAAGGCAAAGGAACTGCAAAAATCCGCCAACAAAAGTTAACCTCACCCGGAACTCCGGCAGCACAGGGCAGGATCCGCTCTGCCGGTTCCCGCCCCGTGCCTAAGCCGCACATAATGTTAATATTTACCCTACTCACATGAAACTACCAGACGGGCTCATGGAGTCGAGTGGCGAAGCTTATGGCTATGTCAAAGCTTATGTAGAGCAACAGATTGAATACACCAAGCTGGACATTGCCGAGCGGCTCTCCACTTCGGTTTCCTCCGCGATTACCGCCATAGTGGTTCTCCAGATGGTGCTCTTTGCCATAGGTTTCCTGTCGCTGGCCCTGGGCATTTACCTGGGAGAACGGCGGGGTTCTTATGTAGAGGGTTTCCTCCTGGTCGGCGGGCTTTACACGCTTTTCACAGTGGCCGTCATCCTGCTTCGCCGTCCGCTGATCACTAACCCGGTAGTATCCCGGATCATCAAAATCTTTTTCGAAGTCAAATGAAAGAAAACGAAATAAACGGGCTGGCAGACCTGCGCCGGAGGAAGGAAGAACTCCGACTGGAAATGAAAATCACCCGCATGGGCCTTTTCCAGAGCTTCCGCCAGATGGGCCGGGAAAGCAAGAGGGCTTTTGTCAATGGCGTCCTGGTTCCGCTGGGCATCGGCAGCGTTGCCTCCCTGCTTCTGAGCAGGCAGCCGGATGATGGGGAAGGCAGAAAACCCGACTGGCTGTTGTTCGCCGAACAGGCTGTCCAGACGGTCGGGCAGTTTTTCGAAGGGCCTGCTGCCCGGGACGGCAAGACTGAAAAAGACAAAGACAGTTCATGAAGCAAAAGTTGCTCCATTTTTTCCGCTTTTACTGGAGAGTCCTGAAAGGGAGTATCCAGCGCTTTCTCAGAGAAGACATTTTCACACACGCCGCAGGGCTTGCCTACTATACCATCTTCGCCCTTCCTCCCATGTTGATGGTCATCCTTTTTACCACCACTATTTTTTACGACCGCGCCACTATGCGGCAGACTATATTCGGGGAAATCTCAAGCCTGGTCGGCCCGGAAAGCGCCCGTTCTCTGGCCAGCACGCTCGACCGCATCGGCCTGTTCGAAGGCAGCTGGTGGGCTTCCGCCATCAGTATCGCCGTCCTTGTCTTTACGTCCACTACGGTCTTTGTCACCATTCAGAATGCGCTCAACCGCATCTTCGACGTCAAGCCAAAACCCAAAGCCAAAGGCTGGCTGAAGATGCTCCGCGACCGCCTGATTTCCTTCGCCCTGCTGCTGAGCATCGCGTTCATCCTGATCGTCTCCCTGGTACTCACCGCCCTGATCAGCGCCCTGGGGGATTACCTCTCCCAGTTCGTTCCTGAAGTATCCATTGTCATTGCCACCATTGCTTCAGAACTTTTCCCCTTCCTTATCATTACCGCCCTTTTCGGCATGATCTTCCGGTACCTGCCGGATGTGGAAATCCACTGGAAAGACACCATCGTGGGCGCCCTGGTCACTTCGTTTTTGTTCCTGATCGGGAAGTTCCTGATCAGCTTTTATATCACCAACAGCCAGGCGGCCAACCTCTACGAGGCGGCCGGCTCAGTCATGGTTATCCTCCTGTGGGTATTCTATGCCTCCATCATTTTCCTCTTTGGAGGCGCCTTTACCCGGGTGTACATTGAAGAAAAACGAGGAGAGATTGCTCCCAACTCCTTCTCGGTCAAAGTCCGCCAGAAAATTATCGAAGAACCGGCGAAGGGCCCGGGGGCGGAGGGGTTTTAACATACAGGCCACATAGGGGTTTTCACATGGAGCGGGGCGGGCTTTTTGCTCCCGGGGCGCAGCGCTTTTTCTTTATCACATAGGGCATATAGGCGTTTTCGCATAGGCCACATAGGGTTTGGCGCGGGCTCTTTTGGTTTTTGGGGGCGCAGCGCTTTTTTTATCACATAGGGCACATAGGCGTTTTCGCATAGGCCACATAGGGTTTGGCGCGGGCTCTTTTGGTTTTGGGGGGCGCAGCGCTTTTTTTATCACATAGGGCACATAGGCGTTTTCGCATAGGGCGCATAGGGTTTGGCGCGGGCTCTTTTGGTTTTGGGGGGCGCAGCGCTTTTTTTATCACATAGGGCACATAGGCGAATTCCCATAGTCTGAATTGGGTTCGGCGGCGGCGCGCTTTTGTTCTCCCATAGGGCACATAGGGTCCGCCCAGGGCGCCTTTGGTTTTGGTGGGCGCAGCGCTTTTTTTATCACATAGGGCACATAGGGGCTTTCACAATAGGGCACATAGGCGATACGCTGCCCTCTCTCCCCCTCTCTCCCCCTCTCCATCACCGCACCACCTCCGCCACCACAAAAATACTGCCCCCAACGTAGATCAGGTCCTCGGGCCGGGCCTGCCGGCGCGCTGCGCGCAGGGCATTGCGGACCGAGCTGTAGGCGCGCCCTTCCAGCCCCATCGCCGCTGCTTTTTCGCGGAGCAGGCCCGCGTCGTGGCCGCGGGGAATGTCCGGGCGGGCGAAATAGTAACGCGCTGCGGCAGGCATGTGGCGCAGCAGTTTGGCGGGGTCTTTGTCCCTGACCGTGCCCAGCACGATGTGCAATTTTTCGCAGGGCATCTCTTTCAGCGCGCCCATGGCGAGTTCCATCCCTGCCTCGTTGTGGGCGCTGTCGCATAGGATAGTGGGCTTTTCGCCCAGCACCTGCCAGCGCCCCAGCAGGCGGGTGTAGGCGCGCAGGTGGCGAAAACCGTCCCGAACGTGCGCCTCGGATACCCGGAAGGGCGGCCGGAGCCACTCCAGGGCCTGCAGGACCGCCTGCAGGTTTTTGTACTGGTAGGGGCCGTGGGCATTGAGCTGCAGGCCAGGATACAGCAGTTGCTCTTCCCGGTAGACATCATAAGTGGTGTGGGAAAGGGAAACGCCCTGCTGTTCCGCCCGGTAATGCCGGTCGGCGAAAATAATGGGCGCGCTCATGGCCGTGGCCTTTTCCAGGAAAACAGGCTGAGTCTCTTCCTGTGTTTCGCCAATCACCACCGGGACGCCCGGCTTGATGATCCCGGCCTTCTCGGCGGCGATGAGGGGCAGGGTATCCCCCAGCAGGTCCGTATGGTCAAAACTGATGTTGGTGATGACGCACAGTTCCGGCATTATAATGTTGGTCGAATCCAGCCGGCCGCCGAGGCCTACCTCAATGACGGCGACGTCCACTTTGCGCCGGGCAAAGTAATCGAAAGCCATCGCCACCGTGATCTCGAAAAAAGAAGGTTGTATGGAGTTGAACAACGGCCGGCAACGCTCCACGAAGTCAACGACCTGCCGGCGCGGGATATACCTGCCGTTGATCTTGATGCGCTCCCGGAAATCGCGGTAATGGGGCGAGGTGTACAGGCCTACCTGCCAGCCGGCGGCCTGAAGCGCTGCCGCCAGCATGTGGGCGGTGGAGCCTTTGCCGTTGGTGCCGGCAACGTGCAGGCTGGGAAAGCGCTGCTCGGGATGGCCCAGGGCCTCGCACAGGGCCCGGATATTGGAAAGGTCTTTTTTGTAGGCGGCCGGCCCGATGCGCTGGAACATGGGGAGCTGGCTGTAGAGAAAATCCAGGGTTTGCTGGTATTGGTTATTTCTGGTCGGCATGAGCATTTGATTTCTGGCCAATAGCCAGCGCAAAGCTAGGGCAAGAGGGGCAAAATTCCGGCGTTGTCATTGGTTATTATTTGCACCCCGGGGCCCAATAACTGAAAGGGAACCCTGTTCACGCAGCCTACGGCCGGGGAACTTCCAGGGGGTAGGCCGCTTCGGCGGCTGCCTGCGGCAACCGGTTCATGACAACCAGCGTATCTGTTGCTTGCACTTCTGTTTCCGGCACGTCATCGGCACGCAGCAGCCATACGGGAAAGAAGGAAAGCAGGATCAGCAGGCACTGGCCTGCGGCACCCCAACTCGGTTTTTGTCTTTTGGATTCGTTGCCGTACATGAGCCTGTTTCTTTGGAGTTGCGTTGTTTCTTTTTTCTTTAAACGCACGGAAACGAAACAGGCCACAGCTACCGGCCTCCATTCACACAAGTTTAACCCATCTGTTAAGGATGTACAAAGGAAGCAGCAGGTTGAACGGCGTTCGGTTTTCGCTCATCCGGCAAGCGCTCCGGGCAACCCGGTGCCGCGTCTTCGCTGCATCCGGAAAAAAGCGGCCAGAATTAAAGGCGCCTTCCGGCAAGCGACGAGCGGCAGCCTTCCGCTGTCCGGCCGCGGAAAAAAAGAGGGGCGCAGGCTTGCATAAAGCACCCGCGCCCCTCTTTTTTCCCGCAAAAAACTCAGTTGAGGCGGAAATTGAAGGTGATGGTACCACACTGTTTATCCACGCTGCCCGGCGCAAACTTCCACTTTTTGGCGGAGCTGACCGCCAGTTGCTTGAGGCGGCTGGAAGTCGCCGTGGAGCCGGCCTGGGTAAACTCGGCGCTGATCACGTTGCCGTTGCTGTCGATACAGGCGCGGACGACGACCTTGCCCTGGTCCTGGGAGTTGTCTTGCGGCTTATCCTGGCGCAAGACGCCGCGGCCGCCGAAGCCTTCCACCACGCCCGAGCCGGTAGAGATGCCGGTCACGCGGTCGGCGTCGGGGTCGCCGCCGGGGTCGCCCTGGTTGCCGGGCTTGCCGGTATTGCCTTTGCCGCTTCCGTCGCCGCCGCCGAAGGCGCCGCCAATGGCATCTTTGAGCTGCTGCGCTTCCCGTTCTTTGGCTTCGCGCTCTGCCTTTTCGCGGGCTTCCTGCTCGCGCCGTTCCCGTTCCAGGCGTTCCTGCTCGCGGCGCTGCTGTTCAAGTTGTTCCTGGCGTTCCCGCTCTTTGCGTTCCTTTTCCTTGCGGATAGCAACCTGGCTCGGGTCTTCGGTGGTGATCACCTGCTTCTTGGGCTCCGGCTCTGGCTTGGAGGGCTTGGGATCCGCCGGCGGCGGGGTCACCTCTTCCTCCGGCTGGTCCGGTATGTCTTCTGCAACAGACTCGGCCGGGGGTGCGTTTTCCGTGCCCTGCCCTTCATCCGGCAGGCCCAGGTTGACCAGGATGCCGGCCTGCCCGGGCGGCGGATCCGGAAAAGTGAGCAACGGCAAAAGGGCAAGCATGATCAAAAAGACGTGAATGGCCACGCTGGTCATCATGCCCCGTTTCTTGTTCTGTTCTTCATCCCGCGTGACGGAGGTATCGTATGCCATAATGGTTATCTTTTTCTATAATTACTTTAGGTATTATGGTGTTTCGGTGTTGTGGCATTGCGGCCAGCCCCAGGCAGCAATATTGGAATACTTTGGCACTTGCTTTTTTCTTCGTTTGGAAAAGGGCTAATCTATTAACGCAAATGCCCCTGGGGTGTATTCCTTTATGCTCTTATTTATCAATTTTTTAACGTTGTTTTTACCGTCCTGGCGCAGGCAGGGCCGGATGGTTAAATGGCTTTAGCCCCTCCCCGACCCTCCCCGAATTGGTTTTCAAAAATTAAACAGGGGTTTTGCCGTGATAGTCGACAGGCGAACTTTCTTCGCCCGCTGAAGCATAGCGTAAGCGGGAGTCGCCAGCCGACATCACATCCCTTTATTAATATGAGCTTTCCGCCCGCCAACCCGTACACCGTACATCGCCCGCCTTACTCCCCCAAGCCCCTACTCCATCCCTTCCGTAGCCAGCACCCCGTTGATGCGGTAGCGCATGGCGATATCCATGACCGCCACCACGTATTCGGTGGGTGTGCCGGGGTCCGGGGAAATCGTGATGGCCGGGTTGCGGGTGCGGCGGGCCAGGCGTTCCATTTCGGATTCCAGCTCGGCCAGCGACCGACCCCGGTTGTTCAGGTAATAATTGCCGCCCCGGCTGATGCGCACGTCGTCGATCTGCCGGTCCGACGGCGCGCTCGTTTTGGAACTGCTGGGCAGCTTCAGGTTCAGGGCGTTGGGCGCGACCAGGGAGGAGGTCAGCATAAAAAAGATGAGGAGCAGGAAGATGATGTCCGTCAAAGACGACATGCTGAACTCCGCGCTGACTTTGCTTCTTTTCTTTAATCCCATACTTCACTAGGTTTTGGGTTGGGTAGCTATGATTGCATTGACCTTCAGCCGGTTGGCGGCTTCCATCACCAGGACTACGTTGTCGAACGGCGTGCCGACCTCCGCTACGATAGTCACGGTTGCGTTTTCGCGGCCGCCAGCCTTTCCCATCGTCATCCGAAGCTCCTGCTCCAGGTTGCGCCGGTTCACTTCCTTGTTGTTTACCGTGAACTTCCCTTTCTTGTCGATGCTCACCACGATAGAGGTGGCAGCCACCGTCTTGGAGTCCGACTTCGGCAACTCAAAAGGCTGGATGCGCACAAAATTGGCAGTCAGCATGAAAAAGATCAGCAGCAGGAAGATAATGTCCGTCAAAGACGACATGCTGAACTCCGCATTGACTTTACTTCGCTTCTTTAATCCCATAAATCTTGGTTTGAGCGTTTATGCCCCTGTGAACCAATGAAACCATGAACCAGTGAAACCATCCCCCTAAGCTGTCGGCTCCTGCAGCAAGTCCATAAACTCCACCGTTGTCCTTTCCATTTTAAAGACCACCTTTTCGACGTTGGCCACCAGGATGTTGTATCCGACAAAAGCGAAAATGCCGATAAACAGCCCAAAAGCAGTAGTGATCAGGGCCTGATAAATCCCGCCGGCCAGCACGTCCGGGGTGACGTTCTGCTCGGTGGCCATGCGGTAGAAGGCCAGGATCATGCCCGTCACCGTTCCGAAGAAGCCGATCATGGGCGCCGCGCCGGCGATGCTGGCCAGGGTAGACAGGTTTTTTTCCAGCTTGAAAATCTCCAGGTTGCCGACGTTCTCGATGGCGGCATCGATATCCCGCAGGGGCTTTCCGATGCGCTGAATCCCCTTTTCCACCATGCGGGCAACCGGGGAGTCGGTAGTCTGGCACAGGGCTTTGGCGCCCTGTATGTTGCCCGACTGCACGTTGGCCCGTATGTTGTTCATGAAGCTCTCGTCGACCCGGCCGGCCCGCTTGATGGTCAGGTAGCGTTCCACGAAAATGTACAAAGCGATCACGGAAAGGACAAGCAGGACCAGGACGATGAGGATGCCCAGCGTACCGCTTTGGGCTATGATGTCAAAAAGGCTTTGGGTGCCCAGTTCGCGGTCCAGGCCTTCTGTCTCCTGAAACAACAATAAGGTTTGTTGCAACATGAATGATTGGTTTTTATTTTGTGTTCAAAATGCCGGCCCTCGCGCCGGCTATTGCTAAACAACGAATTTGGAAATTGCCAAATTATTAAATAGCTGCCAAAAACAACGGACTTGAGCTATTAATTTCTTCCATCCGGGCCTCCGAACGGCAAAACATCCCCCGATTTGCCTCTCTTCCCCTTGAAATGCAAGCGAAAATAAGAATATGGCCCGGTAATTCCGTTTTTTAGCCGAAGTTCTTATTTTTGTCTCGCCAGCGAAAATTCGCTAATTTGCCGTCAACGAATTCCGGCCAGCGTTGTTTTGTTTCGTGTTGCTGTGCCGGGAAAGCCATATCAGCAATAATCTTTAAATCATATAAAACCCTAATGAGCAGAAGAATCACAAAAATAGCCGTCCTGGGTTCCGGCGTCATGGGCTCGGGCATCGCCTGCCACTTCGCCAACATCGGCCTGGAAGTCCTCATGCTGGACATCCTGCCCCGCGACCTTGCGGAAGGCGCCCGCAACAAACCCAGCGAACGCAACCGCATCGCCAACGATGCTCTGCAAAAAGCCATCAAGGGCCGGCCCGCCGCTCTCTACGACAAAAGCTTTGCCAGCCGCATCGCCATCGGCAATTTTGAAGACGATTTCGAAAAGATCAAAGATTGCGACTGGATTATAGAGGTGGTCGTCGAACGCCTGGACATCAAAAAGCAGGTCTTCGACAAGGTCGAGCAATACCGCACTGCCGGCACGCTGGTCACCACCAATACCTCCGGCATCCCCATCCACATGATGGCGGAAGGCCGCAGCGAGGATTTCCGCCAGCACTTCTGCGGCACCCACTTCTTCAACCCGCCCCGCTACATGCGCCTGCTGGAGGTCATTCCCGGGCCGGACACCAAACCGGAAGTGGTGGACTTCCTGATGCATTACGGCGACCGCTACCTCGGCAAGCAGACGGTCCTCTGCAAAGACACTCCGGCCTTCATCGCCAACCGGGTCGGCGTGTACGCCATGTCCAAAATCTATCAGCTCGCCACCGAGCTGGGCATGCGCATCGAAACGGTCGACCGCCTGACCGGCCCTGCCATCGGCCGCCCCAAAACCGGCACCTTCCGCCTGGGCGACCTGGTCGGCCACGATACGGCCGCCAACGTCATCCGGGGCATCAAACAGAACTGCCCGGACGACGAGCAGGCCGGCGCCTTCGAAATCCCCCCTTACCTGCAGTTCCTGCTCGACAACAACTTCCTGGGCAACAAATCCGGCCAGGGCTTTTATAAAAAAACCAAAGAGCGCGACGAGAAAGGCAGGCCTGTCATCCTCGCCCTCAACCTGAAAACGCTGGAATACGAACCCCAGTCGCTGCCCGACCTGCCCAGCCTGAAGGCCACCAAAGAGATCGACAACCTGCCCAAGCGGATCCGGGCCATCTTCGGCGCCGAAGACCGGGGCGGCAAGCTCATCCGCAAATCCCTGCTGGGGCTGTTTGCCTACGTCTCCAACCGAGTGCCGGAAATATCGGACAACCTCTACGCCATCGACGACGCCATGCGAGCCGGCTACGCCTGGGAACTCGGGCCGTTTGAATACTGGGACATCATCGGCGCCAAAAAGGGCATACAGTTGGCAGAAGAGAAAGGGGAAACCGTCGCCGAATGGGTCAAAGAAATGGTGGCCGCCGGCCACGACAAATTCTACAAACGCGAAGGCGGCGTCAGGAAATACTACGACATTGCCACGCGTGAATACCAGGTCGTCCCCGGTTCCGACGAGTTCATCATCCTGGACAACTACCGCGACCGCAAGCCCGTCCTGAAAAACAATGAAATGAGCCTCCACGACATCGGCGACGGGGTGCTGTGCCTGGAATTCACCAGCCCCCACAATTCCATCGGCGAGGGCATCCTGCGCGGCATCAACGAGGCCATCCAGCTGGCGGAAGAAGACGGCTGGCAGGGCATCGTCATCGGCAACAACGCCAGCAATTTCAGCGTCGGCGCCAACCTGATGCTGATCGCCATGCTGGCCTACAACCAGGAGTTCGACGAGCTGAACATGGCGGTCAACCTCTTCCAGCAGACCTCTATGCGCCTGCGCCATTCGGCTATTCCGGTCGTGACGGCCACCCAGGGCTATACCTTCGGCGGCGGCTGCGAGTTGCTCATGCACAGCGATGCCGCCGTCTGCGCCGCCGAGTCCTACATCGGCCTGGTGGAAGTGGGCGTGGGCCTCATCCCGGGCGGCGCCGGCACCAAGGAGTTCGCCCTGCGCGCCTCCGACCGCTTCTTTGAGGGCGACGTGCAAATCCCCACCCTCATCGAACAGTTTAAAACCATCGCCCTGGCCAACGTGGCCACTTCGGCCCATGAGGCTTTTAACTATGGCTACCTGCTGGCCGGCAGAGACAGCGTCGCGCTCAACCGCGACCGCAACATCGCCGAGGCCAAAGCCAAAGTGCTGGAGCTGGCACCAGGCTACACCCGGCCGCTGATCCGGGAAGACATCACCGTGCTCGGCCGGCAGGGGCTGGCCGCCCTCTACACCGCCGCCAACGAGCTGCGCCTGGGCAACTACGCCTCCGAACACGACATCAAAATCGCCCACAAGATCGCCTGGGTGCTCTGCGGCGGAGACCTCACCGGCGCCCAGCAGGTCTCCGAAACGTACCTGCTCGACCTCGAACGGGAAGCTTTCCTCAGCCTGGCCGGCGAGGCCAAAACTCAGGAACGCATCCAGCACATGCTGAAAACGAATAAGCCGCTGCGCAATTAAAACCTACGAGCCGCTTAATCGGTTTTCAAAAATTAAACAGGGGGTTTGCCGTGATAGTCGACAGGCGAACTTTCTTCGCCCGCTGAAGCATAGCGTAAGCGGGAGTCGCCAGCCGACATCACATCCCCTTATTAATATTTGAAACTC
>JAGFJD010000450.1 GCA_024102975.1 Phaeodactylibacter sp. | reverse complement strand
CGCCGGCCTCCAGGCCGCTGAAGACGTTCCCATCCTGAAAGTTCAGCCCGTCGATGCTGTACGCATACGGGCCCAGCCCGCCGGTTACCTCCACCACGATCTTCCCCTCTCCCTGCCCGGGTTCGACGATATTGGTTACTTCAGCGGAGGCCAGCAGGTTGCAACTGCCCACCTCCAGGAGGGTATCCGCCTGACACTGGTTGGCATCGCGCACCACTGCCGGATACGTGCCGGCGGCCAGGCCTTCGAACACCGGATCGGGTTGGAAGGTGTTGCCCCCGTCGATACTGTAGGAAAACGGAGGAAGGGCGTTTTCCAGGCCCAGGATAATGCTTCCGTCGCCGGCACCCGCCGCGCTTTCGTTATCGACAACGGCGGACAACTGAAGGAAGCACCGGAAAGGAAGACAAAACTCGAGATCGATCTCGTTTCCGAAGTTGATGTTTTCGAGGCGGGCAAGCACCCTGCCTTCATCGTCCAGGATTTGAAAACTGCCCAGCGACAAACCCGCCAGGCCGTCGCCGAAACTGTCAAACAGGGTGAGGACATAACAGGCCTCCGGCAGGCAAACCCGCTCTTCGGCCAGCGCCAGCGCTTCGGCATACGGGCCTCCGGAGAAGAGCAGCGCTCCGGATTCATCGCGCAGTTCCCAGGAGGTCTCTCCCGGGTAATCGTCCGTCAGCAGTTGCAGTATGGCGGTTTCGGCGTTGGGAAAAGCGGTAAAGGTTTTTTCCCGGCTGTTGTTGGCGGGGTTTTCGTCGGCCAGCCCGTTGGGCAGGCTGGCGGTGACAAAGAGGGCGTTGGGGCCGTCGTTGAAAGGGCCAAGGGTTATGGATATGGATTCCCGCTCCCCCGGTGCCAGGCTGCCCGCCCAGCTGGCTTGTTGTGCCGGGCCGTCGTTGAGGCGGTAGGAAAGTTCTGCGCTGAATAAGGAATCCGCCCCGGCATTGGCCAGGGAGATGCCGGCCATGAGGAAGGAATCGCAGTGCGTCCCGTCCAGCCCCTTGATGTCCGTAACTGCCACATCCCTGCGGGCCAGCTGGACCACTGCGGCGCGCAGCGTATCGTTAAACCGGGCGCTATCCCCTTCCAGGCTGGTGAAGATCAGAAAGCTGTGGGGGCCCAATGCCTGAAGGGCTGCGGTGGAAGAAAACGTGTGCAGGTAGTCGGATTGGGGCGGTATCGTATCTGGAATGGTATCTACCGTCACCGGGCCGCCATCCACCTGATACCCGATCAGGGTGCCGGCAACAGGCTTGGCGCCGTAGTTGCGAATAGAGACTTGCACCGGTTCAGCATCCGTAAGGAAGGCAGAATCTTCGGGGCGGAGCAGGGCCCGGGGGCCGGCATCAACAGAGTCCCGGCGCAGGTGCGCCTTCATGATCGTGGTGCCCCAGTTGTCGTTGCCTTTCATGTACTCTCCGGTAAACCAGAAGTCCTTGCCATTGCCCGGATCGACGGACATGGCGGCGTAATCCCCCCATCGGTTGCTGCTTTGGGAACTCAGGCCGGAGGCGAATTCGTATTCCTCCACCGTCATTTCCCCCGGTGAATCTGCCGCCCGCCGGCCGGTAAACCGCAGGGAGGGTGCCTTATCCGGGCCCGTCACGGTATAGGCCATCATAATATTCCCGCCGTAGTCCATGGCGATGCTGCCGGCAAAGCGGTGCAGGCCGTCGTCGGGGGCTAAAGTCCCCTCTTGATGGAGTTCCCAGGCGCCGCCGGCCCGCCTCAGTTCCATCCAGCGCAGGCCGGCGCGGTTGTTGCCGTCGGCATCGACAGCGAAGAGCATGAGGATGGACTCGTAGCTGCCGAAGTTGAGGTAAGGCGCCCGGTGCAGGATAATATCCTGCAGGGCATCGAGCCGGACGCCGTTGGGCTGGGCCAGGCAGCTGAACAGGGAGCCATCGCAGAGCGTCAGCTCAAAAGGAGCGCCGGAAATTTCCGCCGGGCCGGAAAGGAAAGAATTGTTTTCATCCAGCCAGTCGATGTGCATTTCCCACAGCTCCACTTTATCCTGCCCGCCTTCCCAGGCGTCGTCGTAGAGCCGAAGCAGGTAAGCCGGGCTACCGGGCGGCGGCGGGCTGACGCCGTCGAAACCGACGGGGGTAGCCACCTGAAAAGCGTTGGCAGGGCCAAACTTGGGGATACCCAGCCGGAAGGCCTTCACTTCCTCTGCCCCGGCCAGCATAGCTTGCTTTTCCAGCGCGTAAACGGAGATCACGTCTCCCGGCTCGTTCGCCGTCAGTATGTAGGCATTATCCCAGATTCCGTATTTGGGATAATCCGGAAACCCGGCCGCCTGGAAGCGGTAGGCCAGCCAGCGGCCCAGCGGGTCGCTCGTTTCGGAAACGGCAACCAGGACCAGGTTGCTGTTTGAAAAAAGGGAAGCGACTTCCGTGATCAGCCAGCGCTCCGCCAACGGATCCCACAAAACGATGGGGTCGCCAAAACCCTGGACGTTGAACTCCGACCACAGGCTGTTGAGGTTGGGCATTTCGAGGAGGATGGAATCGCTTTTATCGTAAACCCGCAGATAGGCGCCTCCCAGCGTGTTGGTCATCTGTATAAAGTGATCGGGGCTGGCGCTGCCCACCGGGTCCGGAGGGACGGCAACGGCAAGATCCTCGCCGATGCCCTCTAATACTGTATCCGGCTCTACGGTGAACAGAGGCCCCCTCCGGGCCTGCCGGCCTGCCAGGGGGTCGCCGCTGCGGGGCAGCGCCCTGTCGGCAAATGGGGTAGGCATGGGCTGGTTGAAGGTAAAGTTCGGCACCTCTTTGGGGAACAGCTGCCTGTGCTTTTCCTTGCTGTTGCCGGGGGCAAGGAGGGAAATATCCCGCAGGGGGCGGCTTTTGCCTAAGAACTCCCCGCGGGAGGCTTCGGCGGGATAGGTATTCTGTGCCGAGATGCCGGAAAACAGAAAAATGGAGAAAAATAAGAAGATAACCCTTTCCATATATTATTGGTGTTCAGCACACTACTGGACATTTTGGTCCTATTTGTGTAAATGTGTATCCACCTTCGCAAGGCTTGGGTGGACAAAGAAAGTATAAATGTGTAAATGGCTGGGAACTCTCGTTCTTTTACACTTTTACACACTTACACATTTACACGCCCCGGCAAATGTCCAGTAGTATGCTCCGAATGTTAAAGTAACAAAGTAGTACTAAATAGTTACTACAAATAAAGATAATAAAATCCGCCGGGCAACATACCTTCGCTAAGGGGCCGGAGGTTGAAAACTTAAATTGTAAACTGGAGCGGGGTTGATTATGAGGATCAAAAAACCGCACTCCAAATAACCTGCGGCACCAAGGCGCTGTTCACCTTAAACACAGAACTTCGAACCTGCCAACGATTATTTTCCTTTTCTGTATAACTTTCGAATCAGCCCTTCTCCATCTCAAAACCTTACCTTTGTCGTTCCAACAAAACAACACCCAATGATCTACTACAAGACAAATGACAACTGGTTTGGCGACGTCGGCCACCTGGCCAGGAGCTGGACCATGGTCCGCATCATGCGCTCCGTGCTGCTGATCGGCGCCTACGCCGCCATCATCTGCGGCCCGATCGAGTACTTTGGATGGGGAAAATACATCCAGATGAACACCTCCATCTTCTCTCTGCTTGGCGTCATCCTCAGCATCTTCCTCGTCTTCCGCACCAACTCGGCCTACGACCGCTGGTGGGAAGCCCGCAAGCAGTGGGGCGCCCTGGTCAACAACACCCGCAATTTCGCCATCTACGTGCAGAGCATGTTCCCCCAGGAAGACAAGGACGTGCGGCGCTTCTTCGCCAAGCACATATCCAACTTCTGCCTCGCCCTGGTGGAGCACCTGCGCGACGGCACCAAGCTGGAAAAGCTGATCTACCTGCACGACGAAGAGCGGGCGGAATACGAAACCAAGGGCCACATCCCCAACCACATCGCCCTCCAACTCTTCGGGCGCCTGGCAGAAGCCCACCGCAACGGGGAAATCAACGAGGGCGACTACATCAACATCAAAGCCCAGCACCAGAGCCTGCTCGACATCCTGGGCGCCTGCGAGCGCATCAAGAAGACGCCCATCCCCTTTTCCTACGCCGTATACCTCAAAATCTTCATCACCGCTTACGGCCTGCTGCTGCCCTTCGCCCTGGTGAACACGTTCCACCTGTCGGCCATCCCCATTTCCATGTTCATCTTCTTCGCCCTGCTCGGCGTCGAGCTGCTCGGCGAGGAGATCGAAGACCCCTTCGGCCTGGATTGCAACGACCTGCCTACCGGCGACATCGCCCACACCATCAAGGGCAACGTGTTCGAAATCCTGGAAAGCCGGACGGGGGCGGCGGTGAAGCGGGAGTTGTACGAGAAGGTGTTCTGAGGGTGGAGATGTGGGGTGGACGGTGTACGGGTTTGGGCAGCGTTGGGGGGGGGGTACGGTGGCCCATTGGCCCTCTCCCTCCCCCTCGGGGAGGATTGGGGAGGGGCTAAGCGGCAAGCCGACGGCAACAATATGACCGCACAACAATTTTCCCCACTTGCCCCCCCCCTTCCACCTTTGAACAAACTTTGGCCTTGCCTCTGAACATAAAAACAGCATACATTGAAGGCTGGATCAAAAACCCATAACCATGAAAAACATCAAACGATTCAGCCTGCTCGCCTTTTCTGCCTTGCTCTTATGGATCGCCGCCAGCTTGCTCCTGCCCCGCCACAGCAACCTGCGGGAGTTCGACCCCGCAGTTGTCGGGCAACTCGATGCCGCCATGTGGCGCAGTTATTACGAAGGGCGCAAGCTCCGCTTATTCCTGCAACTGTCCCGACTGGTGCGCAGGCAATTCCATGCTCCCTACTGGCGCAGCTTCCCCATTGCCTATCAGGCGGCCAGGGCCGCCACTACGTTTCAAAGCGGGGCCAACCGGAGCGACTATGCCAGGGCGCTTTCTCCCCTGGAAAAATACTTCGGAGCCATCAACCGCCTGTCTGACCGCCCTTTTGACGTAAAGTCTGCCGCCCGAAGCGAACTGGAATGGTGGATCATCCGCCGGGAACCGCAACATGCTACCGCCGACTGGGAGCGCCTGCTGGCCGAAGTGGCGGCCACCCTTTACCACCAACCTGCAAAGCAGTTTGCCGAATATGCCCGCCTGCGGGTGGAGGCGATGGTGCTGCGGGACAGCAAGGGCCCAACGATAACCGAAACGGACTGGAAGGAGATCACCGCGCTGCTGGAGGAGAGCTGGCAGGCATTGTGGGCGGCGGTGCAGTAAGGCCGGGAAGAATCCTGGCCCGTGTCCCTTTTCCCGGTTTTTTTGTTTAAATACACCGCCTACATCGGGGCCGATAATTACGAAATCGGAGAAACCGCCGCCAATTATCAGATCGGCCTCTATCCTGCTACTGTAACCCAGGACTATGCCCGCAAAGCCCTGCGCATGGAAAGGCGGCTGGAACTGCACAATGAAGGGCATCACTTCTGCGACCTGGTCCGGGATGACCGCAGCGACGCCCTGCAGATAGAGGCAGGATGGCGCCACACTTTTAGCGACGAGCAATCAATAACTGTCGGTTTTCTAGGAGTGCTTTTTCCTTTAGCCGGCGTTAAAGAACCGCCTCCCTTAGCACTGCTAAGGTCGGGAACCTTTGCCTTGGCTAAAGGAAAAATCAC
>JAGFJD010000436.1 GCA_024102975.1 Phaeodactylibacter sp. | reverse complement strand
TGCCGGTCGCCTGGGCCTGCGGCGGCGGGATGGGAGCGGCAACGCCGGGTTGGGCCGGGGCGGTCAGGGCCCGGAAGCAGAGGAAGGCGATTGCCGTTAGCCTGGTTGCCGATAGAGTGGGCATGGTTGGATATTTAGAAGGTTGATTCAGTTGATTTGTGGCCGGCCGAGGGAAGAGGGCGGAGTTGATTGGGACTGTTCGCTGTTCGCCGTTCGCTGTTCGCTGTTCGCAAATCCCTGAAAATAAAGGGCGTTTTTCAGGAGGGGGTATCGGCCTAAGGCTGGACAAGTTGCTGTTGTCGGTTGTTATACTGGCGAACGCGTGGTTTTGTCAGGAACAAAACCAGCGATGCCAGTATATACTGACCCTGCGGGTTTTGTAGTCGACAAAACCTGCCGTGCGTCAGTATAGTTCAACCACAATACTTACCTTGACCAATGAAAGGGCCACATCACCACATCACCACATCACCAAATAACAGTTGTTTATGAAAAACCCCTGGAAGACGCGCTCCAATAGCGTGGTATACGACAACCCCTGGATACAGGTCACGCACCGGGAGGTGGTCACGCCCACGGGAACGGACGGCATTTACGGCCTGGTGCATTTCAAGAACCTGGCCATCGGCATCGTGCCGCTCGACGAGGAGGAAAACACCTGGCTGGTGGGCCAGTACCGTTACACGCTGGGGCAGTACAGCTGGGAGATACCGGAGGGCGGCTGCCTGATCGGCGCCGAGAGCCCGCTGGAGAGCGCCCGCCGGGAGCTGGAAGAGGAAACCGGCATCCGCGCCGGCAGGTGGATGCGAATCCTGGACCTGCACACCTCCAACTCGGTGACCGACGAGGCCGGCATGGCCTTCCTGGCGCGGGATCTGAGCTTTGGGCCGTCCCGGCCGGAAGAAACGGAGGAACTAAAGGTTCGGAAACTTCCCTTCCGGGAAGCGTTGGAGATGGTCTTCCGGGGGGAGATCACGGACGCCCTGTCGATGGTGGCACTGATGCGGGTGGGGTATTTGCTGGGGAAGAGCGAGGTGTGATGGTTATATTGTTATATTGTCATATTATTGGCTTCGCCTTGCGACAAAAGAGCGGAATAACAAGAACAAACCGGCAACCATGCATCCCGTTTACGACATTTTGGGCGACCCTTCTTCCTTTCTGGACCGTTTATTCAACGCCCTGCGGGAGAAGGGAATCGACGTATCGAATTGCGAGCTGGACCATCTCTGCTACCGGGTAGAGTCCGTGGAGAGGTACGAGGAGTTAAAAGCGGCCCTGTCGGGAACGGGCAAGCTTCTTTCCGGGAAGGCGGTAGGCGGCAGGCCCATTGCCACTTTCAAATTAAAGGAACCCTTACTATACCAGGGCCGCCGGATCTGGTGCCTGGAAATTCCGGCGCCGAAGCCGGGAAGCCCCTATCCGGAAGGGTTCGAGCATGCCGAGTTCGTCATCCGGCAGTGTTTCCCGGATTTTATCGGGCAATACCCCGGCGTGGATTTTGACACCAAAGCCCTGGGCAAGCGGATCAATCCGGAAGTGCGCCTGCAGTTTGAGGGGTTCAGCGCCAAGTTTCACCGGCAGAGCCTGGAGTATGTGATCCGGTATCTGGAATGAACCCGGCAGTTCTTCTTTTCGCTTCCTCTTGCTTTGCTTATCCGGCGCAGATTCCTGAAAACACAGGAATGCTTACTTTTATTGAATGAAAGAGGAAGAACGCCCCATTTACGGTTTGAGCCCGGCTGCTTTCGAAGCGCTGTTCCGGCAGCACTACGAGGAGCTGTACTACTACGCCTGCCGGTACCTGTGGCGGCAGGAGGACGCCGAAGAAGCCGTGCAGGACGTTTTTGTCCGGCTGTGGGAAAAAAGGAGAGAGCTGCACATTTCCACTTCGGCCAAAGCCTACCTGTATGCTGCCGTGCGCAACCGGGCGATCAACCACCTCCGGAGCAAGTGGGCACGGGAAGCGCCCCTGCCTCCTGAAGCAGCAGAACAACTCGCCGCCGAGCCGCCCGGGCAGGAACCCGGACAGGAGGATTTGCTTCGCCTGGTGCAACAAGGCATCGCCGCCCTGCCCGAACAATGCCGCGTCATCTTCCAGCTCAGCCGCCAGGCCGGCCTCACCTACGGCGAGATTGCCGAAGAGCTGGGCATTTCTAAAGAAACCGTCAAGTCGCAGATCAAGATCGCGCTGAGCAGGCTGAGGGCCTTTCTGGGAGAACGCCTGGAGGTCGTTTTCTGGCTTTGGTGGTGGTGGTAAGCGGCAGCAAGGCAGCAGAGCAGCAAGGTGACATCTTTTTCCCCTTCTGGCCCCTTGGTGAGGAAAAAGGTGTCATCTTGCGATAGCTGTTTTCAAAAAGAATCCTATTTTCAAAGCAACCAAATATCAGACAGGATGAAGGACGAACACATACCTAAAAACCACCTCGCCGAACTCCACGCCGACTACTACTACCACGTCTACAACCGGACCAACAACAAAGAGCTGCTATTCCGCAACGATGATAACCGGATTCTCTTCCTGGAAAAATACAAGGAATACCTCCAGGATTACCTCCACACCTACGCCTACTGCCTGCTCGGCAACCACTTTCACCTGCTGGTAAGAATCCGAAGCATGCCGGAAATTTACGAGCATGTTCAAAACATAAAAGCGGTGGACCGGACAGCCCCTCAGAAGCAGTTGATGCAAATGGCGGAAGAACAAATGACCGTCCACCAGGTGCTGGCGCAGCAATTCACTCGCCTGTTCACGTCCTACGCCATGCGCTTCAACAACATGTGGAAAAGGAACGGCAACTTGTTCTACCGCCCTTTCAAGCGGGTCGAAGTGGACAGCGAAGTGTATTTTACCAAGCTCATCCATTATATCCACACCAACCCGGTGAAGCACAAGCTGGTTAAAGATTTTACTGCTTACCAATGGAGCTCTTACCGAGCCTTCCTTTCCGAAAAGCCCACCAGCCTGGAACGGACACAGGTGCTGGATTGGTTCGGAGGGAAACAGCACTTCGTCGAATTTCACCAACTGAAAGCGGATTATAAAGGGATGGAGGATCTTTTGATTGAGGATTAGCAGGCCGGCAAAACGGCAAGACAGCAAGGGGACATCTTTTTCCCCTTCTGGCCCATTGGTGAGGAAAAAGGGCCTGTCCCGTTTTTTCGGGATGTCATCTGGCGGTGCAATGCCCAATAAGTTTTCGTTTTGCAATGCATGCTTTCCCATTTCCCAACGCCCGCGAGATGACACCTTCGCCCCAAAGGGAATCCCGGAAGCGAAGATGTCACCTCGCGGGCTGGCGCCGGCCAGCAAGGCAACAAGTTCGTTTTAACCCTTTACCCTCCGCCATACTTTCAAAAAAAATCTCCCTCCCTTTCCCCCTCCCCCCAATTTCCCTTGTCTTACAAATGAAAACACGATCAATGGACTACGCAGACCTCATCGACTACCTCAATGGCCATGCCACCGCCGCCAAACGCCGGGCCATAGAAGCCTGGCTGGAAGCCAGCCCGGACAACCGCCGGGAATTCCAGCGCGTGCAGCGCCTGTGGGAAGCCTCGGGCAAAGCCATGGAACCCGCAGCGCCGGACGTGGATGCCGCCTGGGAAAAAGTGAGCCGCCGGACCCGCCGGCCGGCCCGGTGGATGCCCATACTGGCCAGAGCAGCAGCTGCCGTTGTCTTCTTGCTGGCAGGCTATTTCATGTGGAGCTTAATCCAGCCCGCCCCCCTTCTGGAAGCCAGGCAGGGCGGGCAGGCGGCACAGGAAGCCGTTCTGCTGCCCGACGGCAGTAAAGTGTGGCTGAACCCAATGTCTGTTTTGCAATTTCCAGAATCTTTTGATGGGGAAGAACGGCTCGTCCGCCTTTCCGGCCGGGCCTACTTCGAGGTGGCGCGGGATGAAGCCCGCCCCTTCATCATCGAAACTGATGCCGCCGCCGTGCGCGTCCTGGGCACCTCCTTTGGGCTGATGGCCTACCCGGACAGCAGCACGGCCTGGGTGCAGGTCAACTCCGGGAAGGTAGCTTTTTATCCAAAAGGCGCAGAAGGACAGCAGTTGGTGCTTGCCAAAGGCGAAGGCGCCGAGCTGGACAAACGCAGCGGCAGCCTTCAGCGCCTGGGCCCCCAAGCTGCCAACCGGATCGCCGGCAGGACGAAAAAGCTGGTTTTCCAAAACGCCAGCCTGGAGGAAGCAGCCAAAGCGCTGAAGGAAGTGTACGGCGCAGAATTGACATTCGAAAACCCAAACCTGGCCAACTGCCGCTTCACCGCCAGCTTCGACCGGGAGCCGCTGGAAGCGGTGCTGCAGACCATGGAGGCCCTGTTCGCCATAAAATGGCAAAGGGACGGACAGGCTGTTTTGGTGAAAGGGGCGGGTTGTGGAGAAGGGTGAGTGGAGATGGGTGGAAATGTATGGATGGAGATAACTTCTGACCTTCTGGATGTAACCCGGTTCAAAGAGGCAAAGAGCTCCAGCCTATGCATAAACTCGGGGAATCCATTTGTACGACTGTTATAGAAATGCGGCTCTCGCCCGCCCTTGCCCGTCCGCCAAAGCAATGCGAAGGAGGGGAGAGAGGAAGGCTGAAAAGGAAAAATCAACAACACCAACAATCTACAAAACCATGAAATCACCCAAACCAGGATTGTTCCTGGCTCTGCTGTTTCCATTGCTGGCAGCGGGGCAGGTCGTTAATCCATTGCAACAAAAAGTAAGCCTCGAAGCGCGGAAGCTCACAGTTCCGGAGGCTCTAAAAGCCCTGGAGATAGCTTCGGGATGCACTTTTGCCTATCCGGGCGGCCTGTTGGCAGAAAGCCAGGCGCCGGTTTCCATAACCGCCCGTGAAGAAGCGCTGGAATCTGCCCTTCGGCGTTTGTTCAGTCCCCGGCGGATCCGGTTCGAGGTGATCGGCCAGCGGATTCACATCCTGGAAGATCAGCCCACGCCGCCGACGCCAAAGAACCTAAGCGGCTACATTCGCGACGAGGCGAGCGGGGAGGCGCTTATTGGCGCCACGCTTCAGGCAGAAGGGCAACCTGGCCTGGGAACGACCACCAATGTATACGGCTTTTACGCCCTTCAGCTTCCCCCGGGCAGATACGCCCTTCGCGTTTCCTATCTCGGTTATGCTTCCAAACGCATAGAAGTGGATTTGCAGGAAGACAAGCGCCTGGATATCGGCCTGGCAGCCAGCGCCGAGCAGTTGGCGGAGGTCGTCGTATGGGGCAGGCCGGAAGAAGAGCAGGTGGTGAATACTTCGGTAGGCAGGCACCGCCTGGACGTGCAGCAGCTCAAAACCCTGCCCGCCATCGGGGGCGAGGCGGACGTCCTGAAAATGGCCCAGTTGCTGCCAGGCGTTAAGTCGGTAGGCGAAGGCTCTTCCGGCCTGTACGTCCGCGGCGGCAATATAGACCAGAACCTCATATTGCTGGACGAGGCGCCGGTTTACAACCCGGCACACCTGCTGGGCTTTTTTTCCGCGTTCAACGCCGACGCTATCCGCCACATGGAAATCTACAAAGGCGGCTTCCCCGTGGAATACGGCGGGCGCCTGTCGTCGGTCGTCGACATGCGGATGAAGGAAGGCAATAAGGAGCAGTTCGGCATGGAAGGGGGAGTCGGCCTGCTGGCGGCGCGCCTGCACCTGGAAGGGCCGATCCAAAAGGACAAAAGCTCCTTCATGCTCTCGGGCCGGCGCACCTATCCCGATATTTTCCTGGCGCTGTCGCCGGACGACGGCGGCAACAAGGTGCATTTCTACGACGCCAACGCCAAGCTGAACATCGAACTCGACGAAAACAACCACCTCTACCTCTCCGGCTACTTCGGGCGCGATGTGTTCCGCTTTTTCGACCAGTATGAAAACCGATGGGGCAATTCGACCGGCACCCTGCGCTGGAACCACCTTTTCGACGACAACCTGTTTGCCAACTTCTCCCTGGTGTACAGCCGCTATGATTATTTCATTGACAACTTCATCGAAGGCGCGACGACCTTCAACTGGGAAAGCGGGGTAGAAGACCTGAATGCCAAGGCCGATTTCAGCTGGTACCTGCGCCCCGGCAGCCGGCTGAAGTTCGGCGCCAACGCCATCGCCCACCGCTTCGTGCCCGGCCGGGACACCGAGGGGCGGCTGCCGGGCGCCCCGGAGCGGAAAGCTTTGGAAACAGCCGTTTACCTGGGCCACGAATGGGAACCCACCCGTCGGCTGGCCCTGGAGTACGGCCTGCGCTTCAGCCTGTACCAGAATTTCGGGAAGACGACAGTTTACCATTTCGACGAGGCCTACCGGCTTCAGGATTCTACCCGACACAACGGCGGCTTCTACCACCACCTGGCCGGCCTTTCGCCCCGGCTCAACCTGCGCTGGCAGCTCACCGGCCAGTCTTCTGTTAAGGCCAGCTACAGCCGGTCGGTGCAATACCAGCAGGAACTGCGCAACGCGGCCAACTCCTTCAGCGCCTTTTACATCTGGATGCCCAGCGGGCCCAACCTGCCCATGCAGCAGGCGGATCAGCTGTCGGCAGGATATTTCCATAACTTCAACGACAACACATACGAGTTTTCCCTCGAAGCCTACTACAAATGGCTGGGCGGGCAGGTGGATTTTGCCGACCACGCCACCCTCATCCAGAACCCCTACCTGGAAGGGGAAGTACGCACCGGAAAAGGGCGGGCCTACGGGGCAGAGCTCATGCTGGCCAAACGCAAAGGGCGCCTGCGGGGCTGGTTGGGCTACGCTTACAGCCGCACCCTGCGCACCATTCCCGGAGTAAACGGGGGCAGGGAATATCCGGCGTATTACGACATCCCCCATGAGGCCAACCTGGTGCTGCAATATGAGGCATCTCCGCGCTGGCTGTTGTCCGCCAACTGGCAGTACCTGTCCGGCAAGGCCGTCAACCTGCCCGTTGGCAGCTTCCAACAGGGAGAAACCATCGTGCCCATCTACGGCGGGCGCAACAGCAGCCGCCTGCCCGATTTCCACCGGCTGGACCTCAGCGCCACGCTGAAGGCCAGGGAAAAACCAAACCGGAAATGGGACTCCCACTGGATTTTTTCCGTTTACAATGCTTACTACCGGAAGAACGCCCTGAGCATCGACCTGCTGCCCGTCCGCGACCCCAAAACGGGCAACGTGCCGGACCCCACGGACGTCCGGCCCACCAAAACCTACATCTTCGGGCTGATCCCTTCCATTTCCTATAACTTTAAATTCTGATCCGATGAACAACCTAAAAAGTGACCAGAGGAAAATAACCTCCCATATCAGACTTGACAAGTTTTGGAAACTTGTCAAGTCCTGGCACCTAAATAGAAATATCGTTTTTCGCTGCACCCTTGGCCTCCTCTTGTTTTCTCTTTTATCCTCCTGCCAGGAAGAAGTGGAACTGGAAGCCCCTACCCTGCCCTCCCGCCTGGTGGTAGACGGGCACATCACCAACGAATACAAGCGCCACGAAGTAAAGCTAAGCCTCAGCGGCGATTACCGGAGAGGCGAAGCCTACGAAAGCGTTTCCGGAGCAGCGGTAACAATCAGTGACGGAGCAGCGGTTTTTAACCTGGAGGAAAAAGGAGCGGGGCGGTACCAGACGGACAGCCTGGCGGGCCTGCCGGGCAGGGTTTATACCTTGCGCATCGAATGGGCCGGCGAACGGTTTGAAGCTTCCGACACCATGGGCGCCTTCCCCTCCCCTTTCACGCCTGTATCGTTTGCCAACGAGGGCAATTTCCGGACCATGGAATACCGCCGCCATCAGTTCGGCTTTCCGGAAGCCAACCGCTGGCAGGTCATCGTCGGGCCGCCGGACACCCTGTTGCAGCCGCTTAACACTTCCTCGCTTGGCCAGCAGGTCGGCGTGGAGGTGGACACAACCGGCGCCTATACTTTCAACTATTTCACCCACCCCAGCATCGAGGTGAACGGCCTGATGAACTTCGAGGAGGCCCACTTCTATGGTTTCCGGTTGGGGCGCACGGTCATCCAGAAGCGGTACAGCCTTTCGGAAGCTTACTACCAGTATCTCCGGGCATTGTTCTCGGAAACCGACTGGCGCGGCACCTTGTTCGACAGTACGCCCGGGCCGGTAACCGGCAACGTGAGCAACGGGGGGCTGGGGTTTTTCAGCGCGCAGGCAGCGAGGGTGGTGCGGTTTGAGATATGAAGGGTTGCCCGGCTACCCGTCTGACGTTGGACAAAGGGGCCGGAGTTGTGTACGGTGTAAGGGTCCAGCCGGGGTTTGGAGCTGTGTACGATGCACGAATCTCCAATTGGGTGTCCAACGCTGGAGGATAGCATGCTACCGGATATTTTTTGGACACAAAGTACGCCGACCTGCCTGCCCGTCTGTAGTGCCGCAGGCCGGCAGGCAGGCAGGGAAGACACAGAGCCAAACAGAGGCTTGATTATCAACGGGAAAAACTTCGCGTACTCTGTGTTGGGCTCAGTGCGCTCTGTGTCCAAAACCATTTTGTCCAGCAGTGTGGACGGAACGCTCAATCGAACGCTGGACACCCAATTGGAGGTTTGTACACCGTACACAACCCAGGGCCGCCACTGGCCCCGTACACCCCCGAAGCGAGTTCGGCTAACAATCCAAAAAACCCCTTACCTCACCCTCAACCGAACGGCCAATCCCAACAGTATAAACACTATGCCCATGTTAAGCACCCAAACCCAGAGCGGATTCCAGAAGCCGGGCCGCTCAATCTTTTCCATATCCCCGATGGGGACGAAGCCGGCCCAGTAGAACGGCTCGATGTCTTCGCCCCGCAGGCAGTCCTGTTTGGCCAGGCGCAGGGCTTCGTGTTTTTCTTTTCCTTCCAGGAGATGCTGGTAAAAGTAAACCATCAAAGCTCCGGTAGCCTCGTCATCTACGCTCCACAGGGAAGTGACGATGCTACTTGCCCCGGCGTAGGAGAAGCCGCGCGCCAGGGAGGCGATGCCCTCGCCCCTTTTCAATTCGCCGATCCCGGTCTCGCAGGCGGAGAGCACCACCATGTCGGCGTTGAGAGACAGGTTGTACAGTTCGCGGTTGTAGAGCCATCCGTTTTCGAGGCTGTCCGCGGGAGATTCATAGAAGGCGAGGAAAGAATAGTCGCCTACCTGATCGTTGGCTTTGCCGTGAGTGGCCAGGTGGATGATGCGGTAATTTTCCGCCAGCCGGATAAAGTTGGCCTTGGTGGCCAAAGCGCCGGCGTAGATATCCCCTCCCATAATAGCCTGGATGGTATCTACCTCCGGCATGTTGTTTTTGAGGCCCCTCATCCGGTTTCCGGGATAACGCAGGTCGATGAACCGGCGGGAGGCGACGGCCTCGCTTCCGTCAAAAGAAGGAGCGAACCCGAGGAAGGGTTTTACCGGTTTTTTCCGGGTGGGCCGGTGTTTTATTCCGGCGAGCGAGGTTGCGGAATGGCTGTATCCAATGGCATAACGCCCGAGCAGGTAATCATTGGTCCGCCAGGTGTCCGCCCCTTCTGCCGGCCGGCGGAGCAAAACTTCAAAAGGAATGTAGCCCAAAGCCCCGTCGGGGATGATGAGCAGTTTCATGTCTTGCTTCAACAAGCTGTCCACCGGCGCGAACACCTTCTGATAAATCCGGTGGGCCGCCTGCGCGTATTGCAGGCCGGGATCCAGGCTGTCGGTGGGATGAAACAGGGTATCAGGGACGAACTTGCGGACGATGCCGCGCCGCATCTGCGCCACCCAGTCCTCCAGAGGGAAGTCCTTCGTTATTTGTTTGACGTGGAAGGTATCCCTGAAGACGACAAAAAGGAAAACGGCGCTGTCCCCGACAAAGTATTCTATCAGGGCCTCATTGTCGCTTTCCAGGAGGCTGTCCTGTACGCCCTTCATGCTGATGACAGCATTGTCATATTGCAGGCGGTAGTAATCCGGGTATTGCTTTTCGATCGTTTTCAGGAGGGCTTCCCATTCAAATTTATAGTCAAAAATCCTTTTCTCGATCTGTTTAAGAGAGTCGGCTGTTCCCTCCCCGGACGGGCTGCTGGCCACTTCGAAACGCTTTTTCTCCCATTCAATGACCTTTTCCCGCAGCTGGCTTTCCCGGTCCAGGTAATGCTGGGGTATGCCGGCGAATTTGAAGGCTCTGGACCGCTGCACTGCCTCGCGCAACAACAGGGACTTTGCCCGCTCAAAATAGGGGAAGGCCAGCTTCGGAGCGGCGGCCCCGGCAGGCGCTTTGCCGGACAAGCACTGATTGATCAGCTTTTCCAGAATGGGGAAGCTGTGGTTGATCAGGGCAAGTTTGGAACCTTCTTCTGCATAGCTGCGGCTCAGCTGTTCGATGAGGGCAACGACTTCGTCATAGGTGCGGAAAGCTTTTTCCGTTTTTCCCCATATTTCGTACAGCTCCGCTTTAGCCCGCAGCAGGCCTACGGCAATGAGCGCCTTTTTCAGCCGCTCCGGGCGCCCCTCCTTAAAAGCCTGGAAATCCAGGGCGGCCAGGCCCTGGTTGTATTGTTCTTCCGCCGTTTCATACTGCTTTTTTTCCGTGAAATACCCTCCGAGGTTGAGATAGACATCGGCCGTGTTCGGATGGAGGTAGCCGCTGGATTGTTGCATGATCAGCAGGGCGGAATCCAGGTGGGTTTTGCAAATTTCCAGTCTGCCCGTTTTCAGGAAAGCCGCGCCGATGTTGTTGTGTGCCAACCCCATGTTGTAGTGAAATGCCCCGTAGGCCTTGCGCCAGCTCCGCCCGGCTTCCCGGAACTGGCCGATTGCCCCCTCGTAATCTTCCAGGAGCAAAAGGGCTGCGCCGATGTTGAACCGGGATTCAGCCACATGAGGATCATCTTCCGGATAGGATGCCCTCCTGACGTCCAGGCTCTTCTGAAAATATTCCAGCGCCTTTTTTTGATCTCCCCTGTAGTGGTATACGTTGCCGATATTCGTAAGCGTGATGCCGGTGGCCGGGTTGGCGCCACGACGCATCCTTTCTTTCAGGACCTCCCGGAAGTACCGCATGGCCTTTTCCAGGTCGCCCCGGTGCAGGGCAATGTTGCCGAGCATTTCATCGCAATACACCCAATTCTCCTTTTCCTTGCCGGAAGATTGCAGGAAAATGTCGCGCGCCCGGAGGATATTGGTTTCGGATGCTTCGTACCGGCCTAAATGCCAGAGAAAAACACCATAATTGTAACAGGCGGTTCCCAGTTTTGGATGGCCGGCAGGAAGGCAGCTCTCCCCCACCTCAATGGCCTTTTTATAAGCAACCTCCGACGAATCGAACATCCCTAAATCCCGGAAGATGATCCCGAAATTGGAGAGGAGCTGGATATACCCTACATAGTCTACCGTATCACACCGGGCATAGTACTCCTGAGCGCTGCGATAGCTGGCCAGCGCAGCTTTTGCCTGGCTGA
The DNA here is from genome assembly GCA_024102975.1 of Phaeodactylibacter sp. Lineage (GTDB taxonomy): Bacteria > Bacteroidota > Bacteroidia > Chitinophagales > Saprospiraceae > JACJXW01. Next base: position 3,941 of record JAGFJD010000436.1, on the reverse strand, counting down.
GGTTCCACTGGCAAACGCCGATCCGGCGTACCGTGTTTCCGAGTTTTCTGTTTTTCGCTCCGGTATCGGCTGCGTTTTCCCAAATCCGGCATACTTCCCGGAACCTGGAAATCGCCCCTTCGAAGTCCAACGCTGCAAACAAACGGGCGCCTTCTTCTTCCAGGGCATCGGCCAGGGCCATCGAATCCGGATGCAGGACGGGGCCTTCCTGCGGCCCGGCTGCCGCCCTGCCTGTCGTGCTTAAAATGCAGGGCAGGGTGTCGGAGGCTGGAGGGCTGCCTGCCGCGCCAAGGCTTGAAGAGGGCGGCTGGCGCCAGGCAAAAACCAGAGAGGCGAACAGGAGAATGGCGATAGCGGGCAGTGCCAGGCGGTGGGCGTGTTGGGAGTAGGACATGGCATACAGGTTTACAATGTCTTGCTAAAGGTAAAAAAAGAACCCAAAATAATAGTGCCTGGGGTATCCCGGCATTCATCTCTACCCATCTCTGCATATTTCCTACATCTTCACCAATTTAGAAGAATATTGTTTCCCGGCGGCCTGCACCGTTAGGATGAACAGGCCGGCCGGCAAGTGTTTTGTGTCGATCTTTATCTGGCCTGTATTCGCCACTTTACGGAAAAGCAAAGCCTTGCCGGCAAGATCGGAGATGCGGATCTCTGCCTCCTGGCCTGCCGTTTCCGGCAATTCAATAAACAGATAGCTCTCGAAAGGATTCGGGAAAACCTGGATGGCGTTGTTGGTTGCCGGGCCGTTCAGGGCGTTGATGAGATCGCAGTTTACGTCTACGTACATGGTGTATTGGTCATTGCCGTTGAAGTCGTTGCCGCAATCGGCTACCCGGAGGTAGTAGGTTCCGGAGGTAGGCGGCGCGAAGCTGATATCCAAGGCCTGGCCATCGGAACCGCTGTAGCTTGCTACGGGCTGCCCTTGGGTGCTATTGTAAATATTCACGCACAACCTGATATTTTCGGGAACCGGGTTGAATAAGAGATTCAAGTTATCCGTTTCGGAAAGTTCCACAATGTAGAAGTCTTCATCTTCTTCTATGGAAGAATTATCATACCATGGCCCAATAAGAGCCTGAATGGTATCACAAGTGTTCAATTGGCAGGCATCATTAAAGGAATTATTGCACTCGCACCGGTCAACAACACTGAAGGCAGTGAAGTCTACTACAAAGTTATACTGAGCTGAAGGGTTAAAGTCATTATCGTTATCGTTAAATAGCAGGTAGTGGGGTCCTACTTCACAAGTACTCAGCCAATAGACAAACCCGGAACCCTCTGGCGCGTTGAGGTATCGTCCCACTTCATTAGGGCCTTGCCCTGGACCATACAGATAAAGATCCAAGTCGATATCCTGAGGCACGTTCAGCACTTCTACCTTCAGTACGCCAGGCTCTTCCACATTCATTTCGTAGTAGTCATCGTCCCGGGTGAGCGGGTTGTTGTCGAACCAGGGGGCAACCAAAGCGCTTTCCTGCTGCCCGAAAGTGATCGGGCAGGCATCGTTGAAAGAATTGTTGCACTCGCATCGGTCAGTTGTGTTGAAAGGGGTAAAATTTACTACAAAATTATACTGCACCGAAGGATTGAAGTCGTTGTCGTTATCGTTCAGCAGCAGGTAGTGTGGACCTGCCTCGCAAATACTCAGCCGGTACGTGAAACCGGAGCCTTGCGGCGCATTGAGGTATCTTGCCACCTCCTCGGCACCCTGGCCCGGGCCATATATGTAAAGGTCCAGGTCGATATCTTGAGGTACATTCAGCACTTGTACTTCTATTGAGCCCGCTTCCGTCGTATTCAGCAGGTAGTAGTCATCATCCCGGGTGAGCGGGTTGTTGTCGAACCAGGGGGCAACTAAAGCGCTTTCCTGCTGCCCGAAAGTGATCGGGCAGGCATCGTTAAAAGAATTGTTGCACTCGCACCGGTCGGTTGTGCTGAAAGGAGTAAAATTTACCACAAAATTATACTGCACCGAAGCGTTGAAGTCGTTGTCGTTATCGTTCAGCAGCAGGTAGTGTGGGCCTGGCTCGCAAATACTCAGCCGGTACGTGAAACCAGAGCCTTGCGGCGCATTGAGGTATCTTGCCACCTCCTCGGCACCCTGGCCCGGGCCATATATGTAAAGGTCCAGGTCGATATCTTGAGGTACATTCAGCACTTGTACTTCTATTAAGCCCGCTTCCGTCGTATTCAGCAGGTAGTAGTCATCATCCCGGGTGAGCGGGTTGTTGTCGAACCAGGGGGCAACCAAGGCGCTTTCCTGCTGCCCGAAAGTGATCGGGCAGGCATCGTTGAAAGAATTATTGCACTCGCACCGATCAACCGCGCTGAAGGGGGTGAAATTCACCACAAAATCATACTGCACCGAAGCGTTGAAGTCGTTGTCGTTATCGTTCAACAGCAGGTAGTGTGGGCCTGGTTCGCAAATACTCAGCCAGTAGGTAAAACCAGAACCCTGCGGCCCATTGAGGTACCTTGCTACTTCTTCGACACCCTGACCCGGACCGTACAGATAAAGGTCCAAGTCGATATTCGAAGGTACGCTTTGAACCTGCACCTCTATTACGCCAGCCTCTGTTGGATTCAGCAGGTAGTAATCATTATCGCCGGCTTGGTTGATAAGAGCTGAAATCGTACTTCCAAAATCAATCGAGCAGGGGCTGCCGAAGCTGTTGTTGGATTCGCATGAATCCTGCGCAAAAAGATTCCATGAAACAACAGCCAGAAAAAAAGCAAATGCCAATTTTTTCATCGTCTTGGGTTGTGGTGAATGGTTTTTTGCAACGCGCCATAATGTTAAGGAAAGAAAGAACAAGGCCCAATTACGTGTACACGTTACTATAAAGCCAAAAAGGCAGGCCGCCTGAAATTCTTTATGGAAAAGAATGGCGGACAGCCATAGCAATGGCGATAAAATTGTGTATCATTGACTATAGATCCAGCACATAGTTAAAAAATAACTTCACGGCCTGTAGTTGTAGTGAAGTGAATCAGCTTGGTAGGGGCCTCGTAAGGTTGAGCTGATGAACGAGCTATAACTACAGGCCTCAAACAGTGAAGTTATTTTTTAATCACTACCCGGTATTATGAAATACGACGACAAGCAATTCACCCAAGCCGTCGCTTCGGGAAACGAAAAGGCAAAAAACGCCGCCCTGAAGTGGTTCTGCCGAAAGTCGGGGATAAGAGGTATGGCTACTCAGTTCCTGGCCCGGCAAGGCGCCTCGGCAACCGATGCGGATGAAATCTTCCAGGAAGCGTTGATCGTCCTGTTCAACAACATCCAAAAGGGGCAATTCAGAGGAGAGAGCAGCATCAGCACCTACTTTATCAGCATCTGCAAGCGCCTGTACTGGAAAAGCAGGAAGAAAAATGACTACCTGGGATTGAGCGTGGAAGACGGCCTGCTTCCGGACGAAGAAATACCGAGCCGGGAAGAGGTGATCATGAAGCAGGAAATCCGGAAAGAAATCAGTTCTTTGGTCGGGCAACTGATTGGCAAGCTGGGCGGAAAGTGCCGGGTAGCCCTGGAGTTGTACATGCTAAGCTACCCGATGGAACGCATCGCACAGGACCTGAACTACGCCAACACCCAAAGCGCCAAGGACCGGGTGCGCCGGTGCCGCGAACAGCTTCGGGGCCTGGTGCTGGAAAACCCCAGGGCCATGCAAATCGTCAATTTGGTATTATGAAAAATTTCGACCGCATAGAGCGTTACCTCCGAGGGGAAATGGACGAGCAGGAGCGGCCTGTTTTCGAACAGGAACTGCAGCAGGATCCCGCCCTGAAAAAAGAACTGGAAGTCCAGCGCTTCGAAAGGGCCCTGATCGAAGAATCAATGAATGAAAAACTGCGCCGGGATATCCAAAAGGCGATGGCGGGCGGCGACGGGCCCCGGTTTCGGCTTCGCCTTTTGCCCGCAGCGGCCATTGCTG
>JAGFJD010000433.1 GCA_024102975.1 Phaeodactylibacter sp. | reverse complement strand
AGCAATGGTTCGCAACCATGATGCCGGAGGGCAGCCTACTGAAGCAACGCCGGGCAGCGTTCTCCGCCGGGAAGCAAAACTGCGGAAATTCTAGCAATACAAATACGTCTTAACTGAACACCCTAGGTGTCATCTGGCGAGGTTGAGAGTGTACGGCGCCCGCGAAAATCTGCTTTATACGCGTTCTGTACGGCCGCTCTGCCGCCTGTACTTCAATACGGGCAACCGTTATCTGGAGCTGTTCGATGAACAGAAGAATGGCTACAAAGTGCAGAACGAGAGCCTGCCGGATATTTATAAGAGCATGTTTGGAGGTGATGCTTTGAAGGCAAAAATGGCGGATTTTGGGTTCTGATGAAGCTTCCCGCCATTCGGCGGGACAGGCTATTTTCGAGCTCATATTGGCGCTATGGGCGAGAAAATACCTGAAATCAGAGCCTGTCCCGCACCCATAGGGTCGGGATTCCAAAAGCGGACATTTGCAGCTCAAATAGCCCGCCCCGTACCCGCAGGGCCGGGGACTACCTCCAAACATGCTAAGTATTCGGAGCTGCTGCCGGGCGTGGCGAAAGGTGTAACGGGGCGGGTAAAGAAAAGAACAATGGATAACCGATCTCGCCGAAGAGGAACCAACAACAACAACAAATGCTGACGCTTGCGGTCAGCATCCTGGCCATGTGCAGCATTCGCCAGGACAACCAGCAACCAGCCCCGCTCCCCTCCAAAACAACTCGCTTTAGAAAAAAATGAATGGCTTTTGTTGCGGGTTGGGGAAGACATTGTTAGATTTGGGGGGCGCGGGGGGACTTGTCAAACAAATAGCAACACAAGAACGGATTTGGCAAATGGGCGATGCCACCGTTAAAAAGGATAACTCTAAGAGCATGTTTTTAGGTGGGAAAAAGGAGGGAAAAAGGAGGAAGGAGATTACAGATATTTAACGAAGTAGTATGTATAGGCAAGTTGAACAAAAAATCAAAACTAAAAAGACGAAAAAAATGGGAGTGGCACTTTACGTTCAAGGTTACAAAAAGAATGAGGAATCTATAACTGGGCAAATTAAAATTCTTGGATGGTATGAAGTGAATAAGAATAAAATTGAAAGTCATCAAATTGACAATTCATTTACAGTTTTACATGATGATTTAAAATCTATTGAATTAGTTGAAAAAGAATTTTATATGTATGGCTTCGATGACCCAGGAGAGTTGTCCTTCTATCGAAATTTAATGAATGGAATGACTGGTGGAGGTTTTAGGCGGGAGAATGGAGAGTCCTATGCTCTAATGTTTGATGGAAAAAGAATTTATTCCATAATTAGTAAAATTTTAAATTCCTTTGACTCCGTTCCTTTGCATGGCGAGGCCAAAGAAACTGAAAAAAATAATTTGGAAGAACTCCAAAAAATACTCAAAGTGATTGCTGAAAATGATGGGATAGTTGGGATGATGTGGGGTTAAAATAGCGGGAAAACCCGCAGCATGTCTTTCAGGTATTGACAAAACGGGCGGGACGGCTGCTGGAATTAGATGCGGAACTGAAATGGCCTCACAACATCTGGATGGGCGTATCCGTGGAAAACCAGAAGGTGGAGCACCGGATAGAACTGTTGAGGCGGACCAATGCCCGGGTGAAATTCCTCTCTCTTGAACCTTTGCTCGGCCCCTTGCCCAACCTGAACCTGGATAATATAGACTGGGTTATCGTCGGCGGCGAAAGCGGCCATAATCCCCGGCCGATGGAACCGGATTGGGTTGTCGACATTCAGGAGCAATGACGGCGCCGGGAAATCCACAATGGCGAGAACGGTGAGCCGGCGGCTAACGGAAAGCGGCGTTCGGAGCATGGCAGTCAACGAAGGCTATCCTCCGGAGTATGGAATGCTGTACAAGCTGGATGAAAAGAAAGGCTTCCGGTCTTCGGCCATGGCCAGGCTGAGCTATCCTTTCAGCCGGCTTAACATCGCCATCCACTACGCTCTCCATACGAGTTGGAGCAATGGTGGGTTTTCTCACGCAGGCTGATGAAGCGCCTTCCCATTAGGGATGCATCTATCTGAAAAAATAAGTAACTATTTACCACATAGGCCACATCAGACAGTTCACATAGGCCACAGTAGCTGCGGCCTATGTGCTCTACTGTGAAAACGCTATGTGTCCTATGCGGTTAAAAACAGTTGCGAAGCGCAAAATGAAAAAAATGAGCACCCTAACCATCAAGCAGGACCCCCGGGTGGAAGAAAAGTTCCAAACCTACCCTGGTAAAATAAAAGCCAAATTAACCCATTTGCGCCGCCTGATCCTGGAAACGGCCGCCGAAACAGAAGGGGTCAACGAAATTGAAGAAACGCTGAAATGGGGAGAGCCGAGCTTTCTGGCAAAAAAAGGCAGCACGATCCGGATAGACTGGAAGGCCAAGGCGCCCGGTCAGTATGCCATTTACTTCAAATGCACCAGCAAGCTGGTCCCCACCTTCCGGGAAGTGTACGGCGACACCTTCCAGTATGAAAAGAACCGGGCGATCCTGTTTGGCCTCGATGGCGACGTGCCGGAAGAGGAGCTGAAAGATTGCATAGCTTTAGCGCTGCAGTACCATAAGGTTAAAGGCCTCCCCTTATTGGGTAAGTGAATGTGGCGAGGCTTTTGATATTACCCCTATCTTGCTTCCGAAAAATCACTGACAATATGAAGGCAGGCAGCATTCAATGGCGTTTAAAACTCCGCACCAAATTCAAAGCAAACACCAAAACAAGCAGGATCGAATAACCGACGCTAAGGCGGACGCTGACCAAAGGCACAAAGCACAGGAGCATCAGGAAAAAGTGAAGGACCGACAGGTAAAAATCCGTCCGGCGGCCGGAGAACAGGACAATGCCGTACCCAACCGCAAAAATGAGCAGCAACCACCGGAAAGCAGAAAAGAACCAATGGATGAAGCCGGGGACATCCCATCCCCAACCCGCAGTCCGGTTCAAATCCCACGATCCGACGCCGACGTAAACGGGCACAAACATAGCGAGGATCAGCAAGAGTAAGGTGATCCAAAACATGCGGCGTTCAAAAATTTTTCTCATTTGATCTTGGTACAGGTTTTTGAAAAAGGATGCCTTCGCTCGCAGTTCATCCGCCCGGCAGCGTATAAGCAAGAGCTTGTCTGGTGGCCCCTGCAATCATTACATCTTACCATGATTTCAACATAATTCCAAGCATTTGCATCATAATTACAAGGCAGATTAGCCCGGTGCTGGCATCTTTGCAATGACCGAAAATCATGGCTCGTGCTTCATACGGAAGCGGCGTGCCATCGATAACTGCCGGTTATCCAACGGCCGGCCCTGACACGCTGTGTACGGGGCAGGCTGTTGGACAACCGCCTCCCTTCCTATTTCATAACTAAAAAATGCGTCAAGATGAAACACCTGTACATCCTTATTTTATTGTCATTTTTTTTATTCCAACCATTGAATGCCCAAAGCTGGGAAGGACAAGCAATTGGAATATTACCCAACAACTATGGCGTATTCGACATTTCGATCGTTGATGAAAATATTGTTTGGGCTATTGCATATGACCGAAGTACAGGAAGTGGAATACCGCTGGATCATATCACAAAGGTTTTAAAAACTACTGATGGCGGTTTGACCTGGGAAAGCTTTGACATTGAAGAGGCAGAGGGCAGGATAAGCTTTGATATTGAGGCTTTTGATTCCAGTACAGCATTTATTACGACACAGGATCACACCACTAGACATTTTCTGGTCCGTTTAAAAGTGTAAGCGTGTAAAGGTGTAAAAGAAATTGGCTCCCAATCATTTACACGTTTACACTTTCACACCTTTACACAAGTAGCCCCCAAAATGTCC
>JAGFJD010000425.1 GCA_024102975.1 Phaeodactylibacter sp. | reverse complement strand
GGAACGGACCTACATCCTCGAAATAGACACCACCGCCCTGTTCGACAGCCCGCTGAAACGGCGCACGGCCATCACCCAGCGCGGCGGCGTGATCAAGTGGTCGCCCACCCTGCCCTGGCAGGACAGCACGGCCTACTTCTGGCGCATCAGCCCGGATAGTACGGAGGCGGCAGTGGGGTATGCGTGGGAGGGGAGTTCTTTTACTTATATTGAAGGGTCTCCGGAGGGGTGGGGGCAGGGGGGGTATTGGCAGTGGTTGGAGGGGGAGGGGGAGAATATGCGCCTTGATCCTGGAGAACGCAAATTTACTTTTGCAGAAGATTTTACGGATTTCAGAGTTCGAAATAAAGTATATGAATCTAGTTTCCCGCCAGAAGGCTATATTAATGGTGTCCGATGGAGCGATTTTTTTAGGTGGGAAGCTCCTCAATCGGTCAATATCACTGTTTTTGATACCTTAGGCCGGATAATCTGGAATGATCGGCCGGGGCAGTATGGCAGCCTGAATACAACTGCCTCAAAAGAAATTGCCTGCTTTCCATTTCCCGTCGAGAATACAGGCCAACGCCAGAATATTATTATCTTCCTGGATAGCATAGTACCAGCCGGCTCGCTTATTTTCCTTTACACAGCCATTCGGAACCCCAGTTTAGATTTAAACGTCCGGGAATGGGCTATGGACTCTGTTAGTAGCGGAGGGAAAAATATCTTTAATGTGTTAGAGTCAGAAGGCGCTGGCCTGATCCGGTCACTGGAGCAACAGATGGTCCCTTATCTGCTTTGCTATCGAAAGGGGGAAGGCGTTATCTATGAGGAAAAAGCATCTTCCATAAGTGACGTAATAATTTTTGAATACGCAGTTAGAGGGTTTTGGGATGAAGGAAGATACAAATCTCCGATAGTCGGTCCCTCGAAAAACTGGGAATCCGTATTCTGGGGCTATACATTAGGCAACGAAAATGACACCCTCTTTTTAAGCCTTATTGGTTTGGATGCTGAGGGCAATGAAAGCATCATCATGGATGAAGTCATAGCCACTGAGATCGACCTTAGCGATATCAGTGCGGCTGAATTCCCTTACCTCCAACTTCAGTTTTATGCCAAAGACGAGGTAGAGACCACTGCGCCTCAACTGAATTTTTGGCGGGTTTGGTATGAGGGTGTCCCCGACCTGGCAATCAATCCCTTCGTTTTATACCAGCTTGAACATGATTCTATTCAGCAGGGGCAGGAATTTTCGTTGAATGTCGCAATAGAGAATGTAAGCCGTTACGATTCAGATAGTTTATTGGTCAAGTTTGTTTTGTCAGGCGAAAACAATGTTGAATCTTCTTTTTATTACAGGTATGGGCCGCTCGAGAAAAATGATACGCTCATTGTCTCTTTGAACCTGGAGTCCAAAAGCATAGCCGGCCGGCAGGAGCTTTTGATGGAGGTGAACCCGGGAATGGACCAACCGGAACAATACTCCTTTAATAACTTTTTCATTGACCAGTTTTTTGTAGAAAAAGACAAACACAATCCCATCTTGGATGTGACTTTTGATGGGATTCATATTATTGACGGAGACTTGGTATCTTCTAAGCCAGAAATCGTTATTCGGCTGAAGGACGAAAACCCATATTTATCCTTGCTGGATTCGAATACCATCCGGGCTTTTGTCAATCATCCTGATGGCAGTATTTATCCTGTGGTGATAGACGGAGAGAATGCCGTGTTCTATCCTGCCAACGCAAACGGCAATAATCTGGCACAACTGGAATACCGTCCATCTTTTGAAGAAAGTGGCATTTATGAATTGGTGGTCAGGGCCCGGGATGCAACGGGAAATTCTGCCGGCGGACTGGAATACAAGATTTCTTTTGAGGTGATAACCGAACGCTTGATCTCCAATGTTTTGAATTATCCCAACCCATTTTCAACATCGACTCATTTTGTTTATACGCTGACCGGCGATACTCCTCCGTCAGAATTCAAAATTCAGATCATGACTGTTTCTGGTCGAGTGGTCCGGGAAATCACAGATGATGAGATCGGCCCCCTTAGGGTTGGTACTCACCGTACCGACTTTACCTGGGATGGCAGGGACGACTATGGAGGTCAGTTGGCTAATGGAGTTTATTTGTACAAGATTTATGCTAAGGATGCGGATGGTAAAGATTTTGAGTCTTACGATAATGGAACAAGCCGTTATTTTAAGAATGGAATTGGGAAGTTGGTAATTCTAAGGTAATGGGCAAAAGAATGGAATGGGAGGAAACGGTGATCGAACCGGGAAAGATCGAGCGGAATTACCTGAAGGATATGTGGCGATACCGCGAGTTGTTGTACATCTTGTCATGGCGGGATATTAAAGTGCGTTATAAACAGACAGCGATAGGTATTATTTGGGCGGTTTTGCGCCCGGCGATTACATTAATCGTTTTTACAGTTGTTTTTGGCAGGATTGCCGGCCTTCCCTCAGATTCCGGAGTGCCTTATCCCATTTTAGTCCTGGGAGGGCTATTGCCCTGGCAATTTTTTTCCAATGCGGTTTCGGAGAGCAGCAACAGCCTGATCGGCAACGAGCGGTTGATAACGAAAGTCTACTTTCCAAGGATACTTATTCCTGCGAGCGCTGTGGTAACCAGTTTCATCGATTTTTTAATCGCCTTTCTTTTACTGTTAGGTGCGATTGTTTATTATGGTTTCCCGATTTCAGTTTGGATGCTTTTGATTCCTGTGTTCCTGGCACTGGTGTTTTTGTTTTCATTGGGCTGTGGGTTAATCCTTTCTGCGCTGAATGTGAAGTTTCGCGATTTTCGTTACATCATTCCTTTTGTTTTGCAATTGGGGCTTTTTTTGTCGCCGGTTGGGTTCAGCACAGCTGTCGTGCCGGAAAGCTGGCAATTGGCCTATGCCTTAAATCCATTGGTGGGAGTGATCAATGGTTTTCGCTGGTGTATCACGCCTGATTCGGTTTTTCCAGGCGTGGAAGCATGGTTGGCGGCCGGAGTCAGTTTGTTTACCTTTTTCATTGGGTTCGTTTTCTTCAGGAAGATGGAGCGTTCCTTTGCAGATATAATATAAACAAAAATGAATAAAGACATTGCCATTTCAGTAGAAAACCTGAGCAAAGCCTATAAAGTTCGCCGGGCGAGGCAGGAGAGGTACGTTGCCCTTCGGGATGTATTGGCCAATGGCGTCCGGGATTTCATTCAGGGTAAATTTCGGGATTCCAGTTTTGTCAACTCCAGGGAGCCTTTTTGGGCATTGCGAGACGTCAGTTTTGAAGTAAAAAGGGGAGAAGTTGTAGGCATTATCGGCCGGAATGGAGCGGGAAAAAGTACGCTTTTAAAAATCCTCAGCCGGGTTGCCGAACCAACATCAGGCAAAGTTACGCTAAGAGGCAGAGCCGCTGCTTTACTAGAGGTCGGTACAGGCTTTCACCCCGAATTGACAGGTCGGGAAAATATCTTTCTCAGCGGGGCAATACTAGGGATGTCCCGGCGCGAAATCAGGGGGAAATTCGATGAAATCGTTGCTTTTTCCGGCGTAGAGGAGTTCATTGACACGCCGGTGAAACGATATTCGTCGGGCATGTACGTCCGGCTGGGTTTTGCGGTTGCGGCTCACCTCGACCCGGAGATATTGCTGGTAGATGAGGTGTTGGCGGTTGGGGACGCGGAGTTTCAGAAAAAATGCCTGGGAAAGATGGAAGAGGTTGCAAGCGATGGAAGGACGGTACTGTTTGTCAGTCACAACCTTGGTTTAATCAGGGATTTTTGCGAAAGATGTATGCATTTGGAAGGAGGGAGAGTAGGTTGTGTTGGAGAAGTAAATGAGGTTGTGGATAATTACCTTTCCGCATTGAAAAAGAATAGTCTATGGAAGGAGATTAGAATGAGGGGGATTCTTGGAGATAAGGCCCTCCTTAGATCGGTTACAATCAATTCAAGAGCGGCTTTACAAGGAGAGGTAATCGTTTTATCAGCTCATGATCCAATTGAAATTATTGTCAAGTTTAAGATTGGATTTTCGAAACCTTTGCGTCTAAATATTGGCATTTTTAAAGACGGAGTTCGTGTTTTTACCCTTCAGGACGTCGAAAGGCCGATTAATGCCAAAGATGAAATCTCTGCTTATTTTATGATACCGGCGAGATTATTGCGGCCGGGAATTTTTTCATTAGGTTGTGGCGGCTTGGTTCACGATAAGTTTGGCGACTGGTTCTGGGCCGATGATGTATGCAGTTTTCAGATTGCTGATAACTGGGGCAAGGGTGTGGAGTATATTAATCATGGGATTATTAACTTGTATACAGAAAGTGGCAGGATTCCAAATAATTAATTGGAAGGTATTGTTATAACCAGGAGAAGTTATTCATCAAGAAATTTTGTCATACTGCCAGCTTGGAATGAACAAAATGTCGTCGCAATAGTTGCGAGGTTTTAGACCCGTATGGACGATTCATGTTTTGAGTAGTCAAAAGGAGAGAAGATAAATATTTTATTCTTACGAGAGCCGTTGGAAAAACAAGTTACAATAATCGTTTGCACCCGCAACCGGGCTTTCATCCTCCCGGAATGTCTTGAGTCTCTCTTAAGTCAGACGACTTCCGAGTGTCAATACAGCATCCTGGTGGTCGATAATGGATCCGAAGACGAAACAGCAGGTCTGGTAAAGGAACTGATGGAAAGACATTCCAACCTGCAATATGTTCTTGAGCCTGTTGTAGGGTTGAGCCGGGCGCGAAACCGAGGTTGGGAAGAGGCTAGAACACCTTGGCTGGGATATGTCGATGATGATGCAAGGGTTCCCAAAGGATTTGTAAAGCGGGCTTTATTGATCATCGAAAACTATAAGTTTGATTGCTTTGGAGGAACGTATTATGCTTGGTTTAAGTATGGCAAGCCAGGTTGGATATCCAAAGATTTTGGAAACAAAGGGCAACTACGAAATACTATTGGGCTTTTAGGGAAAGAAAGACTTTCGGGTGGGAATTTCTTTGCTAAAAGGACTTTGCTGAGTACGCTCGGCGGTTTTTCTGTTCAACTTGGCATGTCCGATAAATTAGGGTATGGCGAAGAGGACGAACTGCAATGTCGGATGTTGAGGAATGGTTTTAAAATAGGGTATGACCCTGACTTATATATCGAACATTGTGTCTTACCGTACAAGTTGAAATTGAATTGGCAATTGGCTTCTATTTATAATCGAGGTAAATTTCAAGGTATATGGCAAAAAAAGCTAAAACTTTTTCAGATTTTTATTGGATTAATGAGGTCTACAATTGCATCTATTTGTCTGAAACTACCAAGAGAGTTGGTTCTTCTTGTCATTAATAAGGAAAAAAAATGGCAACAAAGCCTGATTTATATCATAGAGCCTGTACTACTCCGGAGTGGTCAATTATCTGGTAAATTAAGATTGTTTTTTGTGAAAAAAACAATTTTGAAAGTTTTTATCTACTAGGTGATAAATAATGCCTCCAGCATGATAAATATTTCTAAAGCTAAAATTATAATGAAAGGCTTGGAATAAAAGCTTTAAGGCAACTTTTGTATTGCCAAGCCTCGCTGCTTTGTTGCTCAGGAATACGTGGTCCATACTTATTTTTCTTACTATTTGTTTAGGAGATAAATATTTTCTCAAACTTGAATAATAATTTTCGAATAAATCAAATATCACCCCAAGACGAGATGCTATCATTTCGTTAAGTTTATTTGAATCTAATTGGGAAGTACCCCTTTGTTCATGCTCAAATAATACAACTGTATGCTTCTGAGTGAAAAAGGTAGGATAAACTAGTATTGCTTTGACGATCAGGTGAAAATCCTGAGCATAATTAAAACGATCGTCGAATTTCAATTGGTCCAGTACAGTATTATGAAAAGTAAAGAACATGGGGCTTGTCCCTTTCAACCAAAGGAATTCCATGGCATCCGGGAAAAAACCAGGACATTTTTCGAGTTTTTTTCTTTCGCCTGATTCTGTTTCAATATATCCTTCTGATCTGATATTAGCAACGGGAAAACCAAAGCCTATGATGATTTGTTCAAGAGTTTTTAGGTGTTCAGTAAGATAGTAGTCGTCGTCATCTAAGAAAGTAATGTACCGACCGCTTGCCCTCTTGATTCCCATATTTCGAACCCCTCCCCGACCTATGTTTTCCTGATATATATGGTGTATGCGGCTATCTCGATAAGATGTGATAACATCAAGGGTCTCATCTGTGGATCCGTCGACGACGATAATTAATTCCCAATTTTCAAAGGATTGAGCAATAACGCTTTTTATTGCTCTATTTAATAACTTTGCTCTATTAAATGTGGGAAGAATAATACTGATAAGGGGTTTTCCTTTTCCCATTCGCTGATTTTTACACCGTTTTCAAACGAAATCTAGTGAAAAAGTTCAAGTCATTCACTCCAAACCCTCTCCCAAAACCGGCAAAATTCCTCAAAAACAAATACCGGCTTCAACTCTCGAATACACTTTTTATCCGGGCAATCTTCAGGCGACTTCACCCGGGAGGTATTTGCCTCTGGCCAGGCATAACACGGCTGGCAAGGCAAATTCTGGCTAATGTCCCGGTGTAGGGAGGGGTTGAACTGTTCATATCCGTACTGTCTGGGGTCGGAAGGCCCCCAAAGGGTGAACGTCGGCCTGCGGAAAGCGGCGCACAAGTGCATCCAACCGCTATCGAGGCCGATATAAGCCTGGGTGTGTCCCAGGATGGCCATAGCTGCCGGGATAGTGGTCTTCCCGATGAGGGAAACTACATTGGGGATTTTCGCCTCCACGATTTGCCTGCCCAGCCTTTCCTCATTTTTTTCACCGATCAATACGCACTGTTTTTCAGGAAACCTTTGGCCGAGAAGCTTTAAAAACACAATCCAATGGCGGACCGGCCAGTTTTTGTAGGTCACTACGTTGTTGCCGGCGCTGATTTGTATCGCAAAATAAGATTCTCCGATTACATAAGCCACCTGTTTAGGTAAGGATGCTTTTAAAGAAGCCGGGAGCAGAAAAGTTTGATAAGCTTCTATCGGTATTGCTGTACTATTTACCAAACGAAGATTCTCAAAGATTTCCGGCGACGAGTTGGCGGGAGTGACGTGTACGAAGAACAGCAGCTTACTAAGCCAGTTGCTGATTTGATTGGTTTTTACTCTTTTCCCTGTTATCCGGCTGAACAGCATCCATTTTTTTGATGCGGCAACGCGGCTCAAAAGCACTAAGTCGTAATGTTGGAACCAACGTAATGCAGTGCTGTGTATCCTTTCAACCTCGAACTGGCGGTCAAATAAATGGGCATGTTCAAATAAATGTTTGTTATTTTGTCCTGTTTGGAAAATACCGTGAATTTCGTTTGAACTACTCTTTCTTAAATGGTGAATTGCCGGAAGCATCAACAACGAATCTCCCAGGCCCTGGTTGAAAATAACTGCTACCCTTTTTCTATTGGGCATGGCTTCCATGATTGTTCTGTTTGGCAAATATTTCCCAACACCGTACCTGTTTTTGGGTTTTAATTACGCTGATTGCCTGGTGCTTTACCATCCAACCTTCTGCCGGAGCCTCAAATCCTGTATGACATTGAAACAGGTAATCAGGCGATAGTTTTTCCAGATATTGTAAAC
The DNA here is from genome assembly GCA_024102975.1 of Phaeodactylibacter sp. Taxonomy (GTDB): domain Bacteria; phylum Bacteroidota; class Bacteroidia; order Chitinophagales; family Saprospiraceae; genus JACJXW01. Next base: position 5,432 of record JAGFJD010000425.1, on the reverse strand, counting down.
ATTCAACCATTTCTCTTTCAAATTCAGGCAGGTTAACCTCAAAACTCAAAAAAGGAACCGCCTGCCCAAGCCCCCTCAGCACCCCCCACTCATGCCCCTCCACGTCCACCTTCACAAACGAAGGCATTCCGTATTCCCGGATCATGCCGTCCAGGGTGATCGTACGGATGGTGGAAGCCGGTTCGTAGTGGCTACTGCCAACCGATTCCATCCATTTAGGTTCCAGGGTGTGGAGGGCGCTATCCTCTGTATGGCGCCATAATGTCGTCTTTCCTTCCATGTTGCTTACCGCACATGGCAAAACGGCCACGCGGGGATTTCGCCCAAACCGGGCTCTTAGCACCCCGATGTTGAAAGAATCCGGCTCCACAGCGATTACCCGTTCTGCCCCACCGTCCAGAAACGCCTGGGTGGTAAAACCCAGATTGGCCCCGATATCAAAAACAATTCCTTTGACCTGATGGGCATGAAAAAGCGCTTTATAAAACTGCGCTTCCCGCCGGACTTCCCTGTATACACCGGGACTGAAAACGGCCAGCCACCATTTTGAAAAACGCAACTTCTGGTAGAGGAAGGTATTTTTAAGCCAGGTTTTCAATCGTAAAAGTTTCTTTGGACTGCAATATAGGGTTTCAGGCAAAAACTTTGAATGGAAGCGGTACAGGTACCCGGCCGGTTGCGGCGTTTTAAAAAAAGCACGATCCCTTCTTTTTAACCGGCCACCCCTCCAATCCGGGCCCACGCCCCAAACGCCACCCCCCGCCAGATCGCCGGATAAAAAGCCCGCTCCCGCCGCTCCAGCGCCGCCTGCGCCCGGGGTAGTAGCGCACCGGCGAATATTTCCGGGTTTTGTTGGACAGCCGCCTCCAGCCGCTCCAAAAACACCCCCGGGTGTTGCTCCATCCATTCCGCCTGGGGGGTGGGGAAGCCCAGCTTGCCGTAGCGGCGCAGGATGCTTTCGGGCAGTTGCCCCTGCATGGCCCGCCGAAGGATATACTTTCTTATCCCGTACCGGATTTTGTCTCCGGCGGGCAGGCTCAGGCAGTACTCCACCAGGCGGTGGTCCATAAACGGCAGGCGGCTCTCTACGCCGTTGGCCATGGCGCTGCGGTCTTCGTACTGGAGCAGCACCGGCAAGCCCACCTCGCGGAGCAGGTGACGGGAGCAGTCCGCCACGTCCTCATCCCGTTGGCGGCGGAAGAGCTGTTCCGGGGGCGGGACGAAATCGGGCTGGAGCCAGCCCGGCGCGGTGGGGCGGGCGCGGCTGGCCCGAAAGCGCCGCCAGGCATCGGGCAGGGAGGGCGGGGAACGGCGCAGCAGGCCGGCGATCTCTGTCGGCAGTTTCCAGGGGCGGGCGCGGGCCAGCTCCCGGAAGAAGGGCCAGTAGAACTTGTCGTACCCGGCGAGAATTTCGTCGGCGCCCTGCCCGTTGAGCATCACCTTGAAGCCCTGTTCGCGTATGGCCTGCATCATGCGGAAGTGGGCGACGACGGCTGCCGAGGCGATGGGCTCGTCCTGAAACCAGCAGGCCTGCTCCAGGCCGGCCATGATGCTTTCGAAGGAAGGCGTCAGCTTCCGGAGGGCCGGGCGGTACTGCTGCGCCACGGCGTCCACGTAGGGTGACTCGTCGGCCGCTGTGCCGGGAAACACCACCGAGAAGCAGTCCAGTGGGGCGCCGGGCTGTAGGGCCGCCTGGACAGCCAGCACCGAGGAGCTGTCCAGGCCGCCGGAGAGGGACAGGGCCAGCGGGGCGTCGGCCCGCAGGCGGAGGCGGACGCTGTCGGCGAGCAGCTCCCGGAAGCGCTGTTTTCTATCCTCGAAGGTTTTCTCCTCCGGTTGCCGGAGGTGTTCTTCCAGATGGTAATACCGGCGGATTTCCAGCCGGCGATCGTCCAGCCGGTAGGCCGCGCAGCAGCCGGCGGGCAGTTGCCGGATGTCCTCCGCCAGGCATTCCTCCGTATGGGCCTGCCAGCCCCGGGCCAGGAACTCGTAAGCCCGCACCCGGTTGAGGGCAAATTGTCGGCCGGGAATGGCGCCGAAGGCTTTCACTTCCGAGGCAAAGGCAAAGCGCTGCCCGTCGTCGAGGTAGTAAAAGGGGCGGATGCCGAAGCGGTCGCGCGCGCAGAAAAGCTGCCGTTCCCGGTGGTCGTAGAGGGCGAAGGCCCACATGCCGTTGAAGCGGTGCAGGCAGCCCTCGCCCCAGCAGTCGTAAGCGGCGGGGATGACTTCGGTATCGGTATTGGTTTGGAATACATAGCCGTGGCGGCGCAGCGCTTCCCGCAGCTCCTGGAAGTTGTAGATGGCGCCGTTGAACACGACGGTATAGTGGCGGTAGCGCATGGGCTGCCGGCCTTTGTCGCTGAGGTCGAAAATGGCCAGGCGGCGGTGGGCCAGGGCGAGGGGGCCGTCGTGGAAGGTCCCTTCGCCGTCCGGGCCGCGGTGGGCGAGCAGGCGGGCGGCGCCGGCGGTGGTTTCCGGGGGAACGGGAGCGTTGTTTTTGTTGACGAGGCCGAATATGCCGCACATGGGGAAGTGGAGTTTATTTATTGTGGGGCTTACTGCTTTATGGAACGCGAATTGACGCAAATTAGCCGAATTTTCGCGAACTGCGGCAGGCAATACCGGCGGAATTCCGCGTCGATTCCAATAATATCTGATATTTTTGGAATGGCAATCCATTTTTTATCGAAATACATCGTAGAAGTCTGGGCGCAACTTATTTTAGCGGCTACTATGAGGCAAAACCCAAAAACAACCTACCGCGACGCCTGCGGCAATACCCCCGGCCTGCCCCTCTTCCACCAGCCCTGGTGGCTGGACGCCACCTGCGGCCCCGGCGGCTGGCATGTGGCCGTCGCCCGGAACGAAGGGAACGGAGCGCTGGAAGGCCTGCTGCCTTACCATACCCGATCCCGCTACGGGGTGCGCATGGTGGCGCCGCCGCCGATGACGCCCTTCCTCGGGCCGCTGCTTTTCCCGCCGGAAGGTTTGAATGGTTACAAGCTGCGGACGTTCGAGGAGGAAACCATTCGCCGGCTGTTGTCGCAATTGCCCAACCTGCCGTTGGTTCGCATGAAGCTGCACTACGATGCCCGGAACTGGCTGCCCTTCCGTTCGGCGGGCTTCCGGCAGACGACGCGCTATTCTTACCGGATTTTGGATCTGAGCAACCTGGATCGGGTTTGGAACAATTTCCACCCCCGGCTGCGCAACAAGATCAGCCACGCGGGCCGGTTGTGCGAAGTTCAGCGGGTGGAGGACGCCGGGCCGGTGTTCCGCCTTTTTCAGCAGCGCCTCGGGCGGCAGGGGGCGGCCGTCGGCGAGGCCTGGTTTGCCGGGGTGGATGCTGCCCTGCGGGCGCACGGGGCGCGGGCGGCTTTCCTGTGCTCTGATGAGCAGGGCCGTCCGCTGTCCGGGGCGTACATTGCCTGGGACGAACGCTCGGCTTACCTCCTGATGACCGGCTTCGACGATCGTGCCGCCATCCGGGGCGCCGCCGCACTGGCGGTGTGGGCCAGCATTCAATTCGCCGCAGAGCGGGGGCTGATCTACGATTTCGAGGGCAGCATGCTGCCGGGAGTGGAGCGGTTCTTCCGGGAGTTCGGGGGGGAGTTGTGCCCGTATCACTACCTGGTGAAGTACCGGAGCTGGTGGTGGCGGGCGGTGGCGGATGGATGTTAATACTATACTGGCGAACGCGTGGTTTTGTCAGAAGCAAAACCAGCGATGCCAGTATATACTGACCCGGCGGGTTTTGTAGCCGACAAAACCTGCCGTGCGTCAGTATAACGTGAGGTTTGGCCTGGGGGTGTTGGCCAGCTTTTGCCACATAGGCCGCATAGCGGGTTTCGCATAGGCCACATAGCGCGCTGCCCTATGTGTTCTTTATGGCCTATGTGGTTCAGGAGCAATGGGCAGCCCCAGGGGGGGCTGCATAGTGGCTCCGGACTCTCTCTGGCTGCCCATCGGCATAGCGAAGGTATGCTGTCCGGTTTAATCGGGGGAAAGTTCCCGCCGGGCAGGAGCCCGGAACTTAGGAATCGTATACGACCACAGGTCGTAACGAGCATTACAAGTTATTTGTAATCTAAATATATCCGATTACTTATTTTTTCATTTCGGATTCAGATCAGGCCCGGTGCCACGCCCGGCTTTTCCAAAACAGCTGTTATGAGGTTGCTGAAAATCCTGCTCTTTGCTTTCGTGGCGAGCCTGCCCCTGGCCAACCTCCTCACGCTCCCGTATGTGGGGAACAAGATTCAACTGCCCGAGATCGTCTTTGTCTTTCTTTTGGCAGCGGCGCTGGCCGTTGGGCGGCGCGAAGGGAAAGGGTTCCGGCTGCCATTGCTGCAGGTGGATTTTGCCCTGCTCGCCCTGTTGGGCGCATACGGGCTCAGCGCTCTGTTCAGCCCGGCGGTTTCCAGTTGGCTGGAAGCAGCGGGAATCGCCTACCTGATCCTGGTTTACGCCGTGCTGAATTACATACTTTTCCACGGGTTTGTGCCTGTGGCCACCCTGCTGCCGGCCCTGCGGGTGGCGGGGTACCTCGCCGCCGGCTCCGGCATTGCCGGGTGGCTGCTTACCCACCTGGGATTCGATACGACCCTGGCCTGGCCCAAGGACGCCCTGTATCCCTACTTCGAAGGCTTCGGCCGGGCCAACGGTTTTTTATACAATCCCAACAACCTGCTGTGTTTTCTCGGCGTCTGCTTTTTTTTCGAAACGGCGGTGCTGATCCATCAACGGCGCCCGCTGCGGGGGTGGGATGTGGTGTATTTATTGGTGATGCTGCTGGCCGGCATCCTCACCTTTTCCAAGCTGATCGTCCTCTATTTCGTGGGGTGGTTGTGGATGCTGTACTGGCTGCGGGTGCCGTCAGTGCATCGCTTCCGCCGGGCGTTGCTGCCGGCCAGCGTCCTGCTGGTGTCGTTTTTCTACCTGGCCACCCACGTCGCCGTTGTCGATAGCGCTTCCCGCAGTTACCGGCAGCTCTGGGAGGCGGGCTTTATCCTCCGGGAACCGTTTGCCAACGTGGGGGGCTATGACCTGTGCTGGACCAACTACAGCGTCAACAAGTATGCCGGCTTTTGGGCAGGTTTTGATTACCTTCCCTTCGGCCTGGGCGCCGGGCAGTATGTCCATCATGCCGATGAGTGGATCGCCGCCGGTTATTTCCCGGCGTATTTCCCCTCGTATGAGCCGCACAGCACCTTTGCCGGCACCTGGGCAGAACTGGGCCTGTTCGGCTTGCTGGCACTGGTTTTCTTTTTTTTCTCGGTTGGAAAGCTGGTGTGTCGTGGGCTGCGGCAGACCACTGGACATTTTGGGGGCTACTTGTGTAAAGGTGTGAAAGTGTAAACGTGTAAATGATTGGGAGCCAATTTCTTTTACACCTTTACACGCTTACACTTTTACACGGGCCAGAAAATGTC
>JAGFJD010000421.1 GCA_024102975.1 Phaeodactylibacter sp. | reverse complement strand
ATATTGGGTTTTATCTACGTATTGGTATTTGCCTTCACGCAGTTCCCGAAAATCCTGTATGCCGACGGGGTACTTCATAGGCTCAAATATACGAGGCTCCGGCAGATTGGGCAAGTTTTATGCTTCCGGGCCACACTACTAGACATTTTTCTGGACACAGAGTACGCCGAGAAGGCACAGAGCCACACAGAGGCCTGATTATCAATGGAAAAAACTCCGTGTACTCTGTGTTGACCTCCGTGCCTCTCTGTGTCCAAAACCATTTTGTCCAGTGGTGTGCTTCCGGGCTATTCACTCCTGCACATACACCCTTCTCACTCTCGGCGAAACCCCCGTAAACACCTCATAAGGAATCGTGCCCGCCGCCTGCGCCAGCTCCTCCGCCGTAGGTTCTTCGCCGAACACCACCACTTCATCTCCCTCCATCGCCTGCGGGATGTGCGTCACGTCGATCATGCACATGTCCATGCAGACGTTGCCGACAATGGGGGCGCGCCGCCCCCGCACCAGCAGGCTGAAGCGGCCGTTGCCCGCCGCCCGGGGCAGGCCGTCAGCATAACCGATGCTCACCGTGGCGATGCGGGAAGGGTGGCGGATGGCGCCGCTGCGGCCGTAGCTCACCGTATCGCCGGGCAGCAGGTGTTTGATCTGGGAGATCCGGGCCCGGAGGGTGAGCGCCGTGCGGAGCTGCGCCCGCGCCAGGCCCGTAGCGTCTATACCGTAAGTGCCGATGCCCAGGCGCACCATGTCCATCTGGTATGACGGGAAGCGGAGGATGCCGCTGGAGTTGAGCAGGTGGCGCAGGGGGCGGTAGCCGAGACCATCAGCCAGACGGCCATAAAGGACATTGAAACGGCCGGCCTGCTCATGGGTGAAGCCGTCGTGTTCCGGCGCTTCGCTGGCGGCCAGGTGGGAAAAAACGCTGTGTACTTTCAGCTGGGGGGTCTCGTTCAGGAGGATTATGGCCTCGTCCAGGTTGTCGGCGTCCAGGCCGAGGCGGTGCATGCCGGTGTCGAGCTTGAGGTGTATGGCGGCCGAAACGCCGGCCTCGCGGGTGAAGCGCCCGAAGCGGCGCAGCAGGGTTGGGCTGTAAAGCTCCGGCTCCAGGCGGTAGCGCAGCAGGCCGTCAAAGACGGCTTCTTCCGGGTTGAGGACGAGGATGGGCAGCCCCACGCCGCCCTGCCGCAGCTCGATGCCTTCGTCGGCGTAGGCCACCGCCAGGTAGTCTACTTTATGGAACTCCAGCGCCCGGGCCACTTCCAGGCTGCCGCTGCCGTAGGCGGCGGCCTTGACCATCACCATGGTCTTCGTCTCCGGCTTCAGCCGTTGCTGGAAAACGCGGACGTTGTGGATGAGGGCGCTGAGGTCCGTCTCCAGCTCTGTCTGGTGGATTTTGAGCGACAGGCGGCGGGCGATGCGTTCAAAGGAAAAGGGGCGTGCGCCTTTTACCAGGATGGCTTCGTCCTGGAAATCGCGGTGCTGCTGGGCGTCGAGGAAGGCGTTGGTGTCGGGGAAAAAACGGGCATCCACTTCCGGCGAAAGGTAGCGGGCGATAACCGGAATATCCCTGCCGATGCCGATCAGCCGCCGGACGCCGGCCTCCCGGATCAGGCGGGCGACTTTTTCATACAACTGCTCCGGCGGCTCGCCGCTCTGCAGGATGTCGGACAGGATGAGGGTGCGCCGGGCGTGGTGATGCTGCCGGCTGAGATAGCTCAGGGCGGCGGACAGGGCGGTGAGGTCGAGGTTGTAGCTGTCGTTGATGACGCTGCAGTCGTTGACGCCCCGGCGCACCTCCAGGCGCATGGCCACCGGCTCCAGCAGCGGCATTCGCTCCTGGATGCGGGCAGGCGGCAGGCCCAGGTAGAGCAGCACGGCGCAGCAGTGGATGGCATTTTCGATGGAGGCCTCGTCGGCAAAGGGGATTTGGAAAGCAAAGAGCGCGCCCTTGTACTCTGCTTCGATGAAACTGCCCTCGCCTGTGCTGCTCACTTTCCGGATACAAAGGGAAGCTTCTCCCTTCCACGACCAGCTGAAGGTGGGCTTGCCCAGCGCCTCCACGGCCCGGGCCACCCGCTCGTTGTCGCGGCAGTAAATGACGACGTCGGCATACTCGAAAAGCCGCAGCTTCTGATCGATCTTCTCTTCGATGGAGGGGAAGCCTTCCTTATGGGCCTGGCCGATGTTGGTGAACAGGCCAATGGTGCAGCGGATGACGGGCGCCAGCTTTTCCATTTCCCCCATCTGCGAAATGCCCGCCTCGAAGATGCCCAGCTGGTGCTCGGGCTGCAACTGCCAGACGGAAAGCGGCACGCCGACCTGGGAGTTGAAGCTCTTGGGGCTGCGTACGATGTGATAGTCCGGATGCAACAACTGGAACAGCCACTCCTTGACGATCGTCTTGCCGTTGCTGCCGGTGATGCCGATCACGGGCAGGCCGAACCGCTGCCGGTGGTGGGCGGCCAGCCGTTGCAGGCACCGGATAGTGCTTTCGCAAAGCCAGATGTTGGCTTCCGGCATGGAAGAGGCATCAACCATCCGGGAGGCCACAAAATGCCGGACGCCTTGCTCGTATAAGCTTTTGATATAATCATGCCCGTCGTGGTGCCGCCCGGCGATGGCAAAAAACACGGAGTCTTCCGGCGCCTGCAGCTGCCGGGAGTCCAGCAGCAGGCGGGATACGGTTCCGGCCTGGCCGGCCTGGAGGCGGCGGGCGCCGAGGGCCTGGTGAAGTTGATCGGTGGTGTAGGATTGCATCCGGACGCGCCAGGTTTATCTGGTGCGTTATATGCTAAATTCAAGGCGCACCAGGATTGGGTTATAAAAATATTACAGACACGTTCATAACACAGTAACCAAATTGTTAAAAAAAATCGTTATTTTGAAACTGTTTCTTTCGGACAAGCCAAACCTATGGCCAAAGATAAGGGGCCAGAGAAAAATAAGTTCCCCATTTCAGGCGAGCTGTTTTTTCGCCAGGCAAGGCGCGAGAAGGGAGGATAGCCGTAGCTATCTGACCGACGAGCAACGCAGCATGGCGGAAAAAGAGCCGTATCAAATGGGGAAGTTATTCTTCGCTGGGCCCTAAGTATCATAAGCTGGTGAAGCGGCTGTTGGAGAATGAAGGAGTGAAAAAACAATAAAATGGAAAAGATAATAAGATATAAAGAAATCGCCAAACAGGTCATAAACGAAGCTGCCGGCTTACATCCGGATGAAAATGATGCGATCTCCAACCAACTTATTTTTGACGAACCTAACAGCAATTACCTGTTAGTCATGAATGGATGGATGGGCGAAAGCCGCTTCTACGGGATCATTATTCACATCGAAGTAAAAGACAATGGACGGGTATGGGTACACCAGGACAACACCGACCTGATCATCGTCGACCAGCTCCTGGAAAGAGGCATCCCTAAAGAGGATATTGTCCTTGGCTTCCACGCCCCGATCATGCGGCCGGATACGGATTTTGCGGTGGCGTGAGCCAGTTAAAGATCAAACCCAATATCCTTACGATAGTATTTCCCCTCAAACTGCACCTTTTCCGCATTTTTCAAAGAGGCAGCCAGGGCCGCCTGCAGGTCCACCCCGTAAGACGTCAGGGCCAGTACCCGCCCGCCGCTGGTCTTCACCTGCCCGTCGTCCAGCCTGGTGCCGGCGTGGAAGGCGATGCTGCCCTCCACCTCGCCCAGCCCGGTGATGGCTTTGCCTTTTTCGTACGCTTCCGGGTAGCCGCCGGAGACGAGGAAAACGGTGGCGGCGCAGCGGGGGTCTTCGATCAGCTGTTCCTCGTCGAGGGTGGATTTGGCGGCGGCGAGCAGCAGCCCGGCCAGGTCCGACTGGATGCGGGGGAAGACCACCTCGGTTTCGGGGTCGCCCATGCGGCAGTTGTATTCGATGACGAAGGGGTTGTTGCCCACCCGGATCAGCCCGAAAAAGAGGAAGCCGACGTAGGGCGCGCCGATTTCCTGCAGGCCGGTGAGGGTGGGGCTGATGATCCAGTTTTCCACCTTGCGCATCAGGTTTTCGTCGACGAAAGGCACCGGAGAGACCGAGCCCATCCCGCCGGTATTCAGGCCGGTGTCGCCCTCGCCGATGCGCTTGTAGTCTTTGGCTACCGGCAGGATTTTGTATTGCTTGCCGTTGGTGAGCACGAACACGGAAAACTCGATGCCGTCCAGGAACTCTTCGACCACCACCCGGGCGCTGGCCTCTCCGAATTTTCCGGACAGCATGGCGCGGAATTCGTCCCGTGCCTCTTCCCTCGTCTGGCAGATGAGCACCCCTTTGCCTGCCGCCAGCCCGTCGGCTTTTAGCACGACGGGGGTGGCGTGCTGTCCGATGTAGGCCAGGCCTTCTTCCAGCGTTTCTTTGGTGAATTCGCGGTAGGCGGCGGTGGGGATGTCCCGTTCCATCATGAATTTTTTGGCGAAAGCCTTGCTGCCTTCCAGTTGCGCCCCCTTCCGGGAAGGGCCGATGACGTGGATGCCTTTGAGGTCGTCGTTCGACTTGAAATAGTCGTAGATGCCCCGCACCAGCGGCTCTTCCGGCCCGACGGCCAGCATGTCGATCTTTTCCTTCCGGGCAAAATTGCCAACCGCTTCAAAATCGTTGGGGCTGAGGGGGACGTTCGTGCCGAGGGCCGCCGTGCCGGCGTTGCCGGGGGCGATGAACAGCCGTTCGCAGAGGGGGCTTTGCTTTAGCTTCCAGGCGAAGGCGTGTTCGCGGCCGCCGCCGCCGAGCAGTAGGATTCTCATGTTTGCCGAGGTTTTGTTGATTGCTCAAAGGCACAAAGGCGTCACCAGGAGTTAGGCCCTTTGTGGAAACGTCGGGCACCTTCCCTGATGGAGGGCTTATTTTGCAAATATGGGAAAATTGTGAGGATTTACCGCATAGGACGCACAGGGCTTTTCACACAGGCCACTCGGGCAGTCGCCAGCCCATGAAGCAGGGGCAGAAAAAAAAATTGGATCAATGTAACAAAGTAGTGCTAAATTCCGGGATAAAAACCAATGCAATGGCCCTGATGCGTACCTCATCTGTAATACTGGCGGCGCTGCTCCTGCCCCTTTTCGCCCTGTCCGCGCCGGACGGCGGCCCCCAGAAGGTCTACGCCGGCGTTTACCTGATGAACCTGTATGACCTGAACATCAACGACTACTCCTATCATGCCGACTTTTACCTTTGGTTCAAATGGAAAGGGGAGCGCAGCCCGATGAACATCGAGTTTGTCAATTCGCTGGACAAATGGGGGTTCAGCTGGGAGAATTTCACCGAAGAGCCGGAGCTGCTGCCCGACGGCTACTGGTACAACGGCATGCGCATCGAGGGGCGTTTTTACCACCCCTTCGCGCTCTACGATTTCCCGCTGGACCGCCACCATCTGGACATCCACATCGAGAACATCGACTACCCCCAGGATTCGCTGGTTTACCTGCCGGACAGCTCCGGAGCTTTCATCCGCGAAGGCTTCCAGGTGCCCGGCTGGGCGGTCCGGGGCGTCACCATGGAAACCCGCACCAGCCGGTACCAGAGCAACTTCGGCCTGAGCGGCAAGGCGGCGGCCTACAGCAATTTCACCTTCCGCCTGGACATCTCCCGGCCCCTGAATTACTTCCTGCTCAAGCTGCTGCTGCCCCTGCTCATCGTCATCGTCGCCAGCCTGGGCGCGCTGTTCATTCACCCCGCTCAGCTGGACGCCCGCATCTCCCTGCCCATCGGCGGGCTGCTGACGTCGGTCTTCCTGCAGCAGTCCTACAGCTCCGCCCTGCCCGACGTTGGCTATATGGTGCTGATGGACAAGATTTACCTCCTGGGTTTCGCCCTCATCGTCTGCATCATGCTGCGGGCCATCCTGATGGGCAACCGGGTGGGGCAGCTCAAAAAAAATGCGGACATCCCGGCTATCCGGCGGACGGACCGGCGGATGGCCTGGGCCCTGCTGGCTCTTTTTGCGTTGGGGGTGGTGTTGCTGGTGGCCTGAGAAGCTGTTTGAATTTAATTCTCGGGTTTTCTTATGGCACTTCCTGCCTGCCAGCGAGCTGGCGAGCAGGCAGGTTTCCGCCACTCTGCGGCTTTTTTCGCCCCGTACCTACGGGTACGAAGCTCAAAAAGAGCCTTGATTGGCAAAAAAATGCCTCATAATAAATTCCCGAAACCAAATTCAAACAGCTTCTGAGCCGTTTCCGGAAATTATAGTCCATACCGCTCGTCCTCCCTGTACGCCAGCCGTTCCATCCGGATCACCTCAATGCCTGGAAAACCGAACTCTTCCACCACCTTGCCTTCAATCTTGTAGATGCCCTTGCCCCGGAACGGAAAGGTTTTGAGAAACTCCGGGAAGTGCGTCGTGTCGAAGAAGTGCCCGTCCTGCCCGATCCAGCAGCCGAAGGCCATCAGCTGGCCCCTGCGGGTGCGCACGTCCTTTTTGCAGACATAATACCCCAGCAGCCGGACGACGCGCCCCGCAAAATCGCCCAGGCGGGCGGAAAGGGTGATGCAATCGGCGCAGTGCCGGTTTTCGAGCAGGTCGAAGGGCGAACAGAGGGGGAAGCCGAGCAGCTCGATCTCGTCGAAAGCCTGCTCGAAGGAAGCCGGAAGCGGGAAGCCGGAAGGCGGAAGGCGGAAGGCGGAACACTCCCCACTTCCCATTTCCCACTCCCGGCTTTCAAACAGCGGCAACGTCCCGTCCCATTTCTCCTTCGGATTCATCAGGGCTACTTTATCCCACATCAGCTCGTACTTGTTCCGGCCGGTGAAGCGGAAGGCGCCGATGCGGATGAGGATTTCCAGTTGTTCAGGCGCGGCGGGCATGCGGTTGATGAAGTCCTCCAGGCTGCGAAAAGGGCCGCCCCGGGCGCGCTCGGCGACGATGCGGTGGGCCGCCTGCCGCTCCATGCCGTGCAGGTGGCCGAAGCCGATGTAAATATCCCGTCCGGCGATCGTGGTGAGATACTGGCTGTGGTTGACGCAGGGGGCGTGGACGGCGCCGCCGTTCATGCGCGCCTCGTGAAAATAGTACTCCGGCTGGTAGAACCCCCCGAAGTTGTTGATCACCGCCACCATGAATTCCAGCGGGAAGTAAGCCTTGAGGTAAAGGCTCTGAAAGCTCTCCACGGCGAAGCTGGCGGAATGGGCCTTGCAGAAGGAATAGCCCGAGAAGCTTTCGATCTGCCGCCATACTTCCTGCGCCAGCTCATCGGAATGGCCCCGGTCGCGGCAGTTGTCAAAGTACTTGCTGCGGAGGCGCCCGAGGGTGTCGTCCTTGTATTTTTTGCCCGACATGATGCGGCGCAGCACGTCGCTCTCGCCCAGTCCCAGCCCGGCGAAGTGGTGTACGATCTTCATCACGTCTTCCTGGTAGACCATCACCCCGAAGGTCTCGCCCAGTTGCTCTTCGAAGACGGGGTGCAGGTACTGAAAGCTGTGTGGCTGGTGGAAGCGCCGGATGTACTCCCGCATCATGCCCGATTGGGCCACTCCCGGGCGGATGATGGAACTGGCCGCCACCAGGTGCCGGTAGTTGTCGCAGCGCAGCTTCCGGAGCAGGCCCCGCATGGCGGGCGACTCGATGTAAAAACAGCCCATGCAGTTGCCGGAGCGCAGCTGGGCCCTCACCTGCGGGTCCTGCTTGATCTTTTCGATATCGTGCACGTCTACCGCCCGCCCCTGGTTCTGTTTCACCAAATCCACTGCGTCTTTGATGTGGCCCAGGCCACGCTGGCTCAGCACGTCGAACTTGTGGAAGCCCAGCTCCTCGGCATGGTACATATCGAAATGGGTGATGGGAAAGCCCTTGGGCATCATCTGCAGGGCGGTGAAATAGTTGATCGGCCGTTCGGAGATGACGACGCCCCCGGCGTGGATGGACAGGTAGTTGGGAAAACCTTCCAGCCGCCGGCCGTAGTGCAGGATGGTTTTCGCCAGTTCGTGGTGTTCCTCCGGGTGAAAGGGATCGGCGACGATCTTGTCGATCTCGGATTTCGGCAGGCCGTACACCTTGCCCAGCTCCCGCACGACGGCGCGCCCCTGGAAGGTGGAATAGGTGGCCAGCAGGGCAGTGTATTCCCGGCCATAGCGCTTGAAGATATAGTCCGTCACATCGTCGCGCTCGTCCCAGGAAAAATCGATGTCGAAATCGGGCGGGGAACTGCGGTGGGGGTTGATGAAGCGCTCGAAGTATAGACCCAGCTCCAGGGGGTCGACGTCGGTGATGTGCAGGCAGTAGGCTACGATGGAGTTGGCGCCGCTGCCCCGCCCCACGTGGTGGTAGCCGGCGGCGTGGGCATAGCGCACGATGTCCCAGGTGATGAGGAAGTAGGAGCAGAAGTCCTGTTCGCGGATCACCTGAAGTTCCTGCCGGGTGCGCTCCAGCGCTTTTTTGTCGTGGCCGCCGTAGCGGCGTTCGCAGCCGTTGAGCGCCAGTTTTTCCAGCAGCCTGAAGTCTCCTTCCTTGCTGCCGGTAAAGGTTTGGCGGTTGTTGTGCAGGCCGCTTTCGAATTGTATGCTGCAGCTGTCCAGCACGCGCTCCGTATTGCGCAGGATTTGGGGGTAGTGCTGATAGGAGGAACGCAGGGTGGCCGGCGGCATCAGCCGCTCGGTGGCCCTGGCCATCACTTTGGGGTTCAGTTTGGTGAGCAGGGCATTCTGATCTATGGCCTGCAGCAGGCGGTGGAGTTGGTGGCCGCCGTCATCGGCAAAGGCGACGGGGCTGAGTGCCACCAGCTTGTGCTGGTGCCGGAGAAGTGGATGGGAAAAGAGCCGTGCCACATGTTCGGGGCGGATGCCGAGCAGTTCATGCTCCCGGAAATCGGCGATGGGCTTGAACAGGCGCGGATAGATGATCCAGGCGTTGGCCATGGGCGGCGGCTGATCGGGCAGGGGCCGCCCATCCAGAGAGCAGTCTGTCAGCAGCTTGTTCAGCTCGCGGAAGCCTTCGGCGTTTTTTGCCAGCCCGGTGTACAGGCGGCGGCCGTCGCGGCGGAAGTCGATGCCCACTGCCGGCCTGATGCCTTCCTGTTCGCAGAGCCGCACAAACTCATGAGCGCAGCTGGTATTGTTGATGTCCGTCAGCGCCAGCGCGGTTATGTCCCGGCGCTTCGCTTCCCGCACCAGTTCTTCCGGCGAGAGCGTCCCGTAGCGCAGGCTGTAGTAGGTGTGGCAGTTGAGGAACATCCAAGCGTGTAAATGTGTGTAGGTGTACGCCAGCGCATTCGGGCAGCAGGCGTTATCGTTTTTAACAGTATGGAGGGGCGCCAACTGTTAAAAGGTTTTAAAAACGGCCCTGCCCTGTTATGCTTTTATTAATGCTGTTGCGCGGGGGGCAAAAGCCGGTTATTTTTATGAGCAACAAAAACCTGAAATCCATGTATAACCCTGTTTTCACCCTCTTTTTTTCGCTCAGCTTTACTAAGCCGCCCGCTTTTCAGCACCCTCCGTAACACGGGTTTTTCTAACCCCAAAAAGCCATCCAACTCTGTATAACCCGCTAATTGAGGCCCAAACGAAACAATCCGGACCAGTGATGAAAATTAAACTCTCATTGCTCGCGCTCTTTTTATTTTCCATTTTTTTCGCTTCTGCGCAGAACATTGCCGTTGGCCTGGGCCACTCCATCGAAGGCTTTGCCGCCAGCGAGATCGACGGTGGTTACTTCGGCATCCAGATGGAACTCGAACACCGCGCCGGCCGGCGCTTCGGGCTCGCCTACCGGCAAAGCTTCAGCTGGAACGCCAACGGCGACCGCCTCGCCACCTCCATGCCTTCTCTGAAATTCTACTTCAAAGAAGCACTGCAGAGCGCTTATCTCGGCCTGAACGTCGGCTACCACAGCTTCCGCTACCCCAAAGGCAACGAACTGCAGCGCGACGGCGGCAGCTTTGGCTTTTCCCTCGGTAAAAGCACCGCTGTTACAGGCCGCCTCCGCCTCGGCGGAGAGATATCCACGCACTTTTTCTTCCTGGAAGAAGCGGAAGCCATCTACTACAGCGCCGGCCTGCGGCTGAGCTATGCGTTTTAGGAGCCGTTGGGGCGCCGGGAATGTTTAAGGTTTAAGGTTTGTCGCCGATACTGTTCAGAAAAATGTACCGCCCCATACCCAAACCGCCTCCGCACCCGGTCCATCGCCTGCATCAGCCGGTGTTCCTTCTCCGAGGCATCGAACAGGCTCAGCTGGGGGCAGCCTGGCGCCAGGCCGCTGATCCGCACCCCCACCAGGCGCACCAGCTGGCGGCGCTCGTAGAGCTGGCCCAGGAGTTCGCGCGCCTGCTGAACAAGAACGCTGTCGCTGGCGGTGTACGGGATTTTCCGTTGTTTCGAAAAGGTATTGAAATCCGTATAGCGGAGCTTGACGGCAATGCAGGAGGTAAGCTTGTTGGACTGCCGCAGCTCATAGGCCAGTTTCGTCACCATGCCGGCGAGCTGGCCGTGCAGAAATTGCATATCGATGGTGTCTTCCTGAAAGGTTTGTTCGGCAGAGATGGATTGCTTGTCGGTGTAGGGCACCACCGGGCTGTCGTCGATGGCGTTGGCCTTTTTCCACAGGCTGAGGCCCGGCTTGCCGAACTCGCGTTGTAGCAACGGGGGCGGGACCTGGCTGAGCACCTGCACCGTCCGTACGCCCATGAAGCTGAGCTTTTTACAGGTAGCCTGCCCCACGGAGGGTAGTTTGCGCACGGAAAGGGGCCCCAGGAAACCCTTCTCTGTGCCGGCCTCCACCAGTTGCGCGCCATTGGGTTTGGCTTCGCCGGCACCTACTTTGGAGACCAGCTTATTGACGGACAACCCTATGGAAAGCGGCAGCCCGGATTCCCGGATGATCTTCTCACGCAGTTCTTTCGACCACAGCCAGCAGCCGAAGTGGCGGTCCATGCCCGTCAGGTCCAGATAAAACTCATCGATGGACGCCTTCTCGAAGAGGGGTGCCTCCTCCCGGATGATCTCCGTGATGACTTTCGACTGGCGGGAGTAGGCCTCCATGTCGCCGCGCAGCACGACGGCTTCCGGGCAAAGCCGCAGGGCCATCTTGATGGGCATAGCGGAGTACACGCCATAAGCACGGGCCTCATAACTGCAGGAGGCCACCACCCCGCGGGCGCCCGTGCCGCCGATGATCAGCGGCTTGCCCTTCAGCGCGCTGTTGCGCTGTTGTTCGACGGAGACAAAAAAAGCGTCGAAGTCGAGGTGCAGGATCGCTCGTTCAAACATATAGTTTTGAGTTGTTAAAGCCAGGCTACGCCTGCCTTCAGGAGCGGGCACAGGGGTACCTGGAGTCCGGTTTTCCGGGAATTTCCCGTGGCCAAAGGCCGGTGCCCGGCCCCGGGCTTCCGGCTTTGAACCGTCGGGCTGAAGGGGGGATGCAGCAAATGTAAACTAATTTGTTTTTAGAAACAAATAATTTTATTTTTTATG
>JAGFJD010000396.1 GCA_024102975.1 Phaeodactylibacter sp. | reverse complement strand
ACGAGATCAACACACTGGTAAACACCATCTTCCACCTCAACCAGGACGCCATTGAGCAGCGCAACCAAACCGCCGGCAAAACGGCGGACGAAGTTTTTCTCTATATGATCATCTTCGGCGCCGGCGGTATCATCATCGGCATGCTGGTAACATTCGGCATACCACCGGTCATCTCCAGGCCAGTCGACGCGCTCAACGAAGCCATCAGCCAGGTGGCCAGGGGCCGGTATGATATAGAGGTCCCCATCATCACCGAGAACGAACTGGGCAGGCTGGCCCGTTCGTTCAATAAAATGGCCCGGAAACTCCAGGAATACGAAGAAAGCAATTACGCCAGGATCCTGTTCGAAAAAAAACGCCTGGACGCCGTCATCAACCAGTTCAACGGCGCGGTGATCGGCCTGGACGAGGCGAAGGCCATCATTTTCGTCAACGAGCGCGCCTTGTCTCTTATCGGCCTGCAACGAAGCCAACTCATTGGCAGGCTCGCGCCGGACATCGCCCTGACTAACCCGCTGATGCAAAGGCTGACCAGCCGGCTGATGATCGGGTTTGACTATTGGGAAAAAGAAGCGTACGGGCCCATCAAGATCACTGAAGACAAACAGGAAAAACTGTTTGCCCAGGAAGTCATCCACGTTTCCATGAAGCCCACCGGCGAAGACCGCAGGGTTCTGATCGGCCATGTCATCATATTGACGGACATCACCGAATTCGCTGAAAAAGACCGCGCCAAGACCCGCTTCATCGCCACCCTGAGCCATGAGCTCAAAACGCCGGTAGCCGCCATCGACATGGCCGCCAGCCTGCTGGAAAACGGGAAAACGGGCCCACTGAACAGCGGGCAGCACGAATGCCTCGTCACCATCCGGGGGAACAACAAACGCATTCAGCGCATCATCAACGAAATCCTCGACCTGTCGAAGATCGAGAGCGGCAGCATCGAGGTCATCAATGAAAAAACGAGCGTTGAACAACTGATCAGCAAAGCCGTGCTGGGCGTCATCCCATTTGCTGAGGACAAACAGGTCGACATCAAAACCAACCTGCCGGACCCCGGCGCTTCGGTTATGGCCGACCCTCAAAAAGCGATTTGGGTACTCAACAACTTTCTCACTAATGCCATCCGGTATTCCCCTTCCGGCGACGTCATTGAAGTGAGCGCCCTGGAAAACGAAGTCGATTTCACTATTGCCGTCAAGGACAACGGCAAGGGCATCGCGCCTGAACTGAAAGACAGGCTGTTCCAGCCCTACGCCCGCTCGAAAGACGACAAGACGGAGGGCGCCGGCCTGGGCCTGGCCATTTCCAAGGAATTTGTCGAAGCCATGGGCGGAAGCATCGGGGTACATTCTGACCCCGGGAACGGCGCGGAGTTCTGGATCAAGCTGAGGAAAGCGCGGGGTTGAAAAAACGGCCGGGCGGCAACCCGGAAACTTTTTTTGGCGGCTTTTGTTGGCAAGTTAAACAAAAAGTTGCAAAAAGAATGTTCGCAGGAAATGTATTTTCCTTATGTTTGTTCTCTTGTTAAGTTGGCCGACAATTGCCTTGCCCACAACCATCAACTGTTAACGCTCAACCTGGCCCCATGCAGCTCTTCACCGAAAAACAAAAGCAAGCCGAACTCGAAGTCGTCTACGATCTCTACCCAGCTGCGCAGGATCTCTTCCTGCCCATGGCCTACATCGTAAGCAAAGACCGGAGCGGCCAGTTGGCCCATATCCTGCAGAAAGCCCTGCCCGAGACGGTGGAGGCAGTGGGGCTGCCGCTGCATCCGGTACAGGAACGCCTCTTCCAGATCGTCGAAAAACTGCAGCCCAAAGCACTGGAAAAGCGCTTTAACCCGCCCAAAAAGAAACCCAAAGAACTGGCAGCCCTCCTGGAGGACAGAGAAGTGGCCCGCGCCGTCGCCAACTATGCTCACCGGGAGCTGGACGAATTGCTCCGCCTCGCTGTCCGGCACCAGCTCCCGCTCACCTGGGCCGTAAACCGCACCGTGCTGGTTAAAGATTTCCTGCTGGAATACCGGGAAGCGCCGCTCGAACCCCGGCTGTACTTCGCCAGGGAAAACGACGGCGTGCGCTACCGCCTGCAACTGGCCGACGAAAAAGGGGCCTGGCCGGTCCACGCGCGGGACGTGGTTCCCATCACCAACAACCCCGCCTGGCTGTTCGTCGATTACCGGTTGTACCGGGCGCCCGAGATCAACGGCAACATGGTCAAGCCCTTCCGGAAAAAGGAAGAGGTCGTCATCCCGCAGAAATCGGTGAAAACCTATTTCCAGAAATTCATCCTCAAGGTGGCCGCCCGGGCCGATATCGAAGCGGAAGGCTTCGACGTCGTGCAGCACGAAAAGCTGGAAAGCTGCCGGCTGGAACCCGTCCAGGACCTGTTCAACAACCACTGGGTACTTGCCGTGCGGATGCAGTATGCCGGCGTTGCTTTCAACTGGAGCGACAAAAAAGACAAGCGCACCACCCTCGAATTCGGCGACGGCGAAGAGGTGCGCATCGTGCAGGTAGTGCGAGACCCCAAAGCCGAGAAGGCTTTCCTGGATAAACTGCCGGCATTCGGCCTGGAAAACAATTCCGGCAGTTATTTCCAACCTGCGGAGCAAACCGGAGACCCCTACTTTTTGCTCGAATGGCTCGGCGAACAACGGCCCGCCCTGGAAGCGGCCGGGTTTGCGGTGGGCGAACCGGAAATTGATGGCAAAACTGCCTGCCTGCACAAGCCTGGACTTCAGTTAGATACCGTGCAACACAACGACTGGTTCGACCTCCAGGGGACGGTTACCGTCGGCACGTTTTCTTTCCCGTTCATTGCCCTGGCTAAAAACATCCGGGAGGGCGACCGGCTTTATCCCCTGCCCAACGGAGCCGTTTTTGTCATCCCCCAGGAATGGATGGCCCGCTACAAGTCCGTTTTTCAGTTTGGCAAACGGGAAAAAGACAATCTCCGCCTGGCCAAAAGCCAGTATACCCTGCTGAGCGAAATAGGCATTCAGGAAGGGGCCGAAATTTTGGAAGAAAGCGAAAGCCTGGCCGATTTCCGGCCCTCCCCCCTGCTGAAGGCCAGCCTGCGCCCCTACCAACTGGAAGGCGTCAAATGGCTGGTGCAGCTCTATGAAAGCGAACTGGGCGCCTGCCTGGCCGACGACATGGGCCTGGGCAAGACCCTGCAGACCATCGCCGCCCTGCTTCACGCCAAAGAGCAACGGGAACAACAACAGGAATCCCCGCCTGCCGGCAGCCGCCAGCTCGGCCTGTTCGAGCCGCCCGCCGACCACGATTTCCTGAAACCCCTGAACGCCCTGATCGTCCTGCCCGCCTCGCTGGTGTTCAACTGGGAAGCTGAACTCCGCAAATTCGCTCCCTCCCTGCAGGTATACCGCCATGCCGGCCCCAAACGCTACGACGACCAGCGCCTGCTCCGGCGCTTCGACGTCATCCTGACCACCTACCAGACTGCCCTGCGCGACACAGCGCTGCTGAAACAGCTGGAATACGAGTACATCGTGCTGGACGAAAGCCAGCAGATCAAAAACAAGGACAGCAAAGTATTCAAAGCCATCAACGAACTGTCGGCCCGCCATAAAGTTTCTCTCAGCGGCACCCCCATCGAGAACTCCCTCTCCGACCTCTGGGCGCAGATGCAGTTCATCAACCCCGGCATGCTCGGCAGCTACAATTTTTTCAAACGGGAATTCATCACGCCGATCGAGAAGCACGACGACGAGGAAAAGAAAAACAGCCTGCGCCGCCTGGCCGCCCCCTACCTGCTGCGCCGCACCAAAGAGGAAGTGGCGCAGGACCTGCCGGAGCTGACCGTCAAGCTGTTCTATTCCGAGATGGCGCCGGAGCAGAAGCGCCTGTACGAGCGGGAGAAGTCCGCCGCCCGCAATTTCCTGCTGGACAACTTCGACGGCAACAACCCCAAATTCCGCTTCCAGGTGCTGCAGTCCCTGACCAAACTGCGGCAGTTGGCCAACCATCCCAAAATGGCAGTGGAAAATTACGAGAAAGAAAGCGGCAAGTTCAACGACGTCATGGAACACTGGGACGTGGTGCGCCGGGGCGGCCACAAGGCGCTCATCTTCAGCTCTTTCGTCAAACACCTGGAGCTGTACCGGCAGGAATTCGAAACCCACCGCCTGCCCTACGCCTGGCTCACCGGCAGCCAGAACAGCAAACAGCGGGAAGACGCCATCCGCGCCTTCCAGGAAAACCCCGACGTGCAGCCCTTCCTCGTTTCCATCAAATCGGGCGGCACGGGCCTCAACCTGACCGCCGCCGACTACGTCTTCATCCTCGACCCCTGGTGGAACCCCACCACCGAGCAGCAGGCCATCGCCCGCGCCCACCGCATCGGGCAGGACAAAAACGTCATTGCCATCAAATTCATCACCCTGGACAGCATCGAGGAGAAAATACTCCGCCTGCAGGAGAAAAAATCGCAACTGGCAGAGGATATTATCGGGGAGGTGGGCCAGGCCAGCTGGAGCCGGGGGGATCTTGAGTATTTGTTTGAGTGAGGGGCAGCTGGTGGTCAGGAACAGAGTTACTGAATGGCTTTTGGTTCCTCTTTTGCTGGCTCAAGATAAAACCTTTGACTTGCTCATTGTATTTTTGTAAATAAAAATCCCCTCCTCCTACCACCCCGCCGCCACCGCCTCCCGCACCTCCAGCCCCAGCCGCTCCGTAAGCTCCTCCTCCGTAGGCAAGTACAGCTGGTACGTAGAGGCAAACAACTGCCGGCTCTCCTTCAGCACCGAGTACTGCACCGCCGACTGGTCCTTCTGCGCGCAGAGGATGATGCCCAGCGTCGGGCCGTCGCCTTCGCCCCGCCACTTGTCGTCGCACAGGCGGACGTATAGGTCCATCTGGCCGATGTCGCGGTGGGTGAGCTCGCCGGCCTTGAGGTCCACCACCACGAAACACTTGAGCAGGTAATGGTAGAACACCAGGTCGACGTAGAACGGCCGCCCGGAGGCTGCCGCCACCCGCTTCTGGCGGCCGACGAACGCGAAGCCTTTGCCCAGCTCCAGGAGGAACTGCTGCAGCTTGTCCAGCAGGGCTTCTTCGAGCTTGCTTTCCTGCAGGCGCCCTTCGCTTTCCAGCCCCAGGAACTCCAGCACGAAGTGCCCCTTTACCGGGCCGCCGGGCGACTGCTGGCGCTCGTAGTAATGGGACGCTGCCTGCCGCGCCAGCTCCCGGGCGCTCCAGCTGTTGCCTGCCGCTTCCTGGAGGTAAAAGCTCCGGGCTTGAGGGTTCTTTACCTTCAGCAGCTGCTGGTAGTGCGCCCACGACAGCTCCGGCCGCAGGGCGCCTTGCTCGGGGAAGGCTTGGTAGAGCTCGTGCATCTGCCGCAGCTTGGCAGGGGGGTAACGGCCGCCGAAATCCTCCTTTAGCCGGCGGGCCAGCTCCCGGGCTGCCCTGGCTGCGCCCTCCCTGGTTACTTTGCCTTCCAGGGCCAACAGCCGCCCAACGAGCCAGTAGGCGCGGGGATCGGGCGGCGCCTTGCCCTGCGCCGGTGCCGCCTGCGCGCCCAGGCGGGGGCGCTCGCTCCGCCCGAGGATTTGGCGGATGCTGCTGTATAGCTCGTCGTCGAAAAGAGACAATTGTTTCATGGGACAGGATAACAGGATTGCAGGATTAACAGGATCGCGGGGCTGGAACGCGAAGGGATAATTGCTGCATGGGACAGGATGACAGGATTTCAGGATTGACAGGAGCCGACGGGCTAACAATATAACCATTTAACCCAAGTTCGACTGGTAGCCCCCAACTTCGGCAGTTCGGTACCGTCTCTGCAAGCCGGTTAAAATTCAGCGGTTCGGAATTCGCTTGCCCGAGGAGGGCCCCGCATGCGCGAACAGCGAACAGCGAAAAGCGAACAGCAGTTGGGGGTCACATATCGAACCTGGGTTAACAATTCAGCCATATCAACCTGCCCCTTCCTGCCCCTTCACCCCTCCATCACCGCCCGGATCCGCTGCGCCAGCCGCCCTGCCGTGAAGTAGATGTGGTTCTTCACCGTAGATTCCTGGTGCAGGTAGGTGGTAGTGCTGCGCAGGTAGTCGTTGAACACGGGGATGATGAACGCCTTGCCTTCTTTGTTGAGGAAAATGCCATACTGGTTCTTGGCAAAAAAGGACTCCTTGAGCTGCTTGTCCATGCACAGCTCGATCAGCAGGCGGTCGGCCCAGGGGCGGAAAGGCTCGATGAGGTCGAAGGCGAGGGTGGGCTTGTTGTGCTCGTCGGCGTGCAGGATGCCGAGGTGGGGGTCCAGCCCGACAGCGAACAGCGCGCCTTCTACTACGGTGTAGAGCATGCCGTAGAGGTAGTTGATGCCGGCGTTGAAGATGTCTTTGGCGG
This sequence comes from Phaeodactylibacter sp., assembly GCA_024102975.1. Lineage (GTDB taxonomy): Bacteria > Bacteroidota > Bacteroidia > Chitinophagales > Saprospiraceae > JACJXW01. The sequence goes on along the minus strand of JAGFJD010000396.1, from coordinate 6,361 downwards.
GCCGGCGGCTCCTGCCCTGGAAGGCGTAGCGGCCGGGCAGGGAGTTGCCGACGGCCTGCCAGTAGATGCGGGCCAGGGTGCCTTCTACGCCCATCACCTGCTGGCGGCACTCCTCCGGCAGCTTGTCCCGGAATTCGTCGAACCCGCGGCTCTTGCGGCGCAGGTAGCTGATGGGCTGCCCCAGGGCGAGGTCCAGCACGCTGCGGCGGTTTCGCAGGTATTTGAGGTTGTCTACCTGGGCTTCGGTCTTGAGGGCAAACAGCTCCAGCATCCAGGCCATGGCTTCGGGGCTCTCGGCAAAGCGGGCCTGCATGCGGCGCAGGGTGGCGATGCTCTCGAAATAGGGGCTCCACAGCCGGGCTTTGGCCTTGCCGATGCGGTCGAAGACGAGGATGGGCACCTGGTGCTGGATGGCCAGGGCGATGGCGCCGGAGCTGATCATCACGTTGGCGGTGATGGCGATGCTGTCCAGCTTGGCAGGGCTGATGGCTTTGCTGCCTTTGGCGCCCTTGACGTGGAAGACGCCGTCTTTCCTGGTGACTTCCAACCCTTTGGTGTCGAGTACGAGTTGCATGGTTGTTTTGTTTTTAAGGTTACTGAACGGAAGCAGCATTCACTCATTCACTCACTCACTCACTCACTCACTCACTCACTCACTCACTCACTCACTCACTCACTCACTCCACACGCCTACAGGTTATACGGGAACCCCCGCCAGCTCACCGCCCCGAAATCCTCCTGCGGCGGGTTGATCGCCGTATAGTAGGCGTCCTTCAAATCGATGTACCGCTCGTCGTTGCGCTTAAGCACGAAGCCGGCGAAGTTGAGGCGGCCCATGATGTTCTTCTTGAACTGCTCGACCCAGCGGGTGGCCAGCTGCCCCTGCTCGTTCTGGATCAGCAGGACGTTGTGCAGCTGCCGGATGTCTTCGTCCAGCCTGGGCAGGTAGTCGGGGGCGAGGGTGACTTTGTCGGTGACCAGCAATCCGGTGACGATCTTGTCGTCTTCGGGGCCGTAGGTTTTCAGCTTGCGCTGGTTGACTTCGAAGCCGGCTTTCCCGACAATGGCCCGCACGGTGTCTACTTTGTCGGCGCCGATGGGCTGGCGGGAGGAGAAGCTCATGTCGTCGGCGTAGCGGGTGTACGCCCAGAGCATGTCTCCGGCAAAGGCGGAGAGCTGCTCGTCCAGCTCGCGGCAGGCAAAGTTGGACAGCACGGGAGAGGTGGGCGTGCCCATAGGCAGGCGGCCCTGGTAGGTCACCAGGTCGGCCAGCAGGTCCGGCAAGTCTTTGCCAAACTTGAAGGGCTGCCCCTGGAAAATCGCTACTACCTGCTCGCGTTTGATGGCGTGGAAGAAGTCGATCAGGTCGACGTTCAGCAGGTAGGGCCGGCCGGCGTGCTTGCGGGCGTTGGTCACGACGTTGCGGCGGTCGTCGTCGTTCAGCACGCCGACGATGAAGCCGTAAGCAGCGCTGGATTTTTCAAAATAATATACGCTTTGCAGGTAGCGGTTGAGCCGGCCGAGCACCTTCTTGAGCTCGGCGCCGGGGGCTTCGATCTGCCGTTCGCCGCCGTCTTTCTTGGGCACGGTGAATACTTTGTAGGGGGGCTGCCGGGCCAGCAGCAGCAGGCGGCGCTGGTCCGTCCGCAGCAGGCTGCACAGGGAGCGGATGCTGCGGATGCTGCAAAATACGGCTTTGTCGTGCTGGTGGCGCTGGCGCGTCTTCTTGTCCATGGCTTTGGCGTTATTGGGTGAGAAAATTCGTGCTTTCAGTATTATGACGGAGCTGAAGGGGGAATTCTTTCATTGGGGTATTAAATGTCATAAGGTTATTTGCGCTCCCAATAAAAAAAATGTATTTTCAAAGGTCATTAGCTTGCTTTCTATGAGTGCAAAGGGTAAGTATCACGATATTGTCAGAGTATGGGAAAAATAGAAAAATATAAGGCGATAGCCAGAGAGCTTATAGAAGAAATGGCACAGCTTGGGGCCAAGCCGGATTCTCCGGTCCAGACCCAGGTGATCAAAGACGAAGAGGGCGGCCACTACCTTTTGTTTTCCAATGGGTGGAGAGGCTCCGAAAGGGTCTACGGCTGTTACCTCCACATCGATGTCGCCAGCGACGGCAAGGTGTGGGTGCAACACGACGGCACAGACGTGGCTGTCGCGGAAAAGCTCCTGGAAAAAGGGATCCCCAAAATTGACATCGTCCTTGGCTTCCATGCGCCTTTCGTCAGGGAAGATACTGGGTTCGCTGTAGCTTGAGAACTTGTTTGGAGGCCGCCATTTAGGTAAAAAAGCCGCCCGCAGGCGGCTTTGACAAAGAGCGTTATACAAAAAAATCCGGTTAACCCTTCAGTTCTTCATCGAGGAAAGCAGCAAAGCGTTGTTTGTTGTTTTCCAGTATCAGCTGGGCCTTGGAAAGCCCGTTTTCCTTGATCAGGGCTTTCAGGCCATACAGGGCAGTATAAAGCTCCGGGGGCAATTGCCGCTCCAATACAGTGTCTTTTAGCTTCCTCTGTGCAAACAGGTAACGGTGGATCCTGTCCAGTAGCGAGGCAGTTTGTTCGTTCTGGCTGAGCAGGCCGGGCATGAGGGCCCGGATCAGTTCAGCCACCTCCGGTACGCGCAGTACCTCGTGTTGAACCTCATCCTGCGGAGTAGGATCGAACAGGGTGAGGGGAGCTTGACGTGTTTCCATTATTTACTTCGTGTTTCAATTACGGTATTTTCCTTTCCGAGATGCAGTCAAACCTTGGGAAAAAGGGGCCGACGGCCGCCTGAAAAAGCAGCGCTTAAACCACCAGCCTGGTCCACCAGCTTGCCCCCTCTCGGGGTTTAATCAGCCGGCAGGTGGGGCTCCAGCCTGCGCCGCAGCCTGTGGATGCGCACGCCCACGGTGGAGGGGTTCGTCGCCATGAATTCGCCGATCTCCTTCATGGCGTAGCCCTCCAGGTAGTAGCGGAGGGTCTCGAGCTCTTCTTCCGAAACGAGCTTCTCAATGTCCCGGAGGAAGCTGTCGATGGCCTCTTCTGTGCTGTAATGCCCAGGCTTTGCTTCCCGGGGCGCCCTTTCGCCTATTACATCGCAGATGCGCTTGAGGCTCTTGTCCTTGCGCTTCAGGCTGAGCAATTCCCTTTGCAATATCTTGTACAGGTAGGCGCGCCCATGCTTTTCATACTTGGCGGCTATGGCCGGGTACTTGTAAAGCAGTTTCCGGTAAAGCTCCTGTAGGGCATCGTCGGCGAAACTCGGGTCGAAACCGTACTTCTTGCAAAGGCGGAAAGCTTGTAGATACAGTGGCTTATGGCAGGAGCCATAGATGCCTAGGACGAACTCGTCCCGTTCCTTTTCGTGGCTTGACTTTTGTGTTGACATCTCGAAATATTGAAAAGGTTAAAAGAATTCGGTGTCTGGTAGTTTTTCGTCTGTGTAATACCTGATGCAGCCGAACTGCTTTTTCAAGATGTGCCAATTTAAGCCTATATCCCTTACCTGCCTTGCCGTTGCAGGGCAAAGCCTGGCCTTCGCCACTGTCTATAATGCCTATTGTCAAAACACTTCGCCGGGGCGGCCCGGTTGGGCCCGGCCGCCTTTTTCGAACAGCAGGCGGCCAAACATTTCCTTGTGGGCTTGCAGGTGGTTGTCCAACTCTTCGGGCGACTGCAATTTATAGTGCTCTATGATGGCTTTCATGCCTTCTAAAGTGGTTAGGATGATATCGAGGTATTTCTTCCGGCCTTCGGGCGGCAAGGACTGCCGCAGGCGCTGCCTTATTTCCTGGCGGCAGGGGGTGGGTTGCCAAGGTACGGGGAAAACGTAAGCTCTTAGTTGGGCCAGAAGTTGCCGGTCCTGGGCCGATGCCGGCGACAGGCATAGCAGTACTTCTTCCAGGGCATGGGGGTAAGAGGTGCGGTTCGAGCCGGGGCTTTGTATGGCCAGGCTAAAGGCATGGCCAGCCTCCTTTGGGTTACATTTTCTTTTTTTCATGGCAGCTGTTTATTTTTCAATATATATTTCTAGCCATCTGTCAATAAAGGCCTGCAGTTGCTGTTGCAGGGCATCTATGATGGTGGCCTCGCTGTTGAAAAAACCGCAGGGCGCAATGTGGGAGGCGCCAAGCAGGAACCTGTTCACCAACTGCTGAACCTGCGGAGGAGCGGCCCTGTCATAATAGAAGCCGATAGCCCACAGGGATAATGTAGCGTGATACCGCTCTATGGCGGCCTCCATCTCTTCGGCCGCTGGCTCCTTTCCCTGCTTTTCACCGGGCGGGCAGGGGCCGGGCATTGGCTCTTGCGACAACCCGAGCTTCGCTTGCCGGAGGGCACTCAGCAATTCGAGTATTTTGGGCAGTTCCTTCATTGGTTTGTTTGTTTGTTTGAACGTCCGAAAGGTTTCCATTCCACACGCTTTCATTCCCGCTTATATTTATATGATGAAGCTGAGGGCAGGATTTTTTCAGGGAGGCGAAATTTTTTTTTATTTCAGCCGGCTGAAAAAACCAGGCGGGCGGCTGCGTCTTGTTTATGGAAGCGCAACAAAAAACAGATCTTTGGCCAACAAAACTAAAGGGCACAAAACAGGGGTTATGGATACCATCGGCTTATACCTCTTACTGTTGCTGGCCGGCATCATAACCGGCGGGGCTATTGCTGCCATAGTACTGCTACCTATGGCGCAAACCCTCCGATATGTAGGTTTTCCCGGTTTGTCCGTCTAGCAGCCTGTCGGAGAACAGGCTGCTAGAAGCTGGCCGAAAAAGAGGGCTTCCATGATCGAAGAAGGAATAAAGGGCATAAATTGAGCCCACAAATAGAGGATGCTATGCGAAAGTTCATTACCCCTGACCGGAACAAGGAGCAATTGATGCCGATCTCGATAGACAAATGGCTGCCAGAAAAGCATTTGGCGCGGTTTGTGGTCGAAATATTGGAACAAATGGACTTATCAGCCTTCTATAAGGAGTACAAACCCTCGGGCCCGCGGCCCTATGACCCGCGAATGCTGTTAGGCCTGCTTTTCTATGGGTATGCCACCGGGGTGTTCAGTTCCCGGAAAATAGAAGAGGCTACATATGACTCGGTGGCGTTCCGGTTCATCTCGGGCAACCTCCACCCGGACCACGACACGCTGGCAGATTTCCGCAAGCGTTTCCTGGGACAAATAGGGGCCTGTTTTGTGCAAATCCTGTTGATAGCCCAGTCGCTGGGCTTTGTAAAGGTAGGCCAGGTAAACATAGACGGCACAAAGGTCCAGGCGAATGCATCTAAACACAGCGCGATGAGCTATGAGCACATGGAACGCCTGGAGCAGCAATTTAAAGAAGAAGTAGAGCGCTTGATGGAGAGAGCCAAACAGGTGGACCTGCAGGAGGATCAGGAACTGGACATACCAGCAGAGATACAGCGCCGGGAGGATCGGCTGGAAAAAATCCGGGCAGCCAAAGCGGTGATCGAACAGCGGGCTAAGGAGCGTTTCGAGCGGGAACAGGCAGAATACGAAGCGAAAATGAAAGCCCGCGAGGAGAAAGAGAGGCAAAGCGGCAGGAAAATTGGCGGGAAAAAGCCTAAAGCCCCGGAAGAAGGGCCTACAGGCAAGGACCAATACAACTTTACCGATCCCGAGTCCAGGATCATGAAAACTTCGGATGGCTTCGATCAATGTTATAATGCCCAGGCGGCGGTATGCGGACAAATGCTTATCGTCGGCGCTTTTGCCAATGCTCATTGCGTCGACACCCAGGAACTGCTTTCCGTCCTGGATGCGATCCCTCCGGCATTAGGGAAAGTGGATACTGCCGCGGCCGATAACGGCTATTTTAGCCAAGGCAACGTACAAGGCTGCGCAAGCCGGGAAGTCGACGCCTATATAGCAGTAGGCAAGCAAACTCACAACCAATGGCTGGACGAACAATTGGCCAAACAAGAGCCGGAGCCGCCCGGCGAGCATGCTACCCCTTCGATGCAAATGAGCCATAAGCTCAAAACAGAAATAGGGCGCGCTATTTACCGCCTGCGGAAAATGACAGTAGAGCCCGTATTCGGGATTATCAAGGAAATTATGGGCTTCCGCCGGTTTTCTTTAAGAGGAGAAGTAGCTATTAATGGCGAATGGCTCCTCGTTTGCAGCGCATTCAACCTTAAAAGGCTTTTTGTCCTGGTAAATGCATAAAAATAGCCCGAAATGCGGGTTTATAGCTAAAAAAGCATGCCCCAGAAGGCTGGCAAGCCTGCTGGGCTTCGACAACAGCCCAAATTGAAACCAACTGCCCCGGCTCAATGAGCCCGACGGCCCGGGGTTCCGAGCTGCCTGAGGCTTGCATACAGGGGCGTCAGGGAGTTCTCCGACAGGCTGCTAG
>JAGFJD010000384.1 GCA_024102975.1 Phaeodactylibacter sp. | reverse complement strand
GCCAGGCATCTCCGGAACCTGTCAATCGTGTAAATCCTGTCCGAAAAAACAGGTGGGCGAGCGTTCCCAAAGCAGGTCAATCGTGTAAATCCTGCAAAAAAAAACGGTAGTATCCCCCTTATCCTGTTCATCCCGTCTATTTTTAATGAAATAAGGATGAAATTACGTTTAAAATCCTTATCTTTGCACACCGAAATTTAAGCTATGTCCAAAAAGAACCTGATAAAACAGGATGGTGTTATAGAAGAAGCCTTGTCCAACGCGATGTTCCGCGTCCGTCTGGAAAATGACCACCAGATCGTGGCCACCATTTCCGGCAAGATGCGCATGAACTACATCCGGATACTACCCGGGGACAAGGTAGCGGTGGAGATGTCACCTTACGACTTGTCAAGAGGGCGGATCATATACCGTTACAAGTAACACCGTGCTGATCGGGATATTATTTGATTATCCGGAAAAACGACAATCATGAAAGTCAGAGCTTCCGTAAAAAAGCGTTCCTCGGATTGCAAGATCGTGAGGAGAAAAGGGAAGATTTACATCATCAACAAGAAAAACCCGAAGTTCAAGCAGCGCCAGGGCTAGCATTGGCTTGCCGGGACTGTCATTCAAAAGAATAAACAACAAATTCAAAATGGCTCGTATAGTAGGTGTTGACTTGCCCAGAAACAAGCGCGGGGTTGTAAGCCTGACCTATATCTTCGGAATAGGCCCCTCCAATGCCAGTAAGATCCTGGCCAAGGCAGGAATCGATGAGGACATCAAAGTCCAGGACTGGTCGGATGAGAACGTCCGGGAGATCGCCCGGATCATCACCGAGGAGTACAAGGTGGAAGGGGAACTCCGTTCTGAAGTACAGATGAACATCAAGCGCCTGATGGACATTGGCTGCTACCGGGGCCTGCGCCACCGCAAGGGCCTGCCCGTTCGCGGCCAGCGCACCCGCACCAACGCCCGTACCCGCAAGGGCAAGCGCAAGACGGTCGCAAACAAGAAGAAGGCAACCAAGTAACCATTTGCGCTGTACACGACGGCCGCTCCGGGCGCCCCGTCCGCTGTATTGGCAAACCAATAAATCAATAATCTGATCCATGGCAAAGGGAAGATCATCCAAGCAAAAAAAAGTCAAAAAGAGGAACATACGGGTGGATGCCGAAGGGATGGCTTACATCAAAGCCACCTTCAACAACATCATCATTTCTGTGACCAATAAGAAAGGGCAGGTTATCTCCTGGTCTTCCGCCGGCAAGGCCGGTTTCCGCGGCTCCAAGAAGAATACACCCTACGCCGCCCAGATCGCGGCCACCGAAGCTGCCCGCGCTGCCTATGAAGCGGGCCTGCGGACTGCCGAGGTCCACGTGAAAGGGCCTGGCTCGGGCCGGGAAGCGGCTATTCGCGCAATCGACGTGGCCGGCATTAAAGTAACGCGTATCAAAGACGTGACGCCGGTTCCGCACAACGGCTGCCGTCCGCCCAAGCGCAGAAGGGTTTAATTATTTATAGCGATCAAAAATAAGTTCTCCAATGGCGAGATATACAGGTCCAAAGACAAAAAAATCCAGAGCATTCGGCGAATCGATATACGGATTCGATAAGCACTTCGAACGCAAGAAATACCCTCCCGGGCAACACGGGAACACCCGCCGGAGAAGGCAGAAGTCCGATTATGCGCTGCAGCTGATGGAAAAGCAGAAGGCAAAGTATACCTATGGCGTGCTGGAGCGGCAGTTCCGCAACCTGTTCGAAAAGGCCAACAGCAAGCTGGGCGTCACCGGGGAGGTATTGCTGCAGATGCTGGAAGCCCGCCTGGACAATACCGTTTTCCGCCTCGGCCTGGCACCGACGCGCCGGGCAGCCCGCCAGCTCGTCTCCCACCGCCACATCACCGTGAACGGCGTACTGACCAACGTGCCTTCTTACGAACTGCGCCCCGGAGACATCGTCTCCGTCCGCGGCAAATCCCAGGGGCTGCAGGTGGTCAAAGACAGCGTTGGCGGCAAATCCGACGTGCGCAAGTTCCCCTGGCTGGAGTTCAACCCGGATAAGATGCAGGGCGTATTCCTCAGCTACCCGGAGCGCGACCAGATACCGGAAAAGATCAACGAGCAGTTGATCGTCGAATTGTATTCAAAATAAAATTCCCTTTTGACAGCCTGGAGGACAGGCTGTCAAAAGCCATTTATACCGGCCTGAAGGATCATGAGAAAACCACGAATCCGGGCTTTGTAAATCACGTCAATCTGAGGTGGCTGGCTTTCGAACGGTAAGCAAGCCGCCCTTAGTCGTGTTAAAGAGCGACGTTTTTTATCCGATTGCATCGGCTTTATTCCTTTTCAAAGACACAGTTCAATATATGAGCATTTTAAATTTCCAGAAGCCTGACAAGATCGTAATGCAAAAAGCCAATGACTTTGAAGGGCTTTTTGAATTCAAACCACTTGAACCGGGCTTCGGCCAAACCGTCGGCAACTCCCTGCGCAGAGTGCTGCTTTCCTCCCTGGAAGGCTTTGCCATTTCTGCCGTGCGGATCGCCGGCGTCGAACACGAATTCGCTACGATCCGCGGCGTCGTCGAAGATGTCGTCGAGATCATCCTCAACCTCAAGCAGGTGCGCCTCAAACAACTGCTGACGGAAGAGGACATCACCAACGAAAAGGTGTACCTGACCATCAGCGGGAAGGAAGAGTTCCGCGCCGGAGACATCGAGGAGCATACCAACGTCTTCAAGATCATGAACCCCGACCTGCTGATCTGCCAGATGGAACCTTTCGTCAACCTGGAAATGGAGTTGACCATCACCAAGGGCCGCGGTTATGTCCCGGCGGACGAAAACCTGCCCAAAGATGCCCCCATCGGCGTCATCCCGGTCGACGCCATCTACACCCCGATCAAAAACGTAGCCTACCGCGTGGAAAATACCCGTGTGGGCCAACGTACGGACTATGAGAAACTGACCATCGACGTCAAAACCGACGGCACCATCCACCCGGAAGACGCCATCAAAGAGGCTTCCCGCATCCTGATCCAGCACCTGATGCTGATCACGGACGAGAACATCAAGTTTGACGACGAGACCAGCCGCGAAGAAAATATCGTGGACGAGCACATCCTCCACATGCGCAAGCTGCTGAAGACCTCACTGGAAGACCTCGACCTCTCCGTCCGCGCCTATAACTGCCTCAAGGCGGCCAAGATCAATACGCTGGCGGAACTGGTCAGATACGATACGCACGAACTGCTGAAGTTCCGCAACTTCGGCAAGAAATCCCTGGTCGAGATCGAAGAGCTGCTCCAGGACAAGGGGCTGACCTTCGGCATGGACCTGTCCAAATACAAACTGGACGAAGAATAGTTTATTACGAAAAATTTACCCGCGCTTGCCGGATTTTCCGGGCGGGTAAATTTTTCGTTTCAGCAGGCTATTATTGTTAACCCTGCAATAACCGTTCACCGAGCCGGAACCTGCCTGCGGTTCAGCGCCCTGCGGCGCGCCGGTGATCTGGTGTTGCGAAGCAAATTCGATTTAAAATGAGACACGGAAAGAAGCTCAACCACCTCGGCCGCAAGTCAGCCCACCGCAAAGCGCTGATGCGCAACCTGGCCACTGCGCTGATCACCCACAAGCGCATCAACACGACCCTGGCCAAGGCGAAAGCCCTGCGCACTTACATCGAACCCCTGGTGACCAAATCCAAAGATAATACGACCCATTCGCGCCGCGTCGTTTTCAGCTACCTGCAGAACAAGCAGGCGGTACACGAACTTTTCGAAACAGTCGGCCCCAAAGTTGCCGATCGCCCGGGCGGTTACGTGCGCGTGATCAAGACCGGCTTCCGCCGCAGCGACGCTTCGGAAATGGCCATGATCGAGTTTGTTGACTTCAACGAGATATATACCGCCGGCAAGAGCCAGGGCGGAGGGGGCCGCCGCCGCCGCCGCCGTGGGGGCGGAGGGGGTAGCCAGAAAGCTGCCGCTGCCGCTACGGCCGCTACGGCTGCAACCGCCGCCGGAGCCGGCGAGGAGGAAGAATAGAATAGCCCCGGCCTGGCTACAGGCAGGCGCAAAAGTAAAGGGCGCAGCCGGATTTCCGGTTGCGCCCTTTGTTCGTTCAGGCGGGCAAAGGATGTCTTGTCTGTCAAAATTCAATTTTCGTATCCAGCATCAGCCTAAGGTCCTGTTTCACGGCCCGGCTGTAGCTATCTTCATCGACGTTTTCCCGCCCCGTTTCACACCGGTACCAGGCATCTAGCTTATAATCGTAGACAAAACCCTCCGGCACGTCGTAGTCAGCCATTAAATCCTTCAGTTTTTTTAAGTCCTTTTTTACCCCTTGAGTATGGGTCACTTCAATAATCATTTTGGTCAACCCGCTGGTTGGTTCTACGACCATCACATCCGGCACCGGGCTGGTCTGGCTTTCATCGATCATGGTTTCCGGAAGAGGAAAGAGTGATGTTTTCCCTTCTTTATAAAGCTTGGCAAGTTCATAAATGAGCTGGGTAATGATAGCCTGGTGCTGTCGGGGCGCGTTAATTCCCATTATGATCAGGTTGTCATTCATCTTGATCTTTTTTCAAAAATACAGGGATTTTCTCCTTAATGCAAACCAGGATGCCAAGCCGGAGTATTGCCTGTCACTTTTTTTCTCCTTTCCCATTCTCCAGCCTGGAGGTATTCTCCTTCACCTTTTCGCGGGCTTTTCCCAGCCCGGTTTCCAGCTTTTCGGCCAGGTCGTCCACCTTGTGTTCAGCAGTGTTGGCCAGCTCGTGAATGGAATTCTTGAGCGTGCCCCTGGCACCGCTCACCCAGCTTTGGCCGTCTTTCATGGCAGTGGCCAGATTGTCCGACAGCCGGAGCGCGTTCTCTTTGGCCAGAGCGGACAACTCATCGCTGTATTCGCCGGCCATGGTGGCGACATCCTTCCGGAAGGCTTTGCCTTTTTCCGTATTTAACCAGTATCCGATTGCGGCGCCGGCTATAAGCCCAAGTCCGAAAAATCTTCTGTTTTTGCTCATTGCGATTGTATTTTGGTTTAGTAGAGAGGTGTCTGTTATCCTGACTTTGCGGAAGCAATTGTGAGTATGCAGTCCATATTTAAAAAACCTTTCGGAAAAGCTATATGTTCAATGAGCCTGCCATTCAGTCAAAATCTTTCCGCCTGATCTCCGGTTTGCACAAATTCGAGGGTGCGGCCTTTGAGGCGGATAGCCCGGACAAATTTCTCCCTGGCTTTTTCCGGCTGCCAATCCTTCCGGGAAAGATACGATCGCGCCGTCTGCGAAAAAGTAAGCGATCGAACATGAGAAAGTTTTTTTGAGTTTAAGAACTGAACAAAACCAATTCACATGATGAAGAAACTAATGGCCATCCTCCTTTTGATAGCCGGCATTGTTTTGATCGTCCTGGCGGTCAATACTTACCAGGAAGCTTCCGCCAGCCTGGAAGTGCTGGGGATGGAATTGTCTGCCCAGAATGAATCCGGGCAGCAGAGGGCCGTCCTGTACCTCGTTCTTGGTTTGGTTAGCCTGACGGGCAGTTATTTAGCCTGGAGGAGATAATTATGCCCGGGGTGCTTCAGCAAATAAGGTGCCGGACGAGCGAACACGAAGGCGGGTGGAGGAGTTTTATAAGTGAATTTAATGCAATAAACTTTTGTTAATCAGTTTATTATGCTGTGTTAAAGCGTTTCTGGCATGCTGTGTCGCGTGTTTTCGAAACCGTGAAAATAAACTCCTTGAAATGACACTCAGATTGATATTTCTGTCCGTTCTAACCCTGGTTTTTCCTTTATCCATGTTGGCTCAGCCCTTCAGCCAGGGCAACTTCATGATGGGCGGCACCCTGGGCTTTTCCGCCGCTGAATCCTCGGTGGATGTGGAAGCGGAAGGCGTGTCGGTCAATAACGAAGGGGCCCGGACGACCCAGTTCAACATCGCCCCGGCGGTGGGGTATTTCCTGCTGGACCGGTGGACGTTGGGCATCGGTATGGATTATACACTGAACCGGCTTCGCGAGCCTAAAGACATCAACGACCCCAATACAGGTTATGAAAAATCCTACGACAGCGATTTGCTGTTCGGCCCCTTTACCCGCGTATACCTTCCGGTCGGGCAGGATAAAGCCTTCTTCCTGGAAGCTACAGCAGGTTTCGGCAGCTCCGAAAGCCAGGTGTCGATTGATGGGGTGAGCCAGACGGTTTCCAACGATGTGCTTGCTATAGGCATTGGCCCCGGCTTTACCATCCTGTCCAATGACGCTATCGGCATAGAGGCCCAGCTGAAATATAACTGGGCGCGCAGCAATGCTGAGATTATCTTTAATGATATCAATACCAGTACGCAGACTTATACCAACCAGGTCGACTTCTCCATCGGCCTTCAGGTATACTTCGCCCGCATCAGGCCGGCAAAGGTAGGAAATGAAAAGCCCGAACCTGCTGATGACATTGAACCAACTGATTTTTATGACTAACCATTACCTGAAACCAATTTTAGTAACCAGTTAATTAAATTTTAACGACATGAAAACCATGAATTTATGGGTCCTTGCTCTGGCGCTGTTCAGCCTGGCGGGCCTGTCTTCCTGCAACAACAACAATTCTACGGCAGACAAAGCCGCAGAGGATATGGAACAAGCCGCCGAAGAAGTAGCCGACGCTTTCCGCACCGAGCAGGAAGAACTTCGTGCCGATATTGAAGAGATGCGTAGGGACATCGATGCCAAAGTCGAAAACCTCGAAACACAATTGAATACCGCTTCCGGCGAGGCTGCCGAAGAAATCCGCCAGCAAATCAACCAACTCGAGGCCTGGAACAAAGAACTTAGCCAGGAACTGAACCGCCTCGGCGAGAATGTCAAAAGCAACTGGCAGGAAGTGAAAGCTGATATCCGGAAATCGATGAATGACATTGAGCAGCAATGGAATGAGGCTTTCGAGAGCTGATTCCCCTGGCTTCAGCCCCCAACTAACCGAAGTAAATTTTTTTAGGACGGGCCACTTGAAAGTGGCCCGTTTGTATTTACCCCCATGTCATCCCCCGAAAACAGGCATCTTCCGGATCAGGCAGAGCAACTTTCCTTATACGCGTCACCTTTATCAGCCCGTCATACTCCGAAGCATAACCCAGGCCCAGCCGGGGCAGCTTGCGGGCCTCGATCTCCAGATACACAGGTTGGTACTCCTGTCCGCCGGAAGCGGCCCGGTAGAGGCTGTCCAGCGTATTCGTCTCGTCCTCCAGCCAGAAAACCACAGTAGTGTCGGCGCAGTCCCGAAAAATACTCGCCTCATTGCCCGCCAGGAAATAGCCGGCGAGGAACTGCCGGGACGGTTCGGGCGGCGCGCCGTCGGGGCCGGCAGGGGCAAACACCAGGAAGCCGGCGGGCCCGCTCAGCTGCAGGAGCGTGTCGTTGGCAATGAAAGTGGAGGCCTGCGAAAGGATGTTCAGGTAAAGGGCTTCCTGCTTCATCAGCCCGTCGCAGTGCATTTCCGTCGTGCCGATCTGGCCGGAAACGGCGAGATAGTCGTAGCTCCGGTATTCCCAGTTGCCGAAGTATTCGTTGCAGCCGGCCTGGCCGCGCAGCGAATCGCCCTCGAAGCGCAGGGTGATGCGGCTGCCCTCGATGGGGTTGGTCTGGCCGGTTCCGGATGCGTAGCGCACCAGTTCCCATTGGTGGCGGGAGAGGGCTTCGGGGCGGAAAGGGTTGTTTTTTTTCCCTCTGCATCCAAGGGTATACAGGATGAGCAGGGCGACAACAAACAGATAAGATTTCATAGCATTATGGTATGGCGGTGTTATGGCACTTCCCTTCGTCAGGGCAGGTATTGAGGTGTTATGGGGCTTCTGTTCTGCATGCAAAAGAGCGCCGGCGCACAGGCGCCGATGCGCTCGATAGTCATCAATAAAACTCCATTACTCTTTTTAATTTTTCAGGAAGCCGCCGACATACAGGCGGTACTGCTTGCGGGCAGCGTCATATTCCACGCCATAAACCGTCGGGTAGTATTTGCCTCCTTCCGGGAACTGATCCGGCTGCAGGACAGGCAGTTGGAAGGTCTTCTCCTGTTCGATGTGTTGCCGGGTGATCATGGGTTCGAGGAAAGTCACCTCTCCGTCGTAAGAGCCATAGATGAGCACCGAGGTGAACGGTTCTCCGTTGAAGGGCGACCCGGTGGGGTCGATCCAGTGGGCCCCCATCTGCGGCACGCCGCCGATGTTGATGTAGGGGGCGGGGATGTAGCCGCCTTCGACCGGTTTCATGAACTGGACCGTGTCGGTGGCCTGGATCGCCATGCGTTCGGCCTCGGTAGTGTAGTAGAAGTGCAGGTCGAAGTGTGGTTTGTCGAAAACCCCTGCTGGCTCGTGCCCGTGCGGCATCCAGTCGAACATCATGTGCTGGTAGGCGGTCAGGCTCTTTGCTTTGGCGGGTAAATCCAGGCTCAGCATGACGGCGTGGGTGTCCAGGCTGGTCATGGCAGCTTCCGGCACAATGATGCCTGCTTCCACCGGCGCGCCGTCGTCCCCTATCCGGACGTAAGTCTGGGTTTCCGACTGCCCGAGGGCGGCCTTCTCGCCGTAGAAGAATCCCTCCTGCTCCTGGATAGGCGAGGGCTGTTCATCGTCTTTTTTGCAGGAAGTAAAAGAAAGGCCGAGGGCGGCAATGCCGAGCAACAGCCTGTAAAACATGGGTGACTTCATTGTTCTTGATTTTAATTTTATGGTGAATGAGTGAATCTGGCATCAGTGGCAACGGACAACAGACAACAGCTCTCAGCCAGCCACAGCGCTCGTCAGACCGGCCTCCAGCTGGATATAGGCGGATACCGGCAGCGTTTCCCTGGCTACGCCCAGCACCTGCCGGAAGAAAGGTGCCGGTGCGCTGGCCTGCATGCCGCCGAGCAGTTGGAGGCGCTCATCGGGAGTTTGTGCCGGCAGGATGTATTTCATCCAGGCGAACATGACAGTGGGTGCAATGCTGCTGATGACCTGCCCGTGGATTTGCATCATTTCCTCATCGGTAAAATGTTGCCACATCAGCACCTGGGTGACGGTTTCTTCCTCCAGCATGTGTTCCAGGTGGCTGGCATGGAGGCGGCTCAGGCCCTGGTAGAAAGCATAGCCCAACTGCCGGGCTTCCTGGCCGGTAAGGTTGCCGTCGAGGATGCGGTTCAACTGGGCCAGCAGGCTGTCCTGGAGCTGGTGCAGCTCTTCGTGGTCCGCCTCGTCGTGGGCGGCGCTGCCGGGCACGCGGGCTTCGAGGGCGGGAAGGATGAAGTTGTTCTCGGAGGCGGCGTGTTCTTCCAGCAGGACGCAGATTTCTTCGAATCGCTGCTTCAGTGCTTCCACTGCTTCCCGGTCGGAAAAATCAACAGACCCTGCCTGCAGGGACAGTTGGGATAGGAAGTTGCGAATGCCCTTGTGCGGGGTGGCGACGAGCGATACTCTGGGTGGTTGATTCATTGTCTCAGATTTTAAGGTTTTTAAATCGTGTCGGTGCGAGTAGTATTAAGTAGTTAGGCATATTTCCCTACCAAAAAATCGGGACGTTCGCGAGAGACTGTGTCTCGATGCGTAAAAACTGACCAGTCTCCGACTGGCGTAAATCAATATCTTTTGCGGCTTATGCAAGTCGGGAGACTTGCAAATTATGCCGCATCGAGGCTATAGCCTCTCGCGAACGAAACGTGATCTAAGTAGCACTAGAATCAAACGGGTACAACTGTGGCTCGCTACAGGCGACTTACTTCTTACGGTAACTGGAAGTGAAAGTATAGGTTACGCCTTCCTCGATGACGGCAAACTCAGCTACCAGCTCTGTCGCCGTCAGTTTAGTGACCTTCCACTTCTCGGTTTCTCCGTTTTCAGTGACGGACACGGCGGTTTCGCCGTCCTGCCAGGCCCAGGTGCCGGTTCTTTCCTGGGGGTCGGAAGCGAAGCACTTTTTGGCGCCTTCGTTGAAGGCGGCTTTGCCGTCTCTGTGGAAGGTGGTGTAGTCGTCCTGAGCGCAAACCGGGAAGAGGGCGTAGATGTCCGTGATTGGGCTGCCGTCGCCGAACCAGTCGTAGGCAGGGCTGACGGTGAGGTCCTGCAGCACCCAGCTGTGGGCGGTGAGCAGGCCGGTCTTGTCCGGCGTGGAATTTTCGTCGTCCTTGTTGCAGGAAGCGGTAAACAACAGGCCGGCCAGCGCCAGCGGGAACATGACGTACTTCATACGTGTGATGGTTTTCATGGTTTGAGAAAATGAGTTAAAAGAGCGTCGAAGTTTGAGCGATAGGTTTCGAATTTTTAATTTCCATCATTGGACAGAGGGTGGGGGAGAGGGGTGGCAGTTTTTTTATAATTTTTTGTTGCTATCTGGTTTTTCGCCACGAAGACACGAAGGCACAAAGGCGGCACTAAGCCTTTGCGGGTCTTCGTGTCTTCGTGTCTTGGTGGCTACAGGCATTTTGGCACCTCATGCACACCACTAGACATTTTCTGGCCCGTGTAAAAGTGTAAGCGTGTAAAGGTGTAAAAGAAATTGGCTCCCAATCATTTACACGTTTACACTTTCACACCTTTACACAAGTAGCCCCCAAAATGTCC
>JAGFJD010000383.1 GCA_024102975.1 Phaeodactylibacter sp. | reverse complement strand
CTGATCAGCCAGGGGTACCACGGCGTCAATGCCGCCGGCAAGTATCCGATCAAGGGGATGGCCAATTTCGGCTCGCCGGAACTGAACAAACAGATGGTGTACCTGCCCCTGCCCGTAGCGCAGTACTTTTATGGCGCCAACGGCCTTGTAACTTCCCTGGCCCTGAAACTCGACGATCAGGACGACATCAAACCCGCCCTGAAGTCGCTGTACCAGAAACTGGATACCTCCGCCTACGAAGTAATGGACTGGAAGGATATGCTGCCCGACCTGGTGGAGGCTAAAGCGGTGGACAGCGCCGGCAACGTCATCGTATACGTCATCCTCTACCTCATCATCGCTTTCGGCATTTTCGGCACCATCCTGATGATGTCGAAAGAACGGGAATACGAATTCGGGGTGCTCATTTCCATCGGTATGCACCGCTGGCAACTGGCATTTACCGTATGGCTGGAGATCATCATGCTCGGGCTGCTGGGCGCCCTGCTGGGCATCCTGGCCAGCATGCCCCTGGTGTGGTATTTCCACGTCAACCCGCTTCGCTTTTCCGGCGATTACGCAGCGGCTATGGAAAAATTCGGCTTCGAGGCCATCTTCCCGGCCATTTTCGAAGCCCACATTTTCCTCACGCAGGCGCTGCTGGTCTTCATCATCACTGCCCTCCTGGCGTTGTATCCGATCTTTAAGATCAGGCGGCTGAAGCCGGTACAGGCGATGAGGGCGTGAGAGGCGCGCATTCGTGCATTTTTTCCCGGCAGGACGGACGGGCGTGTATGCTTGTGCGCGGGTTCTCCGGCCGAATGCACAAATGTACACATACACGAATACGCAAAACTTCAAACCATGATACAAACAATGGCCTGGCGAAACATCTGGCGCAGCACCACCCGGAGCCTGGTAGTGATTGGGGCGATCGCCGTCGGCATCTGGGCGGCCATTTCCCTGACGGGGTTCGCAACAGGCATAATGAAAAGTTATGTCAACAACGCTGTGCAGAACGTCGTATCCCACATTCAGGTACACCAGTCTGAATTCCTGGATCAATACGAAGTCAAATACAATATACCGGATGCTTTGGCAGCAGAGCGAGCCATCCGGGCGGAACCGGGCGTAAAAGCAATGAGCGTACGTTCGGTGGCCAGCGGGATGATTTCCTCCAGCCAGGGCGCGCGCGGGGTGAGCATCAAGGGGGTCGACCCGGAAGAAGAAGCCCGGGTGAATGCGCTACATGAAAATATAGTGGAGGGCGATTACCTCTCTGATGAAGGGAGAAACCCCATTTTAGTCAGTGAGGAACTGGCGGGAAAACTGAATGTGAAGGTGCGCTCCAAAGTCGTGCTCAACTTTCAGGACCGGGGCGGGAGCATCACGGCCGCCGCTTTCCGCATCGCAGGCATCTTCGACACCGGAAACAAGCCCTTTGACCTGTCCCACGTTTTCGTTCGCCGAAGCGACCTCAATGGACTGTTAACGCCGGCTGCCGACAGCAGCCTGGCTGCCGGTGCCCTGGCACATGAGATCGCCATAATGGTCGATGACATCCGGGATGTGGATACCATCGCCGCCGGACTCAGCGCTGTGCTTCCCGAATTAAAAGTACAAACCTACCGGGAAATCTCTCCGGACCTGGAACTATACGAGGGACAGATCAAGAATGTTTCCCTGATTTATCTGGCCGTAATCATGCTGGCCCTGGTCTTCGGTATTATCAACACCATGCTCATGGCGGTGCTCGAACGCATCAAGGAGCTTGGGATGCTGATGGCCATCGGCATGAACAAGCTGCGGGTGTTTTTGATGATCGTCCTGGAGTCGGTTATGCTGGGCCTGGTGGCTATACCGGTGGGCTTACTGCTGGGTTACATCACCATTGAGTATGTCGGGGAGAACGGCATCGATATGTCGATGTATGCCAAAGGCCTGGAGAGCTTCGGCATGTCCTCTGTCATCTACTTCGAACTGGACCCCGTCGTTTACCTGCAGGTGGCCGTGGGGGTATTCCTGACGGCCGTAGCGGCCTCCATCTATCCGGCATTGAAAGCCATTCGCCTCCGGCCGGTGGAAGCATTGAGAACCATTTAAAAAAAATCGGCAATGAAAGTCATCACCACCAAGGGCGTCGTTAAAATCTACAACCCCGATAAGATTCCGGTAAAAGCATTGAATGGCGTAGACCTGGAGATCCAGGAAGGCGAGTTCACGGCCATCGTCGGGCCCTCCGGCTCGGGCAAAACAACCCTGTTAAATGTGATAGGCGGACTCGACCGTCCTGACGAGGGCGACGTCGAAGTCGGCGGCCACGATATCGATGCCATGAGCGACAACGACCTCATCGACTTCCGCAAACAACACATCGGCTTTGTCTTCCAGGCTTACAACCTCATTCCGGTGCTGACCGCCCGGGAAAACGTCGAGTTCGTCATGCTGCTCCAGAACCGGCCGAAGAAGGAGCGCCACGAGCGGGCCGAAGAATTGCTGCGCGCCGTCGGGCTGGACGATAAGATGGACAAGCGCCCCTCCGAGCTGTCGGGCGGCCAGCAGCAGCGCGTGGCCGTCGCCCGCGCCCTGGCCCCCAAGCCGGACTTTATCCTGGCCGACGAGCCGACCGCCAACCTCGACTCCAAATCGACCGCCAACCTGCTCGACATCATGGCCCGCCTGAACGAGGAGGAAAAGATCACTTTCGTCTTCTCCACCCACGACCAGCGGGTGATCGACCGGGCCCGCCGGGTGGTGACGCTGGTGGACGGCAAGGTGGCGACGGATGAGGTGAGGGGGTAAGGTATGATCAGGCTTGACAAGTTTTCCGGAAGGCACCTCGATGAAAACTTGTCGAGTCTTTCCAAAGCTTGTACAACCGGGCGCTTTTGAAAGCCCATCAAAGAAGACATTCTGTTATGAGAAATATAGCCCTGGCTTTCCTGTTGTCCTTACCCCTGCTGGCTAACGCCCAGGAGGATGAGCCCCGCAACTGGTCGTTCGACGGTTATATCAAAAACATGCAAACGTTGCTGTTCTTCAACGACGCCTACCCGGACCTGAGCCAGGGCGTGCTGGTGGATACCTTCCTGCAGGACAACCTCATCCACCACCGCCTCAATTTCCGCTGGTTGATGACGGACGAGCTCAAACTGCGCGCCGACCTGCGCACCCGCGTTTTCTATGGCGACCTGGTGCGGGCCACGCCCAACTACGGCGATGCCGTCGACAACGTCAACAACGATTACTTCGACCTCTCCCTGGTGTTGCTGGAAGAGAACGCCTGGGTGATGCACACCATGATCGACCGCCTGTATCTCGAATATTTCAAAGGCCCGTGGGAGGTCCGCCTGGGGCGGCAACGCATCAACTGGGGCATCAGCACCGTCTGGAACCCCAACGACATCTTCAACGCTTTTTCCTTCACCGATTTCGATTACGAAGAGCGCCCCGGCAGCGACGCCCTGCGGGTGAAGTACTACACCGGCTTTGCTTCCAGCATTGAACTGGCCGTGCGCGCTTTCGACGACTTTGACGAAGCCACCATTGCCGGCATGTGGAAATTCAATACAGGCACCTATGACATTCAAATCCTGGGCGGGTACGACCGGAATTTCCTGGTAGCCGGCGGCGGCTGGGCCGGCAACCTGGGCGACGCTGGCCTGAAGGGGGAGCTTTCCTGTTTCCTGCCGCTGGAGGAAGAGCAGGATGAGGCCTTCGCCGCAACGGCCGGCATCGATTATTCCTTCGAAAATTCCCTGTATCTCCAGGGCGGGTATCTTTACAACAGCTCGGGCAGCACCGATGCCAGCGTGACCAATTTATTTGCCTTCGAACTGTCGGCCCGCAACCTGTACCCCTACCGGCACGCCGTTTTCGCGCAGGTGTCCTATCCGTTCACGCCATTGCTCAATGGAGGCGCCGCCCTGATCTACAGCCCGGTGGCAGTACATGCGCTCTTCGTCAATCCCACGCTGACGCTTTCCGTGGCGGAGAACTGGGACCTCGACCTGGTCGGGCAGGTCACTTTCGACAAGGAGGAGCGGGGTTATGTCAGCCCGGTGCAGGCGTTCTTCCTGAGGTTGAAGCATAGTTATTGACGGGTAATCACTGAACCTAAATCCATTGATGATTCACCTATGATTTCCCTATTTCTCCAGTGGATCAAGGAATACGACTGAGAAGGTGTGTTCGGGAAAACGTTCGAATTTTTGGGCTTTACTGAAGAGTCCAAAAAACCTGCCCAAACACCTTTTATTGCACCAGTGAGCACGAAAGGCACGCCTGGAAGCTATACAAAACGAAGAACCCCTTCATCCCCTCTATTTCGGTTTGGGCTGATATATCCAGCCTCTGCACAAGCTACCTAACGCCATCCCTTCAATCAGTAAGCCACTCCAAAGAACCAGCCTGGACAATTAAATGGCCAGATACTAAGAAATTGAGCGCTCACAGCAGCAATTTTTCCTATATTTAGGAGCAAAGGCTAAAACAAATGGAAGACAACCCCAAACCCCAATCTCAGAAAGTACAGCTCTCCGACGGCACCGTCATCCTGATGGAAATAAGCGGCATCGAGGAGGATGGGCCTGTTTCCGTGCAGGAGATGGAGATTTCCGCCAAGCGGGCATTCAAAGCCGTTTCCAGCCTGGCGAAAGACATTAAGGCCACCCTGGCCGCTGCCAAACCCGATAAAGCTTCTGTGGAGTTTTCCGTTGAGCTGGAAAAGCAGGGCGGCGACATCCTTTCCAAGATCTGCAATGTGAGCGGCAAGGGCGGCATCAAATTCACCCTGGAGTGGGATTTCAGTAAAAAGGAAAAGGAATAGGCTATGGCATCCGGGCTCATCGAACGGGTACCCCTCAAGCAACTGGTTAAAAGCTGCACGGTAAAGCTGTTGAGCAGCCCCGGGGGCAAGTTCCTAGGTACGGGCTTCTTTGTAGCGCCAGATAAGCTGGCGACCTGCTGCCATGTGTTTTTCAACAAGGGTAAGGCTGTTACAGCCCAATTCAGGATAGAGAACTATGAGGGCGAGTTCTCCCTCGATGGCAACTACCGGCAGCATGAAGGGCTGGACCTTCTGGCCATTAACCTGGGCGCTCTGGTTGCCGAGAGGTGCATCAACCTGGAAGCCGCCGCCAGCCAGGTGGGCGACCGCCTCTGGGGCTGGTCGTACAACACCAACTACCCGGAGGGCGGGGGGCTGGTGCCGGTGCTGCAGGAGGAGGCCCGCCACAATGGCTGGGATGTCCTGCGGGTGTCGCGCGATATTGTGAAGCAGGGCAGCAGCGGCACGCCCGTACTGAATGTGGAGAGCGGGAAGCTGCTGGGCGTTACCTACTGGCTGAAGGAGGGCGATGCGCTGGTCATCCCGGCTTTGTACTTCAAAGAGCATTTTGAGGAGCTGTACCGGGAAAACCAGGAGCACCACCGGGCGGAGGCCTACTGGGAGGAGGCCCGCCGGCAGAGCCGCCAGCAGCGGGTAAAGCGCCTCACCACCATCCCGCCAATCGACAACAAGGACGTCGTCGGGCGGGCAGAGGACCTGGAAACCCTCCGGCAGCGCCTGCAAGGCGCCAACAAGGTACTTCTCATGAACGGCATCGGAGGGATCGGCAAGACCACCCTGGCCAAGCTCTACGTCAACAACTACGCCGAGGAATACGGCAGGCTGCTTTGGGTTGAACAGAAGGAAGGGCTGGAGAAGGACATCGCCGCCAACGCCGCCCTGCTGAAGGCCCTGGGCATAGAAAACGCCAGCGGCCTGGATGCCGGCGACATTTTCAACCAGGCGATGCTGGCCCTGCAAAACTTCGACGACGGGCTGAACCTCCTGGTGGTGGACAACGCTACGCGATCCGTGCGCGATGTCAAAGGCAGCCTCCCCCATGGCCCCCACTGGCATGTGCTGCTCACCTCCCGGCAGGTGGTGGGCGCCTTCGAACTGATGGAACTGGGCAGGCTCGGCCCCACTTCCGCCAAAGCGCTCTTCCGGAAGCATTGCAGCAAGCCGCAGGAAGAAGAGCCTTTGGATGCTTTCCTGGAAAAGCTGGAACGCCACACGCTGAGTATCGAGCTGTTTGCCAAGATACTGGATACCCACTGGCAGCTGGAAAGCGTGGAGGAACTGGGCGAATTCCTGGATCACAAACAGGTCGACGAGGAGATCCTGCAAACGGTAGTGGAACTGGAACATGCCGGAGGCGAAACCCAGCTCTACCGCCACCTGCTGAGCGCTTTCGACTTGTCGGGCATCGCCGCCCGCCCGGAGCGGCTGCTTGTGCTGCAACGGATGGCAGCCCTGCCGCCGGCAGTGGAGGGGTATCCTGTGAAGGATCTGATAGAGTGGTTTGGCATAGAGCAAGAAGAGGCTACCGCCTTTGTCAACCACCTGCAGGAATTGTACAAGCTGGGCTGGCTCACCCAGCCGCAAAAAAACTACTTTGGGCTGCACCGCCTGATTGGAACAATTGTCAGCAAAGCCCATCCGGCTGGGCCGGAACAACTGGCGCCTTTAGTACAAGCTTTTGCGGATAAACTTTCAATAGACCAAACCAAAGACAACCCCATCCACAAATTCCGCTGGGCGCCATTCGGCCTGGCGTTGCTGGAAACCCTGGGAGCGGCGGAATTGGAAGAAAAGAGCAGGCTGCAAAACAACCTGGCCACCGTCCTCCAGGACTTAGGGGACTACCAGGGGGCGCGGGAATTGCTGGAAAAAGCCATGCGCTCGGATGAACAAAATTTCGGCGCCGAGCATCCCACCACCGCCGTGAGGTACTCCAACCTGGCCACCGTCCTCCAGGACTTAGGGGACTACCAGGGGGCGCGGGAATTGCTGGAAAAAGCCATGCGCTCGGC
>JAGFJD010000365.1 GCA_024102975.1 Phaeodactylibacter sp. | reverse complement strand
CGAAGGCCAGCAGGGCGTAATCAGCAGGGTCGAAGCCTTTGGCGACCGAGATGCGGCGGATGGCTTCGGCCATTTTCTCGTTGGCGATCTGCTCGAAGCCGCGCAGCAGTTCCTTTTCTGTATGCGGCTCGCCGGTGGCGGCCTCGATGGCAGCTTTCACTTCCAGCAGGGCCTGCCTGGCCTTCTCCCGGCTGATGGGGATGCCCATCACGGCGGGGTCGAGCTTGCCGAGCAGGAGGTTGACGTCGGTAATGGCCAGGGGGCCGCCCGCGCCGTAGCAGGCCGGCCCGGGGGAGGCGCCGGCGCTCTCCGGGCCCACCGTCAGCTTCTGCCCGTCGAAGGAGCAGATGGAGCCGCCGCCGGCGGCGACTGTCTCGATGGCGAGGCAGGGGCTGAGCATGCTCACGTCGCCCACCCGGGTAGTGTAGTCGTAATCGTAGCGGCCGTCGTAGCGGGCGGCGTCGGTGCTGGTGCCGCCCATGTCGAGGGTGAGCACTTTGCCGAAGCCCAGGTGCTGAGCGATAGCAGCGGCGCCGACCACGCCCCCCGCCGGGCCGCTGAGCAGGCTGTCTTTGGGGTGGAACAGATCAGCGGCAGCCAGCCCGCCGGCGCTTGTCATGATGCGCAGTTGCTGCTCTTCGCCCAGCCGCTCCCGGATGTGGGAGAGGTAGTCGTGGATGACGGGCGACAGGTAGGCGTTGGCCAGGGCTGCCTGCGCCCGGGGCAGCAGCTTGATGGAAGGCGTCAGTTGCTGGGACAAGGACAGAAATGGGATGCCGGCCCGCCCGAGCGCTTCGCCGAGCTGCCGTTCGTGCACGGGGTTGCGGTAGGCATGCAGCAGAGCGACGGCCACGGAGCGGCAGCCGCTTTGCCGGACGGCCTCAACAACGCGCCCGATCTCTTCTTCCGAAAGGGGTTCGATCACTTCGCCGCCGGCACCCAGCCGTTCGGCCACTTCGATCACGGCCTGGTAAAGCTTCGGCGGCTCGGGGATATTCAGTTGAAAGAGGTTGGGCCGTTGCTGGGTGCCGATATAGAGCAGATCACCAAATCCCTGCGTGATGAGCAGGGCTACTTCGGCGCCCTTGCGTTCCAGCAGGGCGTTGGTGCCTTTGGTCGAACCCAGGCGCATGCGGACGGGCGGCAGGGCGGCGGCCAGCGGAGTGGCCGTAGCCAGGCGGGCGGCGAGGATGGGTGCCTCCTCGCCGGCGGTGATCTCGAAGGCGGTGGGGCCGGAAAGCGGGATGTCATCCGACAGGCGAATGCGGCCTTGCTGGAGCCTCGTCTCCAGGACCTGCACCGGCCTTGCCGGGCCATCAAGCAGATAAAATGCATAGCCTTCAAAGATATCCGCCTCTGCCGGCCAGTTGTGCCGCATCCGAAACCAGCCGTCTTCGAGCCTTTCCAGCAGTTGCCCGCGCAGGCGGCTGCTGCTCAGCACCTTGATGCGCCGGGTGCGGCCGTCCGGCCCGGTGGCGATGCAGTCGGTGAAGGTGCCGCCGGTGTCGACGTGGAGGCGCCAGGGAGTGGATTCCTTGTTCATAGGGTGAAAATAAGGATCGAATACCTTTACAATAGCATTGTCGGGTTGGAAATAAATATTATCTTCACAACTATTCTACAGCGCTTTAACCCTTCATGCGGCAGAATGCCATTCACTAAACCGCTATAATTATGCAATGGAGTTGGATTACAGCCAATACCCAGACCACTGGACATTTTGGGGGTTACTTGTGTAAAGGTGTGAAAGTGTAAACGTGTAAATGATTGGGAGCCAATTTCTTTTACACCATGAGTATACAGGGCATCCCCTTTCCTTCCTCGAATTTATAATTTCCGGAAAAAGAAAAGAGAGCATGCAAAGGCATTGCGGCTCCCTCTTCCGATTGAGTAATGTATGAACTATACTGACGCACGGCAGGTTTTGTCGACTACAAATCCCGCCGGGTCAGTATATACAGGCATCGCTGGTTTTGTTCGTGACAAAACCACGCGTTCGCCAGTATAGATCAGAAACGCTCTGATCATTATACCCGCTCAAGATAAGCCCACAAACAAAGTAGAATGTAGACTGAACGGCCATAAAGGTGGACAGATCGTGCAAAAGCATGTGTTTAGCATTGAACGCTAAACACATGCTTTTGCACGATCTGTCCACCTCTCTGAACGGCCTGTCCACACCTGCCTTTAGATTTCAGGCCATCTTCCCGATGTCAATGATCTTCATTCACATCAAACCTATACATTATGAAAGCGATTATTTCAACGATGGCGCTATACCTGTTTTCCGTCTCCCAACTCTTCAGCCAGGGGGACACCCTTTTCCAAACTTTGATCCACGACGACTCGCTGCGGAGTTACATTTTGTACGTTCCGGATGCCTACGATGGCTCAGAAGAATGGCCGCTGGTCATCAATTTGCATGGCTTTGCCTGGGAAGCTGCGCTTCACATGGTTTCCAGCAATATGAATCCTGTGGCCGACACGGCTCACTTTATAGTGGCTTATCCGCAGGGATTAACGATGGTGGCGACCATTCCCGGCTTCCCTCCGCCGAGCCCGGGTTTTAACCTGGGAGCGGATTCTTTATTTGTCTCGCCGGATGATGTAGATGATGTCGGGTTTATCGGCCGGTTGATCGATACCGTTACTACAAATTATAATATTGCCCCTGACTCTATCTATTCAACCGGCTTCTCCAATGGCGGCATGTTCTCCCATATTTTAGCCTGCGAGGAAGAGCGCATCGCGGCCATTGCGGCAGTAGGATCGACTTTGCCTGTAACCTGGCCTTGTACTACCAGCCGCGCTGTGCCTGTTTTACAGATCAACGGAACGGAAGAAGGGGCTTTGGACTATGAAATGGGCTTACCTGGCCTGCTCCACTCTGTCCCTGAAACCATTGAATTCTGGACAACGCAAAACGGATGTGACGCAATGCCTGCGATCACAACCCTGCCAGATCTCACTACAGCAGACAGCTCTACGGTGGAATACCATCAGTGGTTCGGCTGTGACGCCGAAGTCGCTCATTTCAAAGTGTTCGGTGGAGGGCACCAATGGCCCGGAGGCATCAACCTGCTTCCCCTTCTGGGAAATCTCAATCTGGATATCAATGCCAGTGCAGAGATCTGGGAATTCTTCTCCCGGAATTCGCTAACGAGCACCAAAACGCATCTAAAACCTGCTGAGATCAATCTCCGCGCCTACCCCAACCCGGCGGCTACTCAGCTCAACTTCGAATTTGAATTGCCGGAAGCGGCACGGGTACAACTCACCCTGTATAACCCCCTGGGCCAGCCCATACAGGTGCTCGCCAATGAACAACTGCCGGCCGGCAGGCAGCGGATCAACTGGCAGCGGCCGGCCTCGGTGGCGGCGGGATGGTATTATTACCGCTTGCAGATCGGCGAGCGCTTTGTGGCGCAGCCGGTGGTGCTGAGGTAAGCCTAATTCTACTTTGTTATCTTAAAATTTAGCATGGCCGGAAACCATGGTGCGCGGACCTCCAGGTCCGCGAACTCGAACAAATTACATTTTTCAATGCGATAGAATGCCCATTTTGTGAGGCAGCGGGCCTGATTGGTTTTCAAAAAATAAACAGGGGGTTTGCTGTGATAGTCGACAGGCGAACTCTAGTCGCCAGCCGACATCACATCCCCTTATTAATATTTGAAACTCAATAAGGCCCGCTCTACGGGCCGTCCGGAATTTAAAGTGCATAATAATAGGAGTTCGAAGTAGTACTAAATGAGCTGGCAACAGAAATTTGCCAGCTCACTTCTTTCATGCCGGAGCCAAATCAGCAGACAACTCGAAGTAGTCAGCTGACACAGGGTTGCTCACTCCTTTTTCAATTGACTACCCTTGCGGTACGCCGTCGGCGTCATGCCAAAATCCTGCTTAAATGCCCGGGAAAAGTAGCGGGCGTCCTGAAAGCCGGTTTCGAAAGCGATATAGGATATGGGGTGATCTGTTTTCCGGAGCAATTCACGGGCGTGGGCCAGGCGGAAAGAGCGGATATAACGGTTGGGGTTCATACCGGTGAGGGCGTTGAGTTTGCGGTACAGGCTGGAAGGGCTGACAAATAGCTCCTGCGCCAGTTGCTCGACGGTGAACGCTGTATTTTTAAGATTGGCCTCAATAACCTGATTGACGCTTTTGAGAAATGCCTTTTCCTGGTTGGCCTCTTCGTCGGAAGGCGCCGCCGGGAGCGCTTTTGGCGGGAAAAGGCCGGCCTGTGAACGGTAGTAGGCCTGTAGTTTTCGCCGCTGCTCCAGCAGGGCTTTGATGCGGACTTCCAGTTCTTCCTGCAGGAAGGGCTTGGCGAGGTAAGCGTCCGCCCCGCGGCCCAGGCCCGCCAGGCGGGAATCTACGTCTGCCTTTGCCGTCAGCATAATGATGGGGATGTGGCTGGCCAGATGGTGGCGCTTTAGCTGTGTGCAGAGCTCAAGCCCGTCCATCTCCGGCATCATTACATCGGTGATAATGATGTCGGGGATCAGGGTGGTGGCCTTTTCAAAGCCCTGATGGCCATTGTAGGCAAATTCCAGGTTGTATGCCGACTTGAAGCAACCGGTTAGGTATCGCACCAGGTCGGGGTTATCCTCGACGATCAGCATCAGAGGCCTTCCGGGCCGTTTTCCTGTTTCTGGGGCTGGTGCTTCCGGCGGTACGGCAATCTCCGGTTGAATGGGCTGCATCGTTTTTATTTCCTGCCGCCTGCTTACCGGCAGGGTAAGAGTAAATTCACTGCCTTTACCCAGCTCGCTTTTGACGGTGATGTCCCCGTTCATAAGTTTGGCCAGTTCTTTGGATAGGGCAAGTCCGATGCCTGTACCAGCCCCCCCTAGCCCCCCCGAGGGGAAAAGCCTCCCCCCGGCCCCCTCCAAGGGAGGGGGAGTTGGCAGTCTAAGGGCTTCTTCCTCATGTCTCCCTGCTGGATGAGAGTAAGAAGGTTTCTTTCGGGTGTTCGCCCTGCGCCCTTTCCCCCCTTCGGGGGGATTGAGGGGGGCTTGAAAAAACCGTTCAAAAACAAACGGCAACTGCTCCGCCGGAATGCCTATCCCGGTATCTTTAATCGCGATCTGCAGCTTTTCTTGCCCTTCCAGCACTTCCACCGAGCAGTAGACATTGCCACCTTCGGGCGTGAACTTTATGGCATTGGACAAGAGGTTGGAAATGATGTGCATCAGCCGGGCGGGGTCGTAATCCATATTAAACTCCTTCGGGCCGCTTAGGAAGTGGAGGCGGATATTTCTGCTTTCCGCGTAGGAATGGAAGGATTCCATCAGGTATTGCAGGTAGGTAATGATGTCGCCCTGTTCCATGTCCAGTTTCAGGTGGCCGGATTCCACCTTGGAAAGATCCAGTAGCTGGTTGACCAGCCGGAGCAGTTGCCGGCCGTTGCGCCCGATGATCCCCAGGTGGCCTTTCACCTGTTCGCTCACCTGGTTTCTGATCTGATCGGCCAGGCCCAGTATGATGGTCAGGGGCGTGCGGAATTCATGGGTGATGTTGGTGTAAAACCGGGTTTTGAACGCATCCAGTTCCTGAAGCCGCCGGGCTTCGGCCAGGGCCAGGCGGCGGCGGAGCTGGAAGTGAAATAAACCAAAAACTATAGCCAGAGTAGCCGCTGCGTAGAGGGCGTAAGCCCACCAGGTGGCCCACCAGGGCGGCAGGATGGTTATCTGCAGTGTAGCTCCTGCTTCATTCCAGGCACCATCCGCATTGGCGCCTTTCACCCGAAAGGTGTAGCTGCCGGGGTCCAGGTTGGTAAAACTGGCCAGGCGGTTGTCGGCACCGGTTTCGACCCACCCATCGCGATATCCCTCCAGCATATAGGCGTATCGATTCCCTTCCGGCCGGGAATAACTGAGTGCGGAAAAGGCAAACGACAGGTCGTTCTGCCAGTAGGGTAGTGTAATGGACCGGGTATAAGATATATGGCGGGTGAGGGGAGTGCCCCAATCCAAAGTATCGGTGAAAGAACCCTTTACCGGCACAGGTACATTAGAGAGGTAAAAGTCAGTGATGATTATTCCGGGGACGTGGTAGTCCAGGCGAATGCTGTCCGGATGGAAATAGGTGACGCCCCGGTTGCCACCAAAGTACAGCGTACCGTCCTGCCCTTTGTACTTGGAATCGGTAAACTGAAAGATCTGGCCGGTCACCGTATGATCGTAATTCTTAAATTGCTCCGTATCCGGGTCGAAGCGGGAGATGCCGTAGTGGGTGCTCATCCACAGCGATCCGTCCTGAGCCTCCAGAATAGCGTATACCCGGTCGGAGGCAATACCGGAATTGTATTCCCGGAAGTGTCGGAACCGGGGATCGGGCCGGCTCTTTTCCGCCGCATCCAGTTTGACCAGCCCCCCGCCATAAGTCCCGATCCATAAATTTCCTTTTTGATCCAGGTGCAGGGATTCGACGTCGTTGGAGTTGCCCTCCTTATACCGGTAACGGAAGATCTGCTTCTTTTTCAGATCGATCTTTTCCAACCCCTTTGGCGTGTTCCCCAGCCAAAGGTAACCGTCGGGGTCTTCCAGGATCATGCCCTCGAAGAAAGGGTTGTCTTCCGTTTCTACCTGGAAGGACGCCAGGTCAAGAGCTTGAATGAACGCTCCTGTTCGCATATCGTATTTTTTGGGGCCTTCCGGGCTGTCAAACCACAATTGCGAAGGATGGGAAAAAAACAAAGGCTGAGAAAACCCGGAAGGAAAAAGCTGAAGCCGGGAGTAGGTATTCGTTTCTTTGTCGAATAGGTAGGGGTTGGCTTCAGCGTAGAAAACCCAGGCTTTCCCATTTCCGATGGTTTTAATCACTCTGGAAAAATCTACGGCCCCCGGGCGCTGCCTTTCGAGGTGGGGATGAAAAACTACCCGGCCCTCCGCCGGATGCCAATTGGCCAGGCCTGCGTGGAAAGCCAGGGCCCAGAAAGTACCGAGGCTATCCTGAGTGATCCTCCATACTCCGGCTTCTTTGCTTTCTTCCCCCACCGTATATTGAAAGGCCTTGAATTCCATTTTCTTCCGATAGGGGTCCAGACGGTTATAACCGCCCTTCCAAAGGCCCAGCCATATTGCTCCGGCGGCATCTTCAAAGGAAGCCCAAACCTGCGCCCCTTGTAGTTTTTGGGGGTCCTGGCGGCCGCTGCCGATGTAGGTGAGTTTGTTGTTCGAGAGGTTGTAAAAGTAATAGCCTCCCAGTCCCGTGCCCCAGCACAGGCGCCCGTGTGAATCGGCCAGAGGCGCCATGATGGAAGTCTTTTCCCAGGAAGCTTCGCCGTAAGGCAGTTCCTTCCATTGTTCCGGGCGAAAGGGGAGCTGTGTAAGTTGGCCGGTTACGACTGCATACTTGAAAATGCCGTTGGTGGTAAACAAGAACAAATTGCCTTTTTTATCCCTGCACATGGGTGGAAAACCGAACAAGGGCTGCCCCAGCGAATCGGGCAGCGCTTTGCCCGTCCAGGTTCGGGGGTCAATTCGAATGAACCGGGATTGCTCGTTCATGGCCCAGGCCTTCCCATCGCCATCCACCATAACTATAGGGTTCCAGCTCTGCACTATGCGGTAGGGGTCATTTGAATCTTCGGGGAAGAGCCGGAAAGTCCCGGCCTCGGGGTCAAACCGGATAGCGCCTCCATTTTGTGACCCGATCCAGATGTTCCCGTCCAGATCCTGATCCATCGTGACGATCCTTGCCCCGGGAAGGCTTCCCGGGAGGCCGGGCCGGGGAAAGTAATTGGTGAAGGTTTCGGTTTGCAGGTCGAATTTGCTGAAGCAATTTTCCGTGCCCACCCACAACAGCGGGCGTTGGCGGTCCACCACCAGGCAGGTGACATAATTCATCCCCAGGCTGGTGGAATCCAAAGGGTTGTTGCGAAAGAACTTGTATTGATAACCGTCGTATTTGACCAGGCCGTCGGCAGTGGCCATCCAGGTCAGCCCCTTGCGGTCCTGCACAATGGCCCGGATGTGTTCTTCCGAAAGCGGATCGTCGAAAGGAAGGCGGATAAGGGCGGCGTCCTGCGCCCGGCAAAATGCCGGAAAGAGGCAGAAGAACCACAGAGCCAGGGAAATGTATAGAGCATTCGGCATTGTTCTGCAAAATTTAGAAAAACTCGCGCGCCAATGGAAAATTGGCGCCCGAGACCGGGCTAATACCCCGGATTCTGCTGCAAATTGGGATTGACGTCCAGGGCCGTTTGCGGAATGGGAAAAACATTGCGGTATGCCGGCACGGGCTGTTTGTCTTTCCAGGTGCCGGCGGCGAACCGCCCAAAACGAATGAGGTCCTGGCGGCGCCAGCCTTCCCAGTAGAGTTCAAACCCACGCTCTTTCAGTAAAGCTTCTTCCGTCAGTTCGCCGAGTTCGGGAACCCTTCGTTTTTGGCGCAGTTCATTGACGAGCGACAGCGCTTCTGCCGGCTGGCCCAGCCGAAGTAATGCCTCCGCCTTCATGAGGTGCAGGTCAGCAAAACGGAAGAGTAGAAAATCACAACGGCCCAGGAAATAGAGGTTTCCGGAAGCGGGGTCGGGTTCGTACTTTAATACCCGCACGCCTTCCCATTCTTTGGCATTGTAGAGATCTGCCTCCACGGTGTAGGCGAGCGGTTCTCCGTTTGTTGTCAACACCGGGCTCCCATCCGGATGATACTGAGGCCCGGCGAGAAAGCCCAGGTTGGCGCCGGTGGCCGCCCGGATGCGTTCATCCTGAAAGCGCGGGTCGCTCTGGTCCCAGGTGTAAAAGAAATCGGGGACCGTGCAATATCCATTGAACGCCCAAAGTGAGGTACCCAAACGCTGGTTCCAGTGCAGGGTGACGGCCGCCCCCAGGAAAAGCTCCAGGGACTGCTGGCTGCTGCCGCGAAGGACAAAAATGGCTTCCGTATTGCCTGCCTCATTACCGACGCTGAACAGGTGAAAATAATCATCGGCAAGCTGATACTGCCTGGTATTCATGATAGCTGCGCACTGCTCCAGGCATTGCTCCCAGGCAGGCTGGCCAGTGTACACCGCTGCATTGAGATAGAGTTTGGCCAGCAGAAAACGGGCGGCATCAATGGTGGCCCTGCCGTAATCCTGTTGAGCCTTGGGCGTCATATCTGGCAAAATGGCCCGCAGTTCGCTTTCGAGCCACTCAAAGGCCTCCTGGTTTTTCAAAACAGGCGGCGGGGACAGGTAATCTCCGTCATTTTCATCCCGAACCGGCACCTGCCGAAAGCAGTCAAATTGCCAGTAGCGGTAAAGAACCCGCAGCATGCGCAGCTCCGCGCGCAGTTGTCTGATCAATGCGGAATCCCGTTTTTCTTCCAGCCGCTCCAGCAGGAGTAGGCCGGTGTTGGCCCTGGAGACGCCGGTTTCGAGCGCCGTCCAAAGGCCGTGAAGGGGGCCGCTTGCCGCATTCCAGGAGTGCCGGTGCAGCTGCTTCCATTTGCCCTCGTCCTCCCAATCCAGCCCCCGGGTGGGGACGACGACTTCATCACTGGACACTTCGTTGAGCACCCACCAGTTGCCTTTAGAGTTGTCGGCATCGGCAATAACTGATTTCAGCTGACTGTAAACAGGGGCCAGGAGGTTCATTTCGATCCCGGGTTCTTCCAGCAGGTTATCCCCGCTGCTCTCGTCCAGAACCTCCTCCTCCAGCGAACAGCTGAAGGCCAGAAAGAGAATTGCAAGGGCCAGTGGTATAATTTTTTTTGCCATCGTCAATGGGTTTGTCCTTTAAGTAACGGGCAAAAAATAAGGTTTCGAAATATGCCGCCGCTAGTATGTTGCCAGACAAGGCGCGAAGAAAGAGCATAGCCGGGGGCTACGTGACTGATGAGCAACGCAGTATGGCGGCATAATAGCAAGGCAGAATCGAAAGTTAATTTTTTAACCGTTACTAAAATAAAGAAAGCTCGGCGCCCAGCATAATTGTTCTCGCAGAGGGGTACGCATTAATATCTACTCCCAGTGGGGGAATATTATTGCTGCGCCCGAAGCGGCCGCGGGTGGAGGAAGGAAAATTCACCTCCGGGTCGAATCCACGATAAGTAGTAAACAGGGCAAGGTTGTTGCCGGCCAGGTAAAGCCTTAACCGGGCATGGTCCATCTGGAACGTATACCCCAGCGAGAGCATTCTGAGCCGCACATACGAACCGTCTTCAATGAAATAATTGGAGAAAAACAGCGCATTGTCGAAGGCCTCATCCGTGGACAGGAGGCTCGCAAGTACATTATTTCCCCTGGGAAATCCCTGTTTCGGTAAGAGTGCCCTTGCGGTGCGGTTGTATATCTCATTCCCATGCGACCCATTTAACATAAGGTGAACGTCAAATTTCCCCCATTCAATGGCATGGCTCATCCCCCAGGTAAAGTTGGGTAGGGCATGGCCGAGCACCGTAAACACGGGGTTTCCCTCATCGTCCAACTCTACTGTGCTGTAACCCTGCTCATCGAAGCCCAGCCATTTTCTGCCGTAGAAAGTACCCAGTGGCGACCCGTTCCGAATGATCTGTGTATTTTCCACTACGATGGGTTGAAAACCGGTGTGTATGGGAGTGGGGAGCCCCCGAACCACATTTTCGATAAGGGTGAGGTTGCCATTCGCCTGCCAGCTGAAACGGCCGGACTGCATCAGGGCGCCTCCCAGCGTAAATTCCCAGCCCCGGTTGACAACCTCGCCATTCACATTTGCCCATATAGTAGGCGTCGGAGCGGAGGCCGCCGCCAGTTCCAATAAAAAATTGCCGGTTCGTTTGTCAAAATAATCGACGGTTCCTTGTAGCCGCCCTTTGAAGAAGCTGAAATCCAGGCCCACGTCCAACTGCCGGGTTTCTTCCCACCGCAGGCCGGGATTGGGCGTGCGCAGTAAGGTAAAACCCGGAACCGGAGCGCCGGTGCTGTCGAGAATGGCTGACAAGCCCGGGTCGAACCCCAAGACCTGCTGAGTGATCTTGTTGGGGATTTCCTGGTTGCCGGTTATCCCCCAGCTCGCCCTGATTTTGAGCAGATCCAGAACGCTCCACACTGCCAGGAATGGTTCTTCCGACATATTCCACGCCAGGGCAAAAGAGGGGAAATTGCCGTAACGGTTGTCCTTTCCGAAGCGGGTGGAACCGTCGCGGCGGAAGTTGGCCGTCAGCAAATACCGGTGCAGCAACTGATAATCCAGCCGCCCGAAGAAGGATTGAAGGGCATACTTTTCTGTTCCCGACTCGGCATATAGATCGTCAATGCCTCCGCCGATGTTATGAACGTTGAGAATGTCATTGGTTGAAAAACCACCCCGGGAAAAAATGAAGTCGTAAGTCCGGAATACCTGATAGGAGTGCCCTGCGAGCACAGACAGGCGATGCGCTTTGCCCATGTTTCTCTCGAAAGTGGCATAATGCTCGACCAGCAGGTTGCCGGTTTCCCGCTCGCTGATGTCCGCCTGGTTGCCGGTGGAAGGAGGCTGTGGCCGGTTGAGGCTGAACCGGCGGGTGCCTACGGAGTTGTCTCCGCCGAACTGAAAGCGGTAGGAAAGCCCCTTCGTCAATTGCAAAGTCGTGGAAAGCAGGCCCTGCATGCGGTTGGTTCGCGCCTCGTCATCTGTTCCATCCAGCAGGGCAACGGCATGGTTGAAATTGGGGATGGGCTCGAAAAAATCGCCCGCTGCATTCCTGACCGGCATCGTGGGGTTCAGCGAAAGGGCAAAGGGAGCAATGCCGGCGGGAGGATGCTGCTCCCGAAGATGGGCGTATGTCAGGTTGAAATCTACCAATAACCTGTCCTTCCACGCCCTGTGCCGGACCCTCGCCCGGCCGGCAGCCCTCAGGAAGCCCGATTTTTTTAGGATGCCCTCCTGGTCCAGGAAATTGAGGGACACCCGGTAATCCGTCCTGGCGGCGCCTCCGGACAGGGACAGTTCGTGATTGTGCGTAAAGGCGGCCCGGCTCACCTCCTCTTGCCAATCTGTAGAAGCCCCCAGGTCGTTGCCGGTGAAACCGTATTGTTCCTGTTGCCCTCTGAATTCGGAACTCGTGAGGACATCGATTTTCCGGAGCTGCTTTGAAGTTGCAGCATAGGTAGAATAACTGAGCTGTGGCCTGCCGCCCGTGCCGTTTTTGGTGGTGATGAGGATCACGCCATTAGCGCCCCGGGCGCCGTAGATGGCTGCCGCCGAAGCGTCTTTCAGAATGTCAATGGATTCGATATCCGCCGGATTCAGGAAATTGAGCGGGTTGCTTTCTTCCACCACCCGGGCCCCCGGCGTCACCGAGGCGAGATCCAGCGGATACCCGTCAACCA
Organism: Phaeodactylibacter sp.; assembly: GCA_024102975.1. Classification (GTDB taxonomy): domain Bacteria; phylum Bacteroidota; class Bacteroidia; order Chitinophagales; family Saprospiraceae; genus JACJXW01. Next base: position 7,844 of record JAGFJD010000365.1, on the reverse strand, counting down.
CGTAGAGTGGATTATTGTTGGCCCGGATGCTTCCGGCGCCTCGGATGCGGATGAGGAACGCCGCGCCCGGCGCTCCCGTTGTTTTGAGGAGTTCAACGCCCGCCAGCCGCCCCTGCATGAGCTGCTCCGGCGCATGGATAATGCCGGTATTGAAGTCTTCCCCTGAAAGATGGCTCACCGCTCCCGCCAGGTTTCTCCTTTTCTGGAGTTTGTAGCCTGTGACCACTACTTCCTCCAGGCTCTCCACCCTGGGTAAGAGTGTTATGGTAATGAAGGGAGAATTCCCGGCGGCAATTACGCTTTGCTCATATCCTACATAAGACAGTGTCAGTGAATCGCCGGGTAACCCCCCCACCTCAAATTGCCCATTCGCATCCGTAATCGCTACGGCCCCTCTGGCTTTAACGATAATGATGGCCCCAACCAGGGCTTCTCCCTTTGGGTTGAGCACCTGGCCGGAAATTTTTCGCATCGTATCTGATGTTTGCCCGAAAGCTCCTGAGACAAGAAAAACGGGAATCGCCAATGATATTGCTATAAATCGCAGCATATTTTTACAAGTTGGACGCTTGCCGGAATCGGAAGATCAACATGGCCTGATGAAAAGGCATGGAGTGGAATTAAGGGGAGTATTTGCCTAATTTACAGAATTCCTGGCGATTTTTTTAATTGGCAGCTTCCAAAAGGGCACAGGCGATCTCGAAGTTGGTTGTTGCTATGCAGGATATACTGACGCACGCTTGGTTTTTGCTTTACAAAAACCAGCGAGGTCAGTATATGCTGACCCGGCCGGTTCTGTGGCCGACAAAACCAGCCGTGCGTCAGTATAACTTCATTGCTCCATCCCCTTCAGCAACGCCAAATCCAGCCGCCACAACTCATAGGTATCAATCAGATACCAAATCTTCTGGTGGTAGGTCTTGCTGGTCGCGTAGCCCGCCATCTTCAGGCCGGCGGCGCAGGCGGCGTAGTAGGGCACCGTGGTTTGCCCGTGGAAGAACTCGTGAGGGGCGATGCCGGAAGCGCGCTGGAAAATGCGGGCCGCTTCGGTGATGTCGTGGTCCTGGCCAACTGGGAACTCCTGCCAGATCCAACTGTAACAACCGGTGTGGCCGGGCGTACAGGGGCGGGTAAGCAACTGGGTGTGGCGGGCGTAACTGTCGCTGACGGAGCGGTAGGCCTCGAAGCGGTCGTAGGAATGGTCGTCGTGAAAATTGAAAACGCCGATGGCGGGATCGATGAAGAGGAAGTCCTCGTCGCGCAGTTCGTCGTAGCGTTTGGCATTAACTTTTTGCCGGGCGTTGCTGCTCAGGCGGGCTTTGATGCCGAAGTGGTTGTTGGTCTTTCGCGCCAGGCGGGACTGGCCGGCGGTCGATTCCAGCAGCGCCTGTGCCAGCTTGATGCTGGCCGGCACCTTGTGGCGGTACATTTCTACCAGCGCAGCCTCCTTATTGGCATCGATATAGTCGACAAACTTCTGAGCGGCGCGCATCTTGCCTTTGGAAAAACCGGCATCTTCCAGCTTTTTCAGGATGGACGCCTTCTCCCAGGTGGACCGCAGGCCGATCCGCTCCGGGCCTTTCTCTTCCGGCTCGCTGAACATATCCGGCGATGTATCCAACTCATAAAAGCGCTTCAGGGCAGTGGCCGATATGCCCCCTACCGCTTCCAGCCCGGAGCGGTAGGCGTCGCTCAGCTCATAGAGGATGGGCATTTGCCGGCTTACCTCCTCCCATTTATTCTGATACAGGTACAGCCCGCCCAATACCATGGCCAGCGCGAACAGGCCGGTAAAGAAGCCCCGCGCCAGTTGCGAGGTGCCTTCGGCGGTGGAGTGGAATTGTACCATAACACGTATGGCGGGCACCAGCGGCCCGGAGGATGTTTTAAAATTAAGCGAATATAAGAATAAAATGCCCGGCGGGACTGGCAAATTAAAAAAAAATACATTCGTTTTCGTTAAGGCCGCCGGTTAGATTGCAAAATAAAGCCAAAAAGTAGTACATTTACCCGCCCTAAGTCATAATCTCCTATTAGCCTGATCTTTTTACTTGGAACCCTATTGAGATATGTCACGCATTCAACTGCAAAACGCATATTCTCAGGAGCTCCTGGACCCTTCTGTATTTAGTGATTTCAAGACGGCGTATTGTTGATTTACTTGGAAAAAGAGCCAATTCCCCTTTGTATGAAGAGCGTTTGGTTGCTCCCTCTTTTGTGGCTACCCCTCTGCTGCCTGCCCGCCGGCCTGCCGGGCCAGTCTGTGCTGGTGCTGGAAGAATGCGGCACCTCTTATATCGACCCGCAGGATGACCTGGGCAATACCCAGCCCTCGCAGGATACGCTGCTATATACAGCCTATTTCGAAGAAGATACTTTTCTGCGGGCCTACCACATCGATATCAACGCCTTCGGCGGGCAACAGGTGGACCGCGCCCGCGTTTTTGCACTCATGCCGGACGGCAGCCGGAAACAACTGGGCGCTCTTTCTTTCGGCAACTGCATCGGCTGCGTGACTGGCTTTGCGCTGGTGGACAACGACTCGCTGTTGGTGCAGGGTGTCAGCGATGTCAATACGATGAACCTGTGGCTGCAGTCGCTGGGCCAACCCGCCTACGCCCTGCCTTCCAACCTGCAGACCCTGGTCGGCGTGGGGCGGCTGAGCGGCAGGATGCCCTTCTGTGCTGAAGGGCTGCAGGTGGAATTCGTCGTTTTCAGCAATCCCAACAGCACTTCCACCGAATTCTCCACCCACATCCACTGCCCGGAGATCGTGCGCCCCTGTGCGATCCACAAAGAAGTCGATGTGGATTGCCAGAAGGACAGCATCTCCCTGCAGGCCCTGCTGCCCCAGGAGTGCTTCTCCGGCACGGTCCGGGTAGAATGGTCCAACGCCAACGGATGGAGCGCCGGCACCGCAACCGCCCGGCACCCTCTAACCGGCAACGAAGGCATGTATTACCTCCGCGTGGAAGACGACTGCTGCCTGTACCTCGACTCCGTGCTGGTCGAAAACCCCGACTTCGCCAATGCCGGCCCCGACCTGTTTGCCTGCGAACGGTCCCGAGTATCGGTTCAGGGCGGGGGTGGAATAAGTCATTACTGGGAACGCCCCGACGGCGATACCATCAGCGGCCCCCTGCTCTCCTTTCTCAAAGTACGGGGCGAAGACAGCGGGCAGTACATCCTTCATGCCTTCAACGAGGAAGGATGCGAAGACACCGACAGCCTGCTGCTCGACGTTCATATCCCCCCGGCGCCCCAGGTCGCCTTTGAAGAGCCCTGCCTCGGGGATACCCTGTTCCTGACAATCAGCAACGACAGCCTGTTCACCCAGATAACCTGGACGGGGCCACAGGGAAATGCCATACCCAATGGCGCCCTCTATGGCTTTCAAACCGGCGATATCGGCACTTACACCTTCACCGCCCTCGATTCGGTGGGATGCGAAGCGGAAGAATCTTTCGACGTACTCGGCTTCATACCTGCCAATATTGAATCTCTCATTGAGGAAAACTGCGACAGCACCCGTATTTACCTGTTCCCCGACACCTACCAGTACTTGTGGGAAGGCGGCCGGCCCGGCAACACGCTGGCCACTGCCGACGGAGGGAGGTTCCAGGTAACGATCACCGACGACCAGGGCTGCCGGGTTACGCAGCTGTACGATCTCCCTCCGCCCGATGGGCCGGATGTAGAGGTAGAGGTAGAACAACCGCTTTGCCCCAACGATTTTGGCGCCATCCGCTTCACTCCCGCCAACCCCGATCAACCGTTGATCTACTCTATAGACGGCGGGGAAACCTACGCCCTGTCCGCCCGGTTCACCCGGTTGCCGCCAGGCCTCTATCCCCTGGCTATACAGGACGGCCTGGGCTGCATCCGCGAACAAAACGTAGTGCTTGCCGCGCCGGATACACTGGCAGTAGAGCTGGACACCGACTACCTGGAAGTGCGGCCCAATACGCCGGTGAGCTTGTCAACCCGGGTGCTCGGCAATGTGCAGCGCTACCAGTGGCTGCCCCGGGAGATTGACACGGAAGGCCCTGCTACCAACTTCCTGGCCCGCCGGGATATGGACGTGCGCATCATCGTTGAAGACGAGCGGGGCTGCAAAGCCTCCGACGGTTTTCAGCTGACGATCGTGCTGGGCGACATCTACGTGCCCAACGCCTTTTCCCCGAACGGCGACGGCCGCAACGACCGGTTTACCTTTTACAGCGACAACGGCTCCGGCGAGATGATCGAGCGTCTCCGGGTTTACGGCCGCTGGGGCGAACTGATCTACGAAGGCGAAGAACTCTTCCTCAACGACGAGGCTACCGGATGGGATGGCTTTTTTGGCGAAAAACCGATGAACCCCGGCGTGTACGGCTACCATGGGATTGTGCGCTTCGGGAACGGCGTGAAAAAATCATTCAAGGGCGATGTATCGCTGATCCGATAAATTGACAAGATGTACAGGATTCTCAGGATTAACAGGACAACGGCATTTCCTTGCGGAAATTTTTATTATAAAGCCCTAAGCATGACGAGAACAATACTCCTGGCTGCCATACTGGCTCTTCTGCCCCCCACCCTCTTCGCTCAGGCTTTTGAAGTGGGCTTCGAGACGGTGACAGGCACTGCCCGCACTACCTTCAGGGGCAGCCTGGCGGAAATCGCCGGTTTCTCGGAGGTAGAGATCAGCGAAGGAATCGTCGACTCCGCCCTGGCCAATGCCGGCATCGACGCGCCCCGCTGGCTGAAGGAGCTGTTCCCCGGCATACGCATCGAGGTGACCGGCGAACTCCAGAAAAAGCTGACACGCAACGTGAACGGCGCCCGCTTTTTCGCGCGCTATCATTTCCTGGGCGCCAGCTTCACCGTTTCCGACCCCCGCCTTACCGAGAAACCGGAGGCCCGGAAACTGAAGAACCAGGTCAAGTCCGTCCGCCTCGCCCTCGCCGGCAAAGCGGAAGAGCTGGCGGAACACCTGGCCCTGCTTGCCCTGGACGACGCCACCAAGGTGGAGCCTTTTTTCTCCAAGCGCTACGACGTGGAGGCCTACCTCCACCTCAAAAAGCTCTTCCTCCCCAACCGGGTGCTGCTGGAATGGGGCAAAAACCGCAATGCTTATCTGGACGTTGAAGTAACTCCCGGCATCCGCTTTTCCGCCGACCCTTCCCCAGTGGTCGACCTGGGCAGCGTACTGCTGATCAGCGAAAAGCTGGACAGCCTGATGGAGGGCGGCATCCTGCGGCCGCTGGAAAATACGACGGACCAGATCGCCGAGGCTATACAAAACGTGGTATTCGGAAAATTTAAAGATCCCCGCACCGTGCCTGCCATGGGCGGTTTCGTGCGGGCGGAATTGCTGGCCAATTTTGGCTCGGGGTTTTCGGGCCTTCTGGGCACCGACCTCAGCTTCAGCCGGCACACCTCCATCAAAGGCACCCAGCCCATGTACTCCACTTTTTTCTTTGCCGGCCTGCGGTGGGGGCTGGGGGTTGGGAAGCGAAAATAAATCATTCAAACAAACCCGTGCCCCGGCGCGGCTATGTCAAAACTCATTTTTTAAAACCCGGCGGCTCTCGTGCCGGCTTTATTTAATAGTGACTAAAAGAAGGGATTATGAACGGAAAAATTTACGCCTTGCTGCTTTTTACAGCCTTGTTTTTTACCCAAAAGGGGATTGGCCAAACCGCAGATGATTACAGAAAAAAAGGGGGCGTCAGCTATCTGGTTACCCTGGATGACGCCCGCCTCGACATCGGGCTGAAGACCGTTTCGATTTTCGCGCTGGACGACAAAGCGCCGCTCGCCGCCAACCCCCACTATCAGGCCATGTGGAACCTCATCAGGCTGGGTGCCTCCCTGGAGGCGCTCCTGCAGGGCGTGGACGAGCCGATCAATGACCTGAACATGGATCAGCGGTTCGGACAAAACGGCTACAACAAAACGGTACTTGCCTTTTTCATCCAGTATGGTTTCGGCGAATCCTCCGACGTGGAGATGCAGCGGCAGTTTTTCGAGCTGGCCGTCAGCCCCGGTTATTTCAAACAAGGGCAGGGAGGCATGAACCTCCACCTCGACTACCGCCTGAACGTGGCCAACACCCGGTACGGGGCCGGCGCCAACAGCATCGCCCGCGCCTTTGACTATGAAATATACCTCGGCGCCCGGGCGGGCTTCGACTGGAGTTTCCGTCGGTCGGAAGGCGAGGCCGGCTTTTTTGCCCACCTCAGTTCGGAGATCAAACGCATCGCCGAGGAAAACGAGTTTACCGTCGCCCAACTGCTCACGCTGGAAAGGCTGGCCGAAGACAGCAAGGTGCTGCTGCCCGACGATGTGGGTGGGCGGACTTTTCACGTCGGCCCTATCGGCGGCGCCCGCCTCTCCCGCCGGCTCTTTTCCCACGGGCAGGTATTCCTCAGCGCCCAGGGTTTCTACGACGTCATGGACCTGGTCAATACCACCAAGGATGTGGAGAATGTGCGGAGCCAGCACCACGTCTCCATCAGCCTGGGCATCAGTCTGGCCGTTGGAGGCGAAGGGCGGGGGATGGTGAGTTTTTATTGAGCATCACCTGTCCTGCAGCACCGTCTCAAAAGTTCCCGCTGTGATGACGATAGTGTCCGGCGACAAAGAGTTGAAGGCAACCAGGGTATTTTCTAAGAAGGAGGCCTGGAAAATATCTTTCACCTCCCGGGTTTCTTCGTTGATATGGGTGAACTGGATGAAATCTTCAATTTCGTCTTCCTCATTGAGGGAATAGTGGTACATCAATACATCGCCGTCCGATTGAGACAAAGAGGCCTCGGCGTTTCTCACATCCTGCGTAGTCGACATGGCAAGCCTGTGCTTCTCTAGGTTTAGTGGTATGGTAGAAACAGATATACTTTTACCTTCGCGGCCTTCCGGCGAAACGTCTGTAATTAACAGGCTTGCTTCTGCGACGGAATTGTAGCTGTAAACCAGAAGGGTAGAAAAAGTTACTTCTTCACCATTGATCACCATGGAGGCGGAGCCCATGTAAGAGGGCCCTTCCGGTTGGGAGGTATTGCTCTCTTTTTTGCAGGCAGCGAACAAAAGGCCGGCAAACAAAAATGAAATAAGGCATCGGAATGGGGGGATAATCGGTTTCTTCATAATAGTGGTATTGCAGTTAGTGAATAAATACGAGAGGCTTTACCCCGCTCTCCAGGAAATGGGATGGGGATGTGTTGTTTTTGTGTAGAGGTGTAAAAGGGATACAGAGCGCGTTTGGGTTGTTTTTAAACACCCTACAATGTTACTACTTTTTTTTCAAAGAGTCAAGGCTGAAGAAGCCATGAAATAAAATAGCGGGTTGACACAGTTTCTTGAAAATTCCCGTCACTGGTCCAAATCCAGCTTCCACTCTTCTTCCGTTTCGGTATTGTACAGCACCATGTCAGCCGTAAAATAAACCCGGGATAGACTATCCGGCCAGGAATAATCCCGCTTGCCCAGGATCAGCCAGGAGGAGTTGTCCGGGTCTACGGCAGGGTAATAATAAAACACATTTTCGCAAGTCTCCTTTATAGGCTCCACCTCTCCGGTAGAGATATGGATTCTGAAAAGGCCTGCACGGCCAAATGCGCCGATCAATGCATTATCGCTTTCCCAAGCCAGGGCTAAAGGCCCGCCTATGCCCATTCCCCCGGTCTCAGTTACTTCCGTCAAACTTCCAGTAAAAAGGTTCAGGACGGCTATCCTGGAATGGTTAACAGAAACTTCGCTATCCAGAGATAAGGCAATACGGTTGCCTCGCCCAGCTATGGCGTGGCAGTCAAGCGCAAAACTATCCAGTACGTTTCCATTAATATCCACCAGGTAAGCTA
>JAGFJD010000318.1 GCA_024102975.1 Phaeodactylibacter sp. | reverse complement strand
GGATGCCCGCGGCAACGAGCTGGCCAGGTGGGCGTTCGAACACCACGGCCCCAACAACTTCTTTTGGCGCTGTTTTTACAAAGACCGCGCCGGCCGCTACTGGCTGGGCGACGATTTCGGCTGCTATGTGCTGCAACTGAAAAAGAACCGTTTTCAACACTTTTTTCACCGCAAAGGAGCGGAACCGGGGCAGGGGAAGGCCGTTCGGGGCATTTTAGCCACGCCGGGCCAACTCTACGCCAACCTGGAAGACAACGGCTTGTTCGCCCTCGACTTTCAAAGCGGGCAAAGCCGCCTGATCGCGCCGGCGGGGCCGGGCCAGGGCATCTGCGGGCTGGCCCTGGACAAAAGCGGCAGCCTTTGGTCGGGTGCCGAAAACGAGCTGGTGCGCATCGTCCCCGCCCGCCCGGCGATGGAAAGAATAGAGGTGCCTTTCAATTCCTGGGCTTTTTGCGAAGACGAGAGGGGAATAATGTGGATCGGAACCTCAGACAAGGGGCTGTTCACCCTCGCCCCGGGGGCTGCGGCGCCCGAGCCCTTCACCCGGTACAATGGATTCGACGGCCTGGCTTCCGCTTTTGTGCTGTATATCCGGCAAGACGAGTCCGGTACCTTGTGGGCCTGTACTAACAACGGATTTTACAAAATAGACCCCGACAAAGGCGTTCTGGCCCGATACTGGTCGGGCGGCGAGGGGTCATCTTTTCTGCCGGCCGACAACTTCCTGCATTTTTATACGGATAACGGGGGCACTTTTTGGTTCGCCACCGCAAACGGCCTGCTGCGGGCCGGCTCCGAATCCCGGAGCGGCGGGGCGCTGGAGCCGGTTTGGGACGAGCGAACCGGCAAAGTATTCGACCGGGCCTTCGGCCTTCCCAACGATTTTATTTACGCGGTTTACGAAGACCGCCAGGGCAAATTGTGGATGCCCACCGATATGGGCATCATTCGAATGGACAAAAAAACGGAAGCCGTTAAAACGTATTTTGTCTCTGACGGCATCACGGATAACGAATTCAACCGGGGCGCTCATTTTCGTGACGAAAAGGGACACCTGTATTTCGGGGGGCTGAACGGCATTACGGCCTTTGACCCGGAGGAATTAAATGAACAACTGGACGCCCGGGCCGATGTGCCCCTGGCGCTCACTGCTTTCCAGCAAATGGACGGCCGTTCGGGCCGGATCATGGACCGCACGAAAGAACTCCTGGACACCCGGCAGATCGTACTCCGCCCCGGCGACCGTTTTTTCAACCTGGAACTGGCGTTGCTGAGTTTTGAAGAACCCACTCTGATCCAGTATGCCTGGAAAATCGAAGGGCTGGACAAGGACTGGAATTACCAGAATGAACGGCAGTTGAATATCGCCGGATTGCCCTACGGCTCGTATACCCTGCTCCTCAAAGCCAAGGCCGCCGACGGACAATGGTCGAAAAACGAACTGGCCTTCAACATCTGCGTGCGCCGGCCCTGGTATCTGCAACGCTGGTTTTTGGCGCTTTCTATACTGTTGATAATCAGCAGCGTACTGGCCTATATTCGCCTGCGCAACCGGCAACTCATCCGGGAACAGAAAAAACTGCAGACACTGGTGGCCCAGGCTACTGAGCGGATCGAGCAGGATAAACAGATCATAGAAAAACAGGCGGAAGGCCTGCGGCGCCTGGATGAGGTGAAATCCAATTTTTTTGCCAACATCAGCCATGAACTGCGCACCCCCCTCACCGTGATCCTGGGCATGACGGAAAAATTGCTG
>JAGFJD010000313.1 GCA_024102975.1 Phaeodactylibacter sp. | reverse complement strand
CCATCTTTCAGGGGCTGGTAAAAACTGCCGTGGATATTCATGGAGAGGTAATCGGATTCGACCGACCCGCCCATCCCCCAACTGTAGGCTTGTTGGGTTTCCGGCTTTTCCTGCTCCCAACCCAACTGGACAGACGCCCGGATGTCGCTGCTGGAAGCCGACGACATCCGGCTGTCGATGCGGTCGGTCGATGCGGAGGAATAAGTGTTGAAGCCCGCTTCGGCCGACAGCCGGCTGGCGCTGTCCACCGGGACGAGGACGATGATCCGGGTGTCGTAATCGGTCAGTTTTTCGGTGCCGATGCCGCCGGTTACGGCGCTGTGGTTGCCCTCCTGGTCGTAATAATTGAAAAGGATGTTGACATCGATGGGTTTTCGGGCAACGCTGTCCAGTGTTGGTTGCCCGGAAGCAGTGCCGCAGTATAGGAGCAGGAAGAAAAGTGCTGGAGATGAAATGGGAAAATGCATGGAAATGTATGGAAATGCGCCGGGAAAGGCCCTTGATAGGAATACTTTGATATACTTGGAAATAACGAAATACATTGCCAGCCCAATATTTCTAAGTATTTCCATAAATTTCCACGTATTTCTCCATTTGTGTCGAGGAACTTACCCACTTCCACCTTATAAACGATTTGGAAAAAGTAGCATAGGCCTGATTTCATTGCGCCTCACCGCACTGTCCATCCATTCCCCCAGCCCTTTTCCGGGCTTACGAAGGCCAGTTCGCCTTTGTCGTTCTCTGCCATCAGCACCATGCCCTGCGACTCGATGCCGCGCAGCTTGCGGGGTGCCAGGTTGGCCACTACGACCACCGGTTGTCCGGGCAGTTCTTCCGGTTTGAAGAATTTGGCGATGCCGGCGACGACAGTTCGCTGTTCGCTGCCCAGGTCGACGGTGAGCTGGAGCAGCTTGTCGGCTTTGGGCACGGCCTTAGCGGCGGTGATGGTGCCGGTGCGAAGGTCCAGCCGGGCAAAGTCGTCATATTGAATGGCGGGCTTGATGGGTTCCCGTTCCGGCCCTTTTTCGGCATCCAGGACTCCCTGCAGCTTTTCCTTCTGCCGGTTGACGATCTGCAGGCGGCTGTCGTCCTTGCGGTCGACGATCTTGGCGAAGAGCAGCTCTGGCTGGCCCACCTTATGGCCGGGGGCAAGAGCCGGCTCTCCCCTGTCGAGCTTGTCCAAAGCTTCCTGCAGGCTTCCATTCCGGATTTCCGGCAGGTTCAGCAGCTTGCGGATTTTTGGCGCCGTGAAGGGAATGAACGGCTCTGCCAGCAGGCTAAGCAGGGCCACCACCTGCAGGCAGGCGAACATACAGTCTTTGATCTTCGGGTTGTCCGGGTCCTCCTTGAACAGTTTCCAGGGAGACACCTCCTGCAGGTAGGTGTTGCCCCAGGAAGACAGCTCCATCAGGGCCAGCACGGCGGAGCGGAAGCTGAAGGCGTCCAGCTCGCCGGTGATCTTATGTATGATCTCGCGGGCAGGCGCCAGGGCCGCTTCGATGCCTTGCGAAGCAGAAGGCACAACGCCGTCAAAGTACTTGTTGGTCAACACGATGACGCGGTTGACGAAGTTGCCCAGGTTGTCCGCCAGTTCCTTGTCGTGGAAGTCGGTGAATTCGTCCCACTTGAAGTCGGCGTCTTTGTTTTCCGGCATGTTGCGGATGAGGGCGTAGCGCAGGGCGTCTTCTTTGTTTGGGAAATCTTTGAACTCCTCCAGGTATTCGTGCTGCTCGATGCCCCAGCCGCGGGATTTGGAGAATTTCTGCCCTTCGAAGTTGAGGAACTGGTTGGCGGGCACGTTCTTCGGCAGGTTGTACCCGCCGTAGGCTTTGAGGATGGCCGGGAAGATGATACAGTGGAAAACGATGTTGTCCTTGCCAATGAAGTGGATGAGGGTAGTGTCTCTGTCTTTCCAGTAAAGCTCCCAGTCTTTGCCGTTCTCTTTGGCCCACTGCCGGGTGGAGGAGATATAACCGATGGGGGCGTCGAACCAGACATAGAGTACTTTGCCTTTCGCTTCTTTGAGGGGTACCGGGATGCCCCAGTCGAGGTCGCGGGTGATGGATCGGGGCTGCAGGCCGCTGTCCAGCCAGGAGAGGCACTGGCCCACCACATGGCGTTTCCAGGCTTTGGGGTCGTGGTGTTGCTCCCCGTCCAGGATGCCGGTATCGATCCATTGCCGCAGCCACTCTTCGTGTTTGTCGAGTTTGAAATACCAGTGTTTGGTCTTTTTCAGCTGGGGCGCTTTGCCGCTGAGGGTGGATCGCGGGTTGATCAGTTCGAGGGGAGAGAGGTCGGAGCCGCAGTTCTCGCACTGGTCGCCAAAAGCCTCCGCGTGGCCGCATTTGGGGCAGGTGCCGGTGATATAGCGGTCGGCGAGGAACTGGTCGAATTCTTCGTCGTAGTACTGTTCGATCTCCCGTTCCTCGAATTCGTCCCCTTTGTTGTAGAGCTTCAGGAAGAAATCCTGGGAGGTCTCGTGGTGGAGGGGCGCGCTGGTGCGGTGGTAATAATCGAAGGAAATGCCCAGGCGGGCAAAGGTATCTTTATTCAGGTGGTGGTATTTGTCGATGATCTCCTGGGGAGAGATGCCCTCCTTTTTGGCGCGGATGGTAATGGCGGCGCCGTGTTCGTCGGAGCCGCATACCCAAACGACGTCTTTGCCCAGCAGGCGCAGGTAGCGCACGTAGATGTCGGCGGGCAGGTAAGCGCCGGCCAGGTGGCCTAGGTGCAGGGCCCCGTTGGCGTAGGGCAGGGCGGAAGTGATGAGGTAGCGTTTGCTCATTGGTTGAAAGAGATTTTGTATAAGTGCATAAGTGCATTTGTGCAGTCGTGGCCGCAACAAAACCCTTTCAGAAGCAGTGGGTTCGGTACACATTTTCAGGCTGGCATTCGAATGCACAAATGCACTTATGGACTAAAGCACGTCCTAAAGGCTGCGAATATACGGCAAAGTCAACACAATGCCCGGAAAATTGGTTTCCAAAGGCTAGGTGAGAAGAAGTTGGCATTTGGAAAGGAAGGATAATATGGGAAAGAATGGAATGGCCTATTCCGTGCCGACAAAATCAGGGGCGGGACGAGGAGTTTGGTTACTTTTATGATGATTATATTTGTAACGATTATAAAAATAACGATTATGTTTGTAACGAATTAATCCTTGGAACAATTATCCATCCGCAATTCCCGGTTTGGCGAAATGATGATTTTGTTTATATTTAGCGCCAAGCGCGGAAAACAGTGAAGAGGCGATGCCGGGCAATGCCCTTCGGTATTCATTCACTCTATCACTCATTCCTTCATTCCCTTCTTTATGGAAGTTTCCAACACAAAAATATATACTAACGGCAGAGCCGCCCTCCGCCGTATACTTGCCGCCAACTGCCCGCTGACGGCGGCTGCCTGGGCCGATTTCGAGGACTTACTGCGCCCGCAATTCCTTGCTAAGGGCGAATACCTCTGCGAGGAAGGCGCCTATCCTTCCGACGCGGCCTATCTCATCTCCGGCGTTGCCCGCGCCTTCTACCGAAACCAGGATGGGGTGGAGTACAACAAGACGTTCTTCACCGCCGGCTCTTTCCCCAGCCCCCTGGCTGCCCTGATCCTGCAGGCGGAGAATTACATCAACCTGCAGTGCCTGGCCGATAGCTACATCTTCCGGATCAGCTACCCAAAGCTTACTGCTCTGTTTGCCCGTCACCGCTGCCTGGAGACTTTCGTGCGCCGCATGGTCGAGCTGACCTGGGTAGAAAAAGAACTACGTGAGATCAATATGGTAATGAAGGACGCTTCGGCAAACTACCAGCTTTTCCGGGAACGCTTTCCGGAACTCGAAGGCCAGATCCCTCAGTACCATATCGCTTCTTACCTGGGCATCACGCCGATCCAGCTGAGCCGGATTCGGGCGAAGCTGGCGAAGGGGTAGGGGAGATGGCTCCATTGTTCCCTGGTTTCATTGCTCCATCGTTCCACTATCCCACGCTTCCCCATTCCTTAACATAGGTTAATGCTTCCTCTCTTCCGCCTCCTGATCTTTGTAATAAAAAGCAAAGTTATGAAAAGATCCGGAAATACCATCCTCATCACCGGCGGCAGCTCAGGCATCGGGCTGGCCCTGGCCGGCAAACTAACGGAAATGGGCAATACGGTAATTGCCATCGGGCGCAATAAGGACAAACTGGAAAAGGCGCGGGCCGTCATCTCCGGCCTGCACACAATAACCTGCGACCTGGGCCGCCCCGGGCAACTCGATGAGCTGGTGGTACAGATAGAAAGGCGATTTCCCGCCCTGAACATCCTCATCAACAACGCCGGGTTGCAGTATAATTATTACTGGCAGGAGGAAGTCCAACTGGTGGACAAAATAAACCGGGAGTTGCAGGTCAACCTGCTGGCGCCGGCCCTGCTGTCCGCTCAATTGCTGCCCTTGCTGGCCCGGCAGGAGGCTGCCGCCATCGTAAACGTCACCTCTGCCCTGGCCTGGGTGCCTAAGGAGGACGCCCCGGTGTACTGCGCCGGCAAAGCCGCCCTGCACAGCCTGACCCAAAGCCTGCGCTGGCAATTGGAAAATACCCGTATTAAAGTGGTGGAACTGGTCCCACCCCTGGTGGATACGGCGATGACAGCAGGCCGGGGCAAAGGGAAGATTCAGCCGGCAGCACTGGCCAGCCTGTTTGCCGAGCGGTTTTTCAAAGGAGATGAACTGATCACCACAGGAAAGATACGCATGTTGATGGGGATGAACAGGATAACGCCGGGATTGGCAGAGCGGATGATGAGGAAGGGAGGGTAGGGGATGGCTTTATGGAGTCATTGTTTCACGGTTGCCTTGTTCCAATGAACCATGGCCCATGCAACCATGAATCCATCTTTATGCCGCCCACCGGAAGCCCTGCAACTCCCACGAACCCCGGGGCAGGAAATAAGCGAACTGGAACCGAAGCGTATGGTTTTCGTAACTGAGCTCATAGGCGGCGAGCTCCAGGTCCTGGCTGAGGTGGCGGGTTTCGGTGCGCGTACAGTTGAGAAAGCGCCCCAGCTGGCCTTCCTGGCCGCTCAGGCGTTGCCGGGCAAGGCGCAGGAGTTCGTCCGGCAGCAGGGATTGCTGGCTGGCTTCCAGGGCCAGGGAAGATAATTCAACGGACAGGGGTAAGGTTTTCATGGTTTTGGTGTTTAATCGTTAATACGAACGGATATAAAGATGTTACCCTTTTTTGATAAAAAGACGCTCTTTTTCGCCAGTGGGGCATTTGGATGAGTGAACGGGAAATTTTTTTTGCTGAGGCATGAAATTTTTTTTTCTTCCGGCAATAATTTTTCAACAGGCCGCGTTTTATTGCCGTATTTCGAAGCGCGGGCGGCCAGAACGCGACGCCTGCCGCTCACAAACAGACAGATCTTAATCTGCAAGAATATAACTGGGGTTTAGTTTTTTAGAGGAGTGTAGTAGCGTAATGCTACTACGCTTTCTTTTTTTTGGTAAATTCCTGCCCGAAAATTCTAAGCAGATAAGTCCTATGCACATCAAGCCCTTTCAAGCGGTTTATCCAAACCTGGATTTCATCACCTCGCCCGATTCCTTCTTCAATTCGGTCCGGGAGGAGTATCTGGAGTATTACCACAGTGGATTTTTCACTAAAACAGCGCAGGAAGCCCTTTTTATTTACCGCATCAAGGATACTGTCCGGCAATATACGGGGCTGATCGCCTGCGCCGACATACGGGATTACCTGGCCGGCAACATCAAACAGCACGAACATACCCTGGCGGCGAAAGAACAACAGCAGATGCAGCTGATGCTCCGCCGCCGGGCTGCGGTCAAACCGGTCCTGCTGGCCTATAAACAGGTGGATGCCATCAACCAATGGATTGAAAGGCATATCCTCCGGCGGGATCCTTTTTTTGAAATCCGCTCGGAAGAGAACGGCGAGTACCATTTCCTGTGGGAAGTCCGCGACGGACAGTCGATCCGGGCGCTGCAGGACCTGTTCGAACAGCACGTGCCTTCTGCCTACATCGCCGACGGCCACCACCGAACCTCCACCACTTCCCTGATGTACAGTAAAGCCCTGGACGGCAAACATCATGGCGATTATCACCTGCTGCTCTGCGCTCTTTTCCCCTCTTCAGATATCGACATCCTGGATTTCAATCGCGTCGTCTTTGGGCTGAACGGGCACTCCGCGCCGGCTTTTATGGCCCACATTGCCCGGTATTTCGAGATCGGCATACTGGGCAGCCCCCGAAAGCCCGCAGAAAAGCACGAGATCACCATGCTCCTCAACCGGGAATGGTACAGCCTGCGCTGGAAGGAACACGTCCTCCTGGAATATCACGAGGAGGAAGTCGTCCTCGACGCCATGCTGCTGGACGAAAAAGTGCTGGCCCGTATCCTGGGGGTGGAAGATGTGCGCACCGACCACCGCATCCTCTACCTGGAAGGGCCCAAAGGGCTGGAAGGCATACAAAATGCCGTGGCCAAGGGGGAGGAAGCCGTAGCCTTTTGCCTCTACCCGGTAAAACTGGAGGAATTGATGAAAGTGGCCGACGCCGGCAAAGTGATGCCGCCCAAATCCACCTGGGTGGAACCCCGCATAAAAAATGGGTTGATCGTGCAGGAGTATTAAAGAAAAGTGTGTTTGGGTGCATTCATGTAAATGTCGCATCGGGAGAAAGCCGGCCCTTCCAGAGGCCGCAGTAAGCTATCCGCCCGGGAAACCCGATTTTTTTCCTAATTTCGCGTCTCAAAAAAATCAAGATGCGAAAGATCTCTGCCGATATCGTTTTCCCCGTCGCTTCCGGGCCGGTGAAAGAGGGGGTTGTTGTGCTGGACGAAGCAGGGAAGGTGCTGGCCCTGGATCCAAGGCCGGAACATGACCCCGCCAGCCTGGAAATCCACAAGGGGGTAATCGTGCCCGGTTTCGTCAACACGCACTGCCACCTGGAGCTGTCTCACATGAAAGGCCTTGCCGACACCGGCACCGGCCTGCTGCCCTTCCTTCAGAAAGTGGTCAAGTTCAGGAATTTTCCGATGGAGGAAATCCTGGATGCCATCGAACGGGCCGACCGGGAAATGTACGAGAACGGCATCGTCGCCGTTGGCGATATTTCCAATAAGCTGGATACCAAAGAGCAGAAAGATAAAAGCCCTATCCGGTATTATACGTTCGTCGAGATGTTCGACTTCCTGCAAAACGAGGGAGCGGATAAGACCTACAATATGTACAGGGAGGTCTACGATGGCCAGAGCGATGCCGGAGGGAACCGCAAGAGTTGTGTGCCGCACGCTCCTTATACCGTCTCTCCCCGCCTGTTCAGTTTGCTCAACGAAACCAACGAGGAGGAGGATGTCACCATTAGCATTCACAACCAGGAAACCGAACACGAAGACAACTTCTTCCTCCACAAGTCCGGTGGTTTCGTGGAGTTCTACGAGTCCTTCGGTTTTCCGCTCCGCCATTTTGAGCCAACAGGCAAAACATCCATCCACTATGCCCTCCGGCAGATGAACCCCAAATGCCGGACCCTCTTTGTCCACAACACCATGACCGGCCCGGAGGACATCCGCGCCGCCCAGGCCTGGAGCGACAAGGTATACTGGGCCACCTGCGCCAATGCCAACCTCTACATCGAGAACCGGATGCCTTATTACCAGCACTTCATCGACGCGGGCGCACGCATGACCATCGGCACCGACAGCCTGACCTCCAACTGGCAGCTTTCCGTGCTGGAGGAGATGAAAACCATCGCCCGCTACCAGTCCTATGTGCCCTTCGGGACGTTGCTGCGCTGGGCCACCCTGAACGGTGCCGAAGCCCTCGGCTTCGAGGCGGATTTGGGCAGCATCGAGGTGGGGAAAAAGCCCGGCCTGAACCTGCTCAGCCTGGATGAAAGCCTGAAGCTTTCGGCAGAGACGGAGGTGAAGCCTCTCGTGCCGCGATCATCTTGATCGCGAAGCACCAGCTGACAAAAATCATTGCAGCTTGTGATCTCCGTTATTGGCGGCAGGCCTGCGGGGGCATACCTTATGGCCCAAACCCATTGTTGCGGCCAGTCGCCCCCTGTGCTTGTCGCAACCGCCCTCCGGTATTGCAGAACGTTATAGCGCCTGGTTTCCAATACGCCGAACTGCTGACAAAAGTCATCTTCGGAAGTGATCGGCATTACAAAAGGGGGGATGGGCACAGGCTATCTTCGGCAAGTAATCACAAAAAAATACAAAAACCATGAAAAGACTATTCATCGCAGTCCTGGTGCTGGCGTGGCCGGCTTTCCAGGCCCTGCAGGCACAAAGCAATCTTTCGAAAACGGATCAGAAAACCCTGATCTTCATGGCAGAGGAGGAAAAAATGGCCCTTGATTTTTATCAGGCCATGGAAGCCAAATGGGAAGCCAGGGTGTTCAACCACATCACCGGGGCAGAACAACGCCACCTGGGCAGGACAGCAGAGCTGGCGGCCAGCCTGGATGTCAAACTGCCCAAAGGCATGGTGGATGGCGAAGCCGGCAAATACCGCAACAACGACATACAGCAACTCTACGACGAACTGGCAGCCCTCGGCAGCCAATCCCTGGAAGGCGCCCTGCGCGCCGGGGCCCGCCTCGAAGAGATCAACATCCGGGATTTGAAGATGGCCCTGGAAACGACAACGGATGTAACCGCGCGCGGCACCTACCAGTCGATGCTGGAAGCCTCCGGCAACCACCTGCGGGCCTTCAACCGGAACCTCGCCGCCCTGGGCATAACCTACAGCCCGGTGCTGCTGCCCCAGGCCGATTTCGACGCCATTGTCGATTCGGATGGCAATGGCCAGGGGTGCCAGGGGCAAAAGGCCCAAAGCGGAAAGGGCTGCTGCCAGGGCAAAGGCGCCAAACAGGGCGGCTGCTGCCAGGGCGGCGGCAAAGGAAAAGGAAAGCAGCCGGCGAACTGACGGCCTGCTGTGTACCAGTAGCTGCTGCTGCCGGCCGTCGGCTCTTTTGTTGAAAATTTCTCCTTCAAGTTGCCCTTTGCTTGCATAATCCTCTTTATATTCAGCCTTTCAGGAAAAGCTGAAAGTATGCAACAAACGATAGCGCGATTGGAGCGGGGGCTGGCTCTGAGCCTTATCCTGGGAGTGCTTATTTTGCTAATGCCGCCGGTTGCCGTCGAAGCTCAGGTTATTCCGCTTACGCTGGACGAGGCCTTCGAGGTCGCCGGCCGCAATTACCCTTTGCTGAAGCAGGACCGGCAGTTCATCGAAAAGCAGTATGCCCTGGCCCGGTCGGCGGCCACCCGCCCCAATACGGGGGTTTTTATCTCCGGCGACGAGGTCGACCCCAACAGCGCCAGGGGCATTCACTCCGTAGGGGTACGGCAGGACTTCAACTGGCCCGGCGCCAGGAAGCCCCGGGAAGAGGCCATCCGGCAACAAGCCCTCCTCGGCAATGCCCGGCTGGAACTCGACCAGATAGAACTGCGGCGGCAGGTCGCACTGGCTTATTACGAGGTGTTGTACACCCGGGGGCTCCAGGAACTGGCCCAGCAACAGGCCAGCCTGTTCACCGACCTGGTGGAACTGGCGCAGTTGCGTTTTGAATTGGGAGAAACAGGCAAAATCCCGGTGCTGTCCGCCCAGGGAAAACAAAAGGAGGCCTCCCTGGCACAGATTCAGGCCAACGAGGACCACAAAATCGCGCTGACCATATTCAACAACTGGATGTACTCCGATACGGCTTATGAGGTGGCCGGGCGTACCCTGCCCGAGCCGGCGGGTTATTTCAGCTGGTTTGTCAATAACGGGCATCCGCTTTTGTTGCTCCGGCAGCAGCAGGCCAACCTGGCAAAGGCCCAGGTCGAGGTGGAACAGAACAAACTGCTGCCCCAGATTCGCACCGGCGGGTTCCTGCAGATGGTCAATGCCGATTCTCCTTTCTTTGGCTACCAGCTGGGGTTGAATATCCCCCTGGGGCGAGGGGCCATACGCGCCCTTGTCGAGGGGGCTGAAAAACAGGCGGAAATCCGCGAGGCGGAACTGGAAGCCGCCCGGCAGGAATTGGATAACGACCGCCGCCGCCTCACCGCCGCCCTGGAGAAGGAACAACTGGCCCTCGACTATATCCGCCGGGAAATGCTGCCGCTGGCCCGCGAGCAGATCGATGCCTCCCGAAAGGCCTATGCCCAGGGCGCCGTGGAATATCAGGATTACCTGCGCAACCTGGAACAGGCACTGGAAACGCGTTTTCAATACCTGCAGGCCCTGAGGCGTTACAACCTGGTGAAACTGGAACTGGAGTTCCTGAGCGGGAGAAGGTGAGTTCGGGAAAGGACGTTGGGGTGGACGGTGGACGGTGGACGGGTGGACGGGTGGGGGCAGCAATCAAACAATTTAGCAATTTCAGTCGGCTAACAGAGACCGTATAACTATATTAAATCCATACAACATGTCAAAAATCTTCAGATGGGCGGGGCTGGCCATTCTGGCCGCTTTGGTGGTCATCCAGTTTTTTGGAATTGATAAAACCAACCCGCCGGTAAATGCCAGCGAAGAATTCATGGCGCTGGCCGCTCCTCCTGCCGACGTGGCCCAACTGCTCAAAAACGCCTGTTACGATTGCCATTCCCATGAGACGAAGTATCCATGGTATACCAATGTCGCGCCGGTTTCCTGGTGGATCGCCAACCATATCGAGCACGGGCGGGAACACTTCAACTTTTCTGTTTGGGGAACCTACGACGCAGAAAAACAGGCCCACAAAGCAGAGGAAGCCGGCGAGGAGGTGGAAAAAGGAAAGATGCCCATGAAGTCCTACCTGCCTATGCACCCGGAGGCCCGCCTTACCGACGCCCAGCGGGAACGCCTGACCGCCTGGTTTATGGCGCTGTCCCAACAAAAGGAGGGCGCAAACCATACCCAGCGGCCCGAAGTGGCTTCTCCGCAGGAAGAAGGCCACGACCACGAAGAGGGAGAAGGCCACGGCCACGAACACTAATACTATGGAACATCGTGGGGCGCTGCTGGAAAAAGTAGTGGATGTCATTTGTTCAGACAAAGACCGCTGGGTTGACGAAATGATGAAAGACGAGCTGGGAATGATGGAACAAACCCGATCTCCGTTTAAAATCGGCCTGGTCACCTACCTGGCTTTCCTGCTGGTGGGGTTCATCCCCCTGGCCCTCTACCTGTGGGATTTTCTTTTCGGGTTTAGCGGCGGCCTGTTCCTGACAACCTGCCTGCTCACCGGCCTGGCCTTTGCCGCCGTCGGCTGGCTGAAAACTTACGTCACGGAAACCTCTAACTGGAAAGGCATCCTGGAAACGCTGGTCCTCGGCGCCATCGCTGCCGGCGTGGCCTATTTTGTGGGGGATGTGCTGGAGCGGGTGATCGTGGGGGGTAAAAGTTTAAACGCATGTTCGAAAAATTATTGCCATACGACACGGCCCACCTCATCCTGGGGGCCTACCTGAAGTATTACCACCAGTACAAGCGGATCACCAAGCGGGCGCAAATCCGTTTTGAGAACCGCGACTGGCATGGCATACAGGCCGATTCCCGGGAACGGCTGACCCTTTACCGCAACCAGGTGGGGCGCACGACGGAGAAAGTCCTGGATTTTCTCGGCGACCGCGCCGCCGACCGCAACACCTGGAAGCGCATCAAGGAAAACTATCTCGACGAGGTCATCAATTTCAATACCCGGAATATTGCGGAAACCTTTTACAACTCAGTGTTTCGCCACAGCCACAAAGGGCTGAGCGTAGACGAGGACCTCATGTTCGTCCATGCCACTGGCACCTACCGGGAATTCCGCTCCACAGTGCCTATTTACCAGACCTTTTTCCTCGTCCGGCCCATCGAACACGTCGTCCAGCAGTTGTTCTCCTTTTACGCTTTCGACGCGCCCTGGGAGGATATGGAGCGCGACATCGGCTATATCACCACCGTGCTCAACCAGAAGATACTGGAAGGGCGGGATGCTCTGCCCCGCAATGCGCGCCTGGAAATGCTGAAGTCCATCTTCTTCCGCAACAAAGGCGCATACATCGTCGGGCGGCTGCACCTGGAGGACCGCGTCTTTCCCTTTATCATGCCCCTGTTGCACGAAGAGAATGGGATCTATGTGGATGCTTTGCTGCTGGAGTACAACGAGGTGAGTTCCATCTTCAGTTACAACCGCTCCTACTTCCTGGTCGATGTGGACATCGTCAGCGAAATGGTCGACTTCCTGCTGTCCATCCTGCCCACTAAAAACATGGGTGAACTATACAACTCCATCGGCTTTGAAAAGCACGGCAAAACCGTCCTCTACCGGGATTTCCTGCGCCATATGGACCGATCCTACGACGATTTCGTCATCGCCCCCGGCATCAAGGGCATGGTCATGTCGGTCTTTACGCTCAATTCCTACAACATGGTCTTCAAGGTCATCAAGGATACCTTTGCCGCTCCTAAAAAAGTGACGGAGCAGGAAGTTAAAGAGAAGTACGAGGTTGTTTTCTTCCACGACCGGGTCGGGCGAATGGCGGACAGCCACATGTTCGAGAATTTTACCTTTCCCCGGGAACGCATGTCTGCCGAATTGATGGACGAACTGCTGAAAGAGGCGCCTTCCAAAGTGAAGGTATACGACGATATCGTCGAAGTCAAACACCTCTACATCGAGAAAAAGATGATCCCGCTCAACCTTTACCTGGAAACGGCCTCACCCGATCAGGCCGAAGACGTGATCAACGAATACGGAAAAGCCATCAAACAACTGGCCGCCGTGAATATCTTCCCGGGAGATATGCTGCTTAAAAACTTCGGCGTCACCCGACTTAAACGGGTCGTTTTTTACGACTACGACGAGATCGGTTTCCTGACCGATTACAACTTCCGCCGCATCCCCGAACCGCGCGATTACTACGACGAACTTTCTTCCGAGCCCTGGTACTCGGTCGGGCCCAATGATGTATTTCCCGAAGAGTTTCCCCGTTTCCTCATCGGCCGCCAGGATATCCGCGAAATCTTTTACAAGCTGCACGGCGACCTGTACGACGTCACTTTCTGGCGCAAGGTGCAGGAGCGCCTCCGCAACGGCGAAATATTTGACGTTTTTCCCTACCGGCAGCGCCTGCGGTTCAAAAAACTGTTCCGGAACAACCACCACGAAGAACCCGAAGATACCTTTTGAACAATAGCCTGTCTCACCGCCGAAATAAAATGGTCACAGCATGAAAAACCTCACATTTATCCTGGCATTCCTGCTGTTCTGCATGGCCTGCAGCACCAGCCGGAAAACCAAGGATGCCGGCCAGTCCCTCGATGAACTGCAAGCCCTGATGGCCGGCACCTTTACCAGTGCCGCGCAGGCCGCCCGAGATTCGGCATTCTATGACATTACCCTGCACATGTATCCCATCTGGCCGGACGAGGGGCGGTGGCTTTACGTCGAGCAGGCAGTGTCGGCCATGCCGGATCGCCCCTACCGGCAGCGGGTCTATAAACTGGAACAGGCGGGCCCAAAGTCCTTCCGCAGCGTTGTATACACCCTGCCGGACCCCGGGGCTTTCATTGGCGCCTGGAAAGAACCGGCCCGGTTTGAGCAACTCGCCCCGGAAGCGCTTGAAATCCGGGAAGGGTGTGCTGTAGTACTGGAGCGGCAGGCCGACGGTTCCTTCGCCGGCAGTACGCTGGGCAAGGAGTGTGAGAGCACCCTGCGCGGCGCCAGTTACGCCACTTCCCAAGTCACCATTCGCGAAGGCCTCATCGTCAGCTGGGACCAGGGCTTCGACCGCAACGGCGAACAGGTATGGGGCGCAGTGAAGGGAGGATATGAATTCAGGAAACAATAAAGGACAAAAAGGGGTAAAAACCCGCCCCTTATTTCAATATATGAATATAAATTCATACTTTTGTATATGCTTTTAATTCTATCGGAAAGCCTCCCTTTTTAAATCCTCTCCATGGAAAAAAGGCGCTTTCTTGGTTTCAATAAACAAACAAAAGGCTTATGAAGGTTAATGGCAATCCTGACTGGACGGAGACCCAGGCAGGCCAACAGCTGCAAGAGCGGCTGACCAGCGAGAAAACCCTGAAGGCGCTCGACCACCTGCTGCAGCGCATCGACACCCTGGAGAAGGGCGTAGAACGGCTGAATACCCTCCTTGAACAAGGCCCGGGGCTGGTGAGCATGGCGGTGGATACCGTCGACGATACTTACCGCCAGGCGGCACAGCAGGGCGTCGACATCAACGAGCGCCTGGCCAATGCCCTCCATATAGCTGAGAAGCTGACTTCCCCCGAGATGGTAGAACGGCTCGACGGCCTGCTGAAGTTTGCCGATCAGGCGCCGGGCATCGCCAGCATGATGATGGATATGGCAGACGACGGCTTCCGCCAGGCTGCCGCTCATGGCGTCGATATCGAGCAGCGGCTGGGTGCCGCCCTGCAACTGGCAGAGAAGCTGACGGCCCCCGAGATGATGGATAAACTCAACGCACTGATGAAACTGGCCGATCAGGCGCCGGGCATCGCCAGCATGATGATGGACATGGCGGACGACGGCTTCCGCCAGGCTGCCGCTCATGGAATCGACATCGAGCAGCGTCTGGGTGCCGCCCTGCAACTGGCCGAACAACTCACGGCCCCGGAAATGATTGAACAACTCAGCAGCCTGCTTAAGCTGGCCAAACAGGCGCCGGGCATTATGGCCATGGCCGTGGATGTCATGGATGAGGGATATCGGAGCGTATCCGGCAACGGCCTCGACCTGGCGGCTTTGTCCCAAAAAGGCATCACGGTAGCTAAGCGAACCGCCGACCTTGTCGATTCCGAAGAGTTCGACGCTCTGCTCCATAGCGATTTATTTAACCCGAAGACCCTGGATGTCCTCTCCGTGGTCAGCGGCGCGCTGACCCAATGCCGGATGGACCCACCTAAGAGAGCCGGCGTGTTCAAACTGCTGGGCGCCATGCGCGACCCGGAGATTCAGAAGTCGCTTGGCTTCCTGCTCTCCTTTGGCCGCAACTTCGGAAGGCTCTGCAATGAAGTAGTAGAAAGAGATCTGCAAAACAACAAAAAACAATAGACAATGGCACACCATGAAGTTTTGATCGTCGGAGGCGGTACGGCAGGCATCACCGTTGCCGCCATGCTGCGCAACAAGCCCAACGCTCCGGAGGTCACCATCATTGAACCCAGCGAGAAGCATTACTACCAACCCATCTGGACGCTGGTCGGCGCCGGCGTTTTTCCCCGGGAAATTTCCGAACGCAACGAGGCTGACTTCATACCGCCCGGGGTTACCTGGATCAAGGACTACGCAGACACTTTCCAGCCGGAGAAAAATGCCGTCACCCTGCGCAGCGGCGAACAACATACCTACGACTATCTGGTCGTAGCCCCCGGGATACAGATCGACTGGGATAAGATTCCCGGGCTGAAGGAAGGCCTGGCCAAGCCCGGCTCCGGAGTCTGCAGCAATTACTCTTATGATACCGTGAATTCTACCTGGGACGCCCTGAAAGGGGTTAGGAAGGGCCGCGCCATCTTCACCGCGCCTTCCACGCCGATCAAGTGCGGCGGCGCTCCGCAGAAGATCATGTACCTGGCCGCGGACTATTTCCGGAAGCACGGCCTGAAAAACAAAGTGGAAGTCGTCTTTGCCAGTGCCGGCACCGTCATCTTCGGCGTGGCCAAGTATCGGGCAGCCCTGGAAAAGGTCGTTGAACGATATGGCATCAGGACGGATTTCTATCAGGAACTGGTAGAAATCAAAGTGGATAAGAAAATTGCCGTCTTTGAACACCGGCAAACCGGCGAGAAAAAGGAGATGGAATATGACATGATCCACGTCACGCCTCCGCAAAGCGCGCCCGATTTTCTCAAGAAAAGCCCCCTGGGTAACGACGCCGGCTGGGTCAGCGTGGATAAGGATACCATGCAGCACACCAAATATCCCAATATTTTCTCCCTGGGCGACGCCAGCAGCCTGCCCACCTCCAAGACAGGGGCGGCCATCCGCAAGCAGGCGCCAATACTGGTGAAAAACCTGATGGCCGTAATGCAGGGCCATACGCCGGAAGAGGCTTACAACGGCTATACGTCCTGCCCGCTGGTAACGGGCTACGGCAGCCTCATCCTGGCAGAGTTTGACTACAACAGCCAGCCGGCAGAGTCCTTCCCGTTCGACCAGGCGCAGGAGCGCTACAGCATGTACGCCCTGAAGGCCTACGGCCTGCCGCAGATGTACTGGCACGGCATGTTGAAAGGGCGGGAGTTTTAATGGATACCTGGTCGTTTCGAATAAATTTTCCGATAGAACCTTTATATAGGGCAGCTGCCATTGGGCGGCTGCCTTTTTTCGGACGGGCCACTTTCAAGTGGCCCGTAATGAAAAGCATTCTGTTAAGAAACACCCCACAGAAAATGAACGCCTGCCCTCAGCGTTTTCATAAAATACTGCTGTCTGTTGCTAAACTGAATCATAATCCTGATGCCGCCTGTCCTTCGTACAATCCTTTCAAAGGCCCGTAATACAGGGCAATGGAACTTCGTCCTGCTGCCCATCTTTTGTCTGGCGCCCTGCCTCTCTTCTGGCCAGACTTACTTTGGCGTCAAGGCCGGCCCCAACATTTCCCATTTCCGCATGACGAAGATACCCAGCGCGTTTGGAGACTCCAGCCTCGGGCAGCTGTACGGCTTTCAGGCGGGGGTGGCCGCCGAGCAGCCCATTGGCCGGCACCTGGTGCTGGGCGCGGAATTGCTGGGCGTTATGAAAGGCGGCCAATGGAGCCTGGCCCCTGTCGGCGCTGTCGGCGCCGAGACCCGGTCGGAGCTGTACTATCTCAACCTGCCCATCTTCCTGCGCCTCATTCCCGTCGAGCGCTGGTCGGTGGATGCGGGCATCGAAGGAGGCTACCTCCTGGGCAGCTCCGACGAGGCCATTTTCATGGAACGGGCCGACTTTGCCTGGTTGCTGGGGGCTTCGTTCCACATCTCCCGCTCCTTCCTGGCCAGCCTGCGCTACAGCCTGGGCAACGTGCGGGTGGGGGAGGGCCAATTCCGCGACGAGGACACAGGCATCAACGGCGTGTACTATTTCCGGACGCGGTCGCTGCAGTTGTCGGTGGCGTATTTCTGGTAGGGTCGCGCTGTCCCGCTTCCTTTATCCGCTCTCCGTCGGGAGCATCCTACATATACATCCGGAATTTTAACGCCTCTGGTTTCCTCAAAAGAGGAAAAAATTCATATCTTGCCCGTCCTTCTGGAAATCTACTGCATCAGCTTATCTCCGCTTGTTTCCCGTTTCCCGGCCCAACTCCGGCCATGCAACCCAAAGTTATTCATACATCCCAATCCAAAGCTATTATGCGACAAATGAAAGTTGCCCTCAGCGCCTTGTTCCCGATCTTCTTCAGCCTGCAGCTGTCCGCCCAGGCACCTACCATCCAGGACTGCCTGGGCGCCATCCCGATCTGCCAGCAGGTGTATTCCGAAAGCCGGGTGCTGGCCGGCGACGGCAATTATCCAAACGAGATCAACCCCGACATCAGTTGTACCGATGTGGAAGATTACTCGATCTGGTATACCTTTACGGTCAATGAATCCGGCAATTTCGGCTTCGTCCTTACCCCAAACTTTGCCCTGGATGATTACGACTGGGCCCTGTTCAACATCACCAATGCCGAATGCGGGGATATCTACGACGACGAGGATTTGCTGGTGAGCTGCAACGCCGCCGGCGGCACCCTCTTTAACCCTAACGCCTGCAGCGGCCCTACCGGGGCGACCGGGGCATCTCCCTACGACATACAGGGCGCCGGCTGCTTCAACAGCTTCCCCGGCCTCGACGATGGCTTTTCGCCCTTCAATGGCCTCATCCCGGTGACGGCCGGCAACACCTACGTGCTGATGGTCTCCAACTGGTCGGCCTCGACCTCTGGCTACACCATTGATTTCGGCATCTCTAACGTCGATATTTTCGACTTCGAACCGCCGGTCCTGGATGAGCTCAACCTGCCCGTGAGCTGCAACGACAACAGCATCACATTTACTTTCGATGAAAATGTGGACTGCACGACAATCTCCGCTGCCAACTTTTCCCTCACCGGGCCCAACGGCGAAAGCTACGCTTTGTCTTTGTCCTCCGGTATTTGCGATGCCGGCGGGGAGTATCACGATGCTTTTTCGCTATCCATCTCCCCGGCTTTAGCGGATTCCGGCAATTATATCCTCCAGATCATCTCCGAACCGTCGGATCCCGTTACCGATCTCTGCGGCAACCCCCTGGCGTCCAGTACGCATCCTTTCCTGCTGGACACGCCCGGGGTGCCGGCTATTGACCTCGGCGGGAGCCAGGGCATCTGCGAAGGGCAATCGGTTGTGCTCGACGCCACTACGCCCGGGGTTGCCTACCTCTGGCAAGACGGCTCCACAGCGCCAACTTTCACCGCCACCAGCCCCGGCACGTATTCGGTGACCGTCGCCAATGCCTGCGGGCAGGCTTCTGACGCGGTAACCGTCAACCTGATCGGCGGGCCGCCGGTGGTGGATTTAGGCCAAAACGCCACCCTCTGTCCCGGAGATGAGCTCCTGCTGGACGCTACTGCCGAAGAAGCGGCCTACCTCTGGCAGGACGGCAGTGCCGGCGCCACCTATACCGTAAGCTCGGCAGGGGAATACGCCGTGGCCGTCACCAACGCCTGCGGTACGGATGCCGATACCATAACCGTGGATTTTACCCCGCCCCTGGCCGTCAGCCTCGATCCGGAGTATACGGCCTGCGCAGGCGAAGTCGTCGGGCTGGACGTTTCTTACCCGGGCGCCACCTACCTCTGGCAGGATGGTTCCACTCAGCCAATTCTTCAGGTGTCAGCGGGCGGAACCTACTCGGTGACCGTGGCCAATGCGTGCGAGTCCGTGCCGGCCAGCACGGAGGTGCTTTACGTCAGCGCCCCCGTCGTCCAACTGGCCGATGACACGACCCTATGCCCGGCAGAACAGCTGCTGCTGGACGCCACTGCCGAAGGGGCGACTTAC
Source organism: Phaeodactylibacter sp. (assembly GCA_024102975.1). Taxonomy (GTDB): domain Bacteria; phylum Bacteroidota; class Bacteroidia; order Chitinophagales; family Saprospiraceae; genus JACJXW01. The sequence continues at coordinate 3,401 of JAGFJD010000313.1, read as the reverse complement.
TTGTGGCAGGACGGCAGCACCGGCCCTGGCTATACCGTAAGCGCAGCGGGTACTTACTCTGTGACCGCCACCAACGCCTGCGGCGAAGGAACCGATGCGGTAACCGTCGCCTATACTCCCGCGCTGTCCGTTGACCTGGCCCCGGAATACAGCATTTGCGAGGGCAGCGCCATTGAGCTGGATGTTTCCAATCCGGATGCGGCTTACCAGTGGCAGGACGGCGCCACGCACCCCATCTTTCTGGTATCCGAAAGCGGGGCCTACTCGGTGACGGTGAGCAATGATTGTGAAACACTGACAGCCGGCACAACGGTGAGTTCCCTCGCCCCGCCTCTGGTCGACCTGGGTGCCGACACCGCACTCTGCGAAGGGGAGCAGTTGCTTCTGCAGGTGGACGTACCCGAAGGCACGTATCTCTGGCAGGACAGCAGCGCCGCCCCCTCCATGATGATAACCAGCGGCGGAACTTATGCCGTGACGGCCACCAACGCCTGCGGGCAGGATGAAGATGCCATCCAGGTTTCTTATATCCCCCGCATCGACAGCGTGGAGCTGGGCGAGGCGCGCTACCTGTGCGGCGGGCCGGTGGTTTTTGACGTCACGGCCCACGAATTCGCCTCCTACCAATGGCAGGATGGCACCAATTTGCCCCGTTATGAGGCCTCCCGCCCCGGGCTTTACGTGGTCGAGGTGTTCAGCGACTGCGAAACAGTTATGGATTCGGTGACCTTGTTCGAATGCGAATACTGCAATGTTTACGTTCCAAACGCCTTCTCCCCCAATGAGGATGGGCGCAACGACATTTTCATCCCGCAATCGCCCTGCGAGCTGACAGACTACAAGTTCGTCATCTTCGACCGCTGGGGCAACCAGCTTTTCCAGGCAGAAAGCCCCAAAGATGGCTGGGACGGCCGCTACAAGGGCAAAACCATGCCGCCTGGGGTATATGCCTGGGCGCTCTCGTATTCGGTAGAGGCCAACGGGCTGATGGAGAATCGGAAAGCGATGGGGGATATTATGTTGGTAAGGTAGGTGGGAAGGGAAAGAATGGAAATAGGGAAATGCGTGGAAATACATGGAAATACATGGAAATACATGGAAATGCTATGGACCCTGCTGCCTGCCCGGGCAATGTATTTCGATATTTCTATGTGTATCCAGGTACTAATCCTCTATCTTTGCCCCAAATTCCAAACAAGCTCGTAACCAAACCAAAACCGCCATGCCCACTCCTCACACCCGACTGGAGCACGACCTGCTCGGCGATAAGCAGATTCCCGGTGATGCGTACTACGGCATCCAGACCCAGCGTGCCCTGGAAAACTTCCAGATCAGCGGCGTGAAGCTGTATTTTTTTCCCGAGTTCATCGAGGCCCTGGCGGAGGTAAAACTGGCTGCCGCCCTGGCCAACCACGAGCTGGGTTTCCTGCCCACGCCCATCAAGGACGCCATCGAGGGTGCCTGCCGGGAGATCATGGCCGGCCGGTGGCACGATCAGTTTCAGGTGGATATGGTGCAGGGCGGCGCCGGGACGTCGACTAATATGAACGCCAACGAGGTGATTGCCAACCGGGCGCTGGAACTGATGGGCCACAAAAAAGGGGAGTACCGGCATTGCCACCCCAACGACCACGTCAACCTGTCACAGTCTACTAACGACGCCTATCCTACCGCCCTCAAAATTGCCCTGATCAAGAGCAAAAAGAGCCTGGAAAAGGAGCTGAAAGCCCTGATCAAAAGCTTCCGGAAGAAAGGCCGGCAATTCGCTCCCATCATCAAGATCGGCCGCACTCAGTTGCAGGACGCCGTGCCCATCAGCCTCGGCCAGTCGTTCGACGCTTTCGCCGTAACGCTGGAGGAGGAAGTGCAGCGCCTGGAACACAACGCCCGGCTCTTCCTAGAAGTGAATATGGGCGGCACGGCCATCGGCACCGGCATCAACACCTCGCCCCACTACGTCAAGTCGGTCGTCGCCCACCTCCGCAAGATCACCGGGTTCAAGATCGTAAAGGCAAAAGACCTGATCGAAGCCACCCAGGACACCGGGGCTTTCATCATGTTCTCCTCGGCGGTCAAGCGCCTGGCCGTCAAGCTGTCCAAGATCAGCAACGACCTGCGGCTGCTGTCCTCCGGGCCGCGGGCCGGCTTCAACGAGATCAACCTGCCGCCCATGCAGCCCGGATCCTCCATCATGCCCGGCAAGGTCAACCCGGTCATCCCGGAGGTGGTCAACCAGATTGCCTTCAAAGTGATCGGCAACGACCTGGCCGTCACCCTGGCTGTCGAGGCGGGCCAGCTTGAGCTCAACGCCTTCGAACCCATCATGGCCGCCAGCCTGTTCGAATCCATTTCGATGCTGAAGAACGGCATGCGCACCCTGCGGGAAAAGTGCGTCGACGGCATCACCGCCAACGAAGAGGTATGCCGGCAGACGGTGCGCAACAGCATCAGCATCGTCACCCTGCTCAACCCGGTGCTGGGCTACGAGGTTTGTTCCGCGCTCTCAAAAGAAGCGCTGAAAACGGGGAAAAGCCTGTATGATTTAGTGCTGGAAAAAAAACTGATGACGGCCGCCGACCTGGAGGAGGCGCTGCGGCCGGAGAAGATGATCCGGCCACAATTGTAGACCGGACGGGCCACTTTCAAGTGGCCCGTTGTAAATTACTGCTGACGCACGGCACATTGCCTGCCGCAGGCCGAAAGGGACCGGAAACCGACGGCCTATGCAGTGAGGGAAGAGATATTTTGTTCCGGGAAACAGTTTCAGCAATTCCCTTTTCTGACCTCGTCGATTAGCCCATCTTCTTTCGCCTCGTCGGGTTTTACGCTGGCCTATTCCATCCGCAGCACCTCAGCCGGCCGCCGGCGCGCCGCCCACAGCGCCTCTTTTGCCACGCTCAGCATCACCAGCGCCAGGCTGGCGCCGATGGCGAGGACGAACAGGCCGGCCCCCGGCTCTGCCCGGTAGGCGAACTGTTGCAACCAGCGGGTGGCCAGCCACCACGATACAGGTGCCGCCAGCAGGGCAGCAGCCAGTGTCAGCCACAGGTACCGCCCCACCAGCAGGCTCAGCAGCTGAGGCAGAGAAGCCCCCAGCACCTTCCGGATTCCTACTTCCCGCATGCGGTAGCTGACGGCCGCCCGCACCAGGCTGTAGAGGCCGGTGGTGGCCAGCAGGATAGAGAGCAGGGTGAAAGCCAGGAAAAACCGGGAGAACCGGCGGTCGGATGCATAGAGGCGGCCCACCTGCTCGTCGATAAAGGCGAGCTGGAATGGCAGGTCCGGAGCGATGGCTGCCCAGTCGCGCTCCAGGGAGGCCACAGCCTCGCTCACGCCGCCCGGCCGGAGGCGGACGATGATGTTCGACATAATGGTGCGGGGCGCGTACATCACCAGCGGCT
>JAGFJD010000293.1 GCA_024102975.1 Phaeodactylibacter sp. | reverse complement strand
GACATTTTCTGGTCCGTTTAAAAGTGTAAGCGTGTAAAGGTGTAAAAGAAATTGGCTCCCAATCATTTACACGTTTACACTTTCACACCTTTACACAAGTAGCCCCCAAAATGTCCAGTGGTCTGCTTTTACACGTTAAAAAACGGTTAATCCCCTTAACAAATGCCCAAACGCCCCGTTTTATTCCCGGGAAAATGAGATGTTTGCACCTGAAATGAAACAACTGTTCCGACATATCCTGCTTTTGGGCACTTTGTTGATTGCCGCAGCGGCCCTGCCGGCGCAAACCGGAGGTATTCCCAACCCCCGCTTTGGGTCGCCGCAGGATACAGTGAAGAAAAACAAAGTGGACGTGGACCACGCCGACGTTTTCGAATACATCCAGCGGAAAGATACCGTCTTCCAGAAGCTGAACGGCAACGTGGAGCTTCGGCAGGACAGCATATATATGTACTGCGATACGGCCGTCATCCGCAACAATACCCACGTCACCGCCAATGGCAAGGTGCTCATCCAGCAGGGGGACTCCACCAGCGTGTTCGCCGACTCGGCCATGTACGACGGCGTCCTGAAAATTGCGGAGCTTTACGGCGACGTGATCCTGGTGAACGGCAGGCAAAAGCTGTTCACCGACCGGCTGACCTACGACCTGGCCCAAAAGCTGGCTACCTACAACAACGGCGCCACCCTCACCCTCGACTCCACCCAGCTGACCAGCAAGCGGGGGTACTACTACGTCCGGGAAAAACAGATCTTCTTCAAAGACAGCGTCATCGTCATCCACCCGGACTTCAGCCTGCGCTCCGACACCCTCGGCTTCAATACCGAAACCGAGGTGGTCTCCTTCCTCGGCCCCACCCTGATCAGCGCGGACAGCAGCCGGATTTATACCGAAGACGGCTATTACGACACGGAAAACAACCTCGCCGCCTTCACCAAAAATGCCCAGTACCAGAAGGGAGAACAACAGGCCACTGCCGACACCATCCGCTACGACGGCAAGCGCAGCCTCTACAGCCTGGAAGGCAACGCCCGTTTCGAAGAGGGCGAACGGCTGGCCACGGGCGACCTGATCCGCTACGACGAGGCCAACGACCGTACCTTCCTCTCCGGCAATGCCCGCTACCAGGACGAAAAGCAGAGCATCGTCGCCGACGAGATCACCTACGACGCCCGCAAGGAGACCTACTCCACCCGCGGCCGATCGGTGATCAGCGACCCGCCGCAAATCCTCACCGCCGACCAGGTGGACTACAGCGAGGAGAAGGGGCTGGGCATTGCCATGGGCAACGTCGTCTGGCAGGATACCTCCGCCGAGCTGACTATCGTCTGCGAACGGGCGGAATACGACCGGAAAACGGACTACCTCAAAGCCAGCGGCGGGCGCAACAACCGGCCCCTGCTCATTACGGTCATCGAAGGCGACTCCCTCTTCATGGTATCCGATACGCTGCTGGCCATCCGGGAAGAGCCGGCGAAGGCCCTCCAGGATACCCTGGCCATCCCGATGGATTCGACGGCCCTTGCCGAAGGACTGGCAATGGCCCGCCAGGATACGCTGTCCGTTCCGATCGATACAGCGGATATTGCCGAGGGACTGGCAACAGTGCGCCAGGATACGCTGTCCGTTCCAATCGACACGACGGGCTTTGCCGAAAGGCTGATAACAGCCGGAAGGGATACGTTGGCCGTTCCGATCGATATTGCGGCTATTGCCGAGGGGCTGGGAACGGTTCGCCAGGATACTTCCTCCGTCCCGATCGACACGACGGGCTTTGCCGAAAGGGTGATAACAGCCGGCCAGGATACGGCGGCCATCCGGATAGATTCGACGGCCGTTCCCGAAAAGCCGGCAGACGGCGAAAACAGGCGCCAGCTGCTGGCCTACTACGACGTCCGCATTTACAAGAGCGACATGCAGGCGGTCTGCGATTCCCTGTCTTATAAATCCAGCGATTCCACGTTCTACTTCTACCCTTTACGGCAAAACCCCATCGTCTGGTCGGATACCTCCCAGTTCACTGCCGACACGGTGATGATGGCCCTGGCTGACGAGAAGATCGACCGGATCCTCATGCGCAACAACGCCTTCATCATCAACTCGCCGGACGAGCTGTTCTTCAACCAGATCAAAGGCAAAAACGTCACGGCTTTTTTCGAAGAGAACGAACTGCGCCGGATGTCGGTGATCGGCAACGCCGAGTCCGTCTACTATGCGCGGGACGAAAGCGGGGGCTACGTGGGCGTGAACAAGACGGTGTGCAGCGAGATGATGCTCTATTTCGGCGACAACCAGGTGGATAAGATCAAATTCATCACCGAGCCCAAGGCGGAGATGAAACCCATGAAGCAGGCCGACCACGGTGCCCTGAAGATGCCGGGCTTTTTCTGGGAAAAACAACGCCGCCCGATGAGCCTGGCCGACCTGTTCGACCCGGAGAAGGCGCCCCCTTCGCCGAAGGACCTTCGGCAGGCGCGCCCGGCAGCGGAGGCCCCACCCGCAGAGGAAGATGCCTCGCCGGCAGAAGTGGAGGAAAGGGAGGAACAAACAGCACCAGCTCCGGCACCGGGGAGAATCGATATGGAAACGGCCGGGGAAAAGGGGAAAGGTTAGTGCCTTAAAGTTTGTACGTTGCATTTCCAAAACACGCTGATCCATGCAAAGAACCTTATTCCTTTTACTCCTTGTCCAATTGCCTTTTCTGCCCTTGTCGGCTCAGCCTTCCCGTGCGCTGCAGGCGGCCAACCAATCCTATCAAAAGAAAGAATACGCCGAGGCCATCCGCCAGTACGAGGAAATCCTGCTGGAAGGATACCACTCGGAAGCTTTGTATTACAACCTGGGCAACGCCTACTACCGCAGCGGCGAGTTTGGCCGCGCCATCCTCAGCTACCGGAGGGCGCTGAAGCTCGACCCGGGCGATGAGAACACCCTGCACAACCTGCAGGTGGCCGAGGCCCGGTTGCCGGACCCGGTTGGCAAGATCGAGCAATCGGGGGTGGTGAAAGCCTGGCTCTCCGTCCAGAATGCCCTGTCCACCCTTTCCTGGAGCATTTTCGGGCTTGTTTTATTGTGGCTGGGCGGTGCCGGCATCGCGGGGTGGCTGCTGGGCGGCCGGCCCCGGCCCCGAAAGATAGCGCTGGCCGGCGGCGTGCTGTTGCTCGTCCTGAGCCTGTTCCCTTTCCTGCTGGCCTACGGCCGGGCTCAGCAGGAGTTCTTCAGCAATAAGGCGGTCATCATGGTGGAGCAGGCGCCGCTGCGCGCCGCGCCGGAAGAGGACAGCCAGGAACTGCTTCCGCTCTACGAGGGCGTGACCGTTGAAGTCCTCGACGCCATCGGTTCCTGGAAAAAGGTGCGCCTGGAGGATGCTACGGAAGGGTGGCTGCCGGGGGATGTGATGGAAGGGGTGTAGGCTGAAAATGGAATAGACTTGACAAGTTTCCGGGTAGTTCCTCGTTGAAAAACTTGTCAAGTCTATAACAAAATAAAAAAAGCCCTATCACAGATAGGGCCCGAAATATAAAGCTATGAAAACTAAAACTATTACTTTTCGTCTTCGTCCACTTCTTTGCCGCCTTTGAGGCTGTCCTGAAGCGTTTCCAGTTCTTCCCATTGGCCGTCGGCGGCCAGTTTGGCCTGTTTGGCCCAGGTAGCCGGGTCGTGCATGCGGTAGCGGGGGCCGGCCTCGTCGAGGATGGCCTGTACCTTTTCCGTCGGCGCGTCGGCCAGTTCCTGCCAGGTGTTGATGCCGGCGTCGTTGAGCAGGCCTTCGATCTTGGGGCCGATGCCTTCTACAAGCTTGAGGTCATCCTGGTTCACCTTCTTGCCGGAAGGCAGGGTGATCTTGTCGGATTTGGCGGCCTTCGGCTTTTCTTCCTTCTTAGCCGGCGCTTCTTCTACCGGAGCGGCTTCAGCCAGGGGTTTTTCTTCCGGCTTCGGCGTTTCTTCAACGACGGGAACAGCCTTGGCTTTCGGCGGCTCTTCAGCCTTTGGCGCCTCTTTCTTCGGCTCTTCGGCCGGAGGGGCCGTCCTTTTCACTACCGGTTCCGTTGAGGGCTGTTCCTCCTTCGGCTTGACCGGCGGCTCTGCTACCGGAGCGCCGTTGCCGTTGGGCAGTACGCTCACGAAAGTGCGGTCGAAGCGGCGTTTGCGGAAAGAGACGACGCCGTCGATAGCGGCGTGCAGGGTGAAGTCCTTGCCCATGTACACGTTCTCGCCGGGGTGGAACCTGGTGCCCCGCTGGCGGACGAGGATGTTGCCGGCGCGGGCTTCCTGGCCGCCGAACATTTTCACGCCGAGCCGTTTCGATTTACTGTCCCGGCCGTTGTCGGTACTACCTACACCTTTCTTATGTGCCATTGCTCAAAAAATTTATCGTTTAACAAAAACGCCGGGATTAAACGGCAATACTGTCGATCTTGATTTTGGTAAAGCGCTGGCGGTGGCCGTTCTTCTTGCGGTAGCCTTTGCGGCGCTTCTTTTTAAAGACGAGCACTTTGTCGCCCTTGGCGTGCCCCAGCACGGTGGCGTTCACCTTGGCGTTCAGCACCGGCGTGCCCAGGGATACGGCGCCGTCGTTGTCAACCAGGTGGACCTGGTCGAACGCTACGCTGTCCCCTTCCGAGGCTTCTAGCTGGTGGACGAAGAGCTCCTGCCCTTCCTCGACTTTAAACTGCTGACCAGCTATGGTTACGATTGCGAACATTGGTTATGTTTTAATGGATTTTTGAATCGAGGTGCAAAGATAGGGCAAAGCAGGGGGAAAACCAAGGGTTGGAGGGGAAAGAATTGGGC
>JAGFJD010000271.1 GCA_024102975.1 Phaeodactylibacter sp. | reverse complement strand
ACTAGGAGCCTGTCGGAGAAGCCCTTGATGGGCTGCGAACGGCAAATATTGTTCTGCACTTCGTTGCTCGTCAGTTGCGTAGCTTCGGCTATGCTCCTTCCTCGCGCCTCGTTCAGAACAATATTTGCTCGCTCTCGCCTCATCAGCACTTCTCCGACAGGCTCCTAGGGATATACTTTAGTCAGGCCAGCGCCGGTATCCAGTACGATGTACGCCGTATTGAACCCGGCGGCCTTTGCCTGGCGCCAGGCCTGCTTGGCCTCTTCGATGTCGTCGAAGCCGGCCAGCAGTTTGACGGTCAGCCCCCCGCTCTGGCGGTCTTCGATATTGCCGTACCGTTCCAGCCCGGACGGGTTGAAGTACTGGGGGTTCCGGTAAGCGGCCAGCTGCACTTTATACCGGCCAGTGCCGGCGGCAGAGGGTGCGGGAGTATTCTGGCCGCTTTTCGGTTGCGCCCCGACATTGCCTTCTTCCGGGACGATAAAAGCGTCTTTATAACCTTTGGATTTGACCGAATTCAGGGCATTGCCCGCTTCTGCGCGGCCGGGAAAAACCCCGATGCGCACCTTGTAGACGCCGCCTTCGAATTTGGAATAGACCTGCCCGATGCTCGTCAAATCGGAAAAGTTTTCCAGTCCGGGTTTGTTGAGGGCGGCGACCTGGACGGAATAGCCTTTGCCCAGAGGGACGCTTTCCCCGCCGGGGGAAACGGCGCCTCCGTCTCCGACGACGCCGCCCGGCCGGGGCGCCACGTCAGAGACCGGGTAATTATCTGCGCCTTCACTGACGGGCAGCATGGAGATCACCCCCAGGACGGTGCGGTCATTGCCTTCTCCGGTGTTTACCGTTCGGCTGATATCGCGAAAGCCGGGGCGGGAGTACCGCACCAGATAGGAAGCGTTGGGGCTAAGGGCCAGGGCATAATCTCCGTTGACATCGGTGGTGGCCTGCATCGTGCTGTTGGTCGACTGATTGGTGGCTGCCACCGCCACCCCCACTACAGGCAGGCGGGTGGCATAGTTCAGGATTTTGCCAATGTATTCTTCGCCGCGGCGGCTGAGCATGATATCATACGATTCGTTCCGGCGGCTTCCGGCAGTTGCCGACACCGAGAACACAGCATCGTTGAAGCCGTCCGCCCGGATGACGATATCGCAGTTCAGCCCTTCCACCGCCTGGAAACTGTAGGTGCCCCGGCTATCCGCTTTAAAGAGGCCTTCTCCGCAGTTGATGAAATCGATGGTAGCGCCCGGGATGGGAGCGCCATCGGAAGCGTTGCGGACATTGAGCGTGATGTTGTCAGCAGATTTAAACACCTTATACAGGTCTTCGCTGCCCCGCCCGCCCGGCCGGTTGGATACCAGGTAACCGATATTCCGGAAACCATCGTAAACGAAACCGAAATCGTCGCGGGAGGAGTTGATCAGGTTGCCCAGGTGAAAAATGCGGGCCCAGCGCCCGTTGGCCTGTTCGGCCCGGAAAATGTCGTATCCCCCCAGGCCCTGATGCCAGTTGGAGGAAAAATAGAGGTTGCTGCCGTCGTAGAAGGGAGACACTTCGTCGCCCGGCGTGTTCACATTGGGCCCCAGGTTCTCCGGCGTGCTCCAGGTGTTGCCCATCCGGAAGGAGACGTACAGGTCGAAACCGCCGAAGCCGTCCGGCCGGTTGGACGAAAAATACAGGGCGTTGCCATCCGGCGAGAAAGCGGGCCAGCCGGTAGAAAACCCAGAGCCGTTATACGGAAAAGGTTTCTGTTCGGCCCATTCACCGCTGGGGTTGATCTGGGCGATATGGATGCTCAGCTCCAGTCCGCCGGTCGGGATATGGCGGGTGCCGTCGATAAAGTTGTTCCTGGTAAAGGCCACTGAGCGGCCTTCCGGGCCGTAAGACAGGGGCCCGACGTTGACAAAGGCGTTTTCGTCCTGCATCCGGTTCTGGAGCGGCACCGGAGCGTCCAGGAAGCCGTTATCCCCCACCCTGGCCATGAACAGCTGGTTGTTGGCTTTGCCCGTCCAGGTGGATCCCGCCGGGTTGAGGTCGGTCCGGGCAGATGAAAAGACCACCTGATCGCCGTAAAAAGCCGGAGCGAAGTCCGAGGAGGTGGTATTGATGTACTCATTGCTGACCAGATAGGGGGAGGACTGGCCCATCTGGTTCTGCGCAAAAACGCAGTTCTGGGCCAACTGGCGGCCCTTAGCGGCGTTCTCTTCATTCTGGCGCTGTACCTTGGCATAGGCCTCAAACCATTGCCGGGCCTTATCGTACTGTTCCAGGGCCATCAGCACCTCGGCGTATTGAAAGGGATACTCGTCGACCATGCTCTTTCGGCCTTCGCGGTCGGCCAGCACCCGTTCGTACCAACTCTGCGCTTCTTCCATCTGGTTGAGGTACCGGTAGGAGTCGGCAAGCTTGAGCATAGCTTCAAAATTAGACGGCCGTTTTTCGAGCAGTTCGAGATAACCCCGAACAGCCAGGTTAAAGGCCCCCATTTCATAATCTTTGTTGGCCCGGTTGAGCTGGCCGTAAGCAGGCAGGCAGGCAACCGAGGTGAACAATAACAGGAGGGCACTGGAAAATAGCTTCATAATCTTGCGTTTTCAAAAAGTAATTACAGGAGTTGTTCTTCCCTATGGAAAACTTCGGTAATATATCAATAAAATTAAATACTCAAAAAATCACAGGGCGGTCATTTCAATTGTCAGATTTTTAGCAGTTGGCGATTTTTTAAAGACATTATTCCACCAGCACCATAACGGAAGTTAATTTTGGATTGTTGTGTGACAAATCATTCGAGGTTTTCATGACACCCTTAAGGCTTTCTTTGCTTTTCCCCGTTTTTTTTTCTGCTTTGCTTTTTCCGGGCCCTGCCGCCCAGCCCCGTTTACCCTATGAACCCGGGCACTTCATCGTCCAGTTGGCTGACAGCGGGGCCATGCCTTCGGTGCTGGCGGCATTGCGGCGCCACACCGGTAAAACGGCAAAGATACATACTCCGAAGCAGTTATGCGCCGACCCGCCTGTATGGTTGCTGAAGTTCGATCCCGCCCCGGTGGCCGATAAGGCCCTGCTCGCCTTCGTCGCCGGCCTGCCGGGAGTCGCTCTTGCCCAGCACGACCATCATTTGTCGCTGCGCGCCACTTTTCCGGACGACCCGCTATTTCCCGCCCAGTGGCAATGGCACAACGACGGGGTCAATGGCGCTGTGGCGGACGCCGACGTGGATGCTCCCGAAGCCTGGGAAATCAGCTCCGGCGGCGTAACGCCCGACGGGGATACGATCGTCGTGGCGGTGATCGACGACGGCGTCCGCCTCCGCCATCCAGACCTGGCGCCCAACTTATGGCGCAACCACGGCGAAATCCCCAACAACAACGTCGACGACGACAACAATGGATACACGGATGATTATTATGGCTGGAACACGGCTTTCGAAAACGGGCAGGTCGACCTCGGGTTTCACGGCACTCAGGTAGCGGGCATCCTCGCCGCCCGGGGCGGCAACGCAACAGGGGTGGCCGGCATGGCCGGCCACGCCCGGATCATGCCCATCGTAGGGGGCGCGGGGCTCGAGTCGGAAGTCATTCAGGCTTATGCCTACGCGCTGGCCCAGCGCCGGGCATACAATCAATCCAATGGGCGAAAGGGAGCGTTTGTTGTAGCCACCAATTCCTCCTGGGGCGTCGACGGGCTTTCTTACCAGGATGCCCCGGTCTGGTGCGGTTTTTACGGCCATCTGGGGCAGGCCGGCATGATCAACTGTGCGGCTACCGCCAACCGCGACTGGAATGTCGACGAGGCAGGCGACATGCCCACCTCCTGCCCCAGCCCGTTCCTGATCAGCGTGACCGCCTCCAACAGCGGCGACCAGCGGGGCGAAGCCGCTTATGGCCCTTTGAGCGTCGACCTGGCAGCGCCGGGCATCGGAGTGCTCACCACCAGCCCGGGCGCCACCTATGCCCTGGCCAGCGGCACGTCCTACGCCAGCCCCCTGGTAGCGGGCATCGCCGCCCTGCTGTACGCCGCCCCCTGCTCCGGCCTCAGCGCCCTGGCAAAAGCAGCGCCCGCCCAGGCTGCCCTGGCCGTAAAGCAACTGATCCTGGAGGGGGCAGACACGCTGCCTCAGCTGTCGGGGAGCCTGGCCAGCGGAGGCCGGGCCAACGCCCGAAAAAGCCTGGCCCGCCTGCTGGCCCGCTGCAGCGACTGCCCGGCGCCGGCATCGTTCACGGCAGAACAACACAGCGACGGCGCTGCCCTGCTCGACTGGCAGCCGGGCCACCCTGCCAGCCTCTACTGGCGGCTTCAGGGCACCCCGGGATGGTCGCCCCTGGGGCAACCCCTGCCCCCCTATCTGTTCGAAGGACTCTCTCCCTGCAACGCTTATGAATTTATGCTCGTGGCCCATTGCCCGCTGTCCGAAAGCTGGCCCAGCCTGGCAGCCCTGCAGGCAAAAGGCTGCTGCCCGGCGCCGGCAGAAGCCTGGCTGGCGGAGGCCACTCCTGAAACAGCAGTGATCGGCTGGGAGGCTTCAGCCGGCACCGCATTCCATACGGCCCAGCTGTGGCGCCACGGAGAAAACCTGGCCGCCGGAGAAACGGACGGGAACCAGTTCGCCTTCAGCGGCCTTTCTCCCTGCAGCGACTATGAAACCCTGCTGATCTCCAGCTGCCCGGGAAACCAACACCAGGACACGCTCGCCTTCTCTTTCCGCACTCCCGGCTGCGGCCCCTGCACCAGCCTGCCGTACTGCCCGTCGGCCGCAGCGCCAAGTGGCGTGGAATGGATCAACTCTTTCTCTATCGGCGGCTTTCACAACCCCAGCGGGCAGGATGACGGCTACGGGGACTTCACCCACCTGCCGGTACGCCTGCAGGCCGGGCAGGCTTATGCCTTCACCATCGAACCGGGATTTTTGCACCTGCCTTTCCCGGAACACTACCGCATCTGGGCCGACTTCGACCAGGACGGCCATTTCGCCGGCCCGGAAGAGCTGCTCTTTGAAACTGCATTCGGAGCGGAAGGGCCCGTTTCCGGCCAAATACTGATACCGGAAACGGCAGCCGGAAGTTCCGTCCGGCTGCGCCTGAGCATGAAATGGGCCGGCAACAGCAGCAGCCCGCCCCAACCCTGCGAGGAAAATATCGAATTCGGAGAAGTAGAAGACTACTGCCTGGCCGTGGAGGATTATCTCTCTTCGCCTTCGTCAACTGCCTGCTCTCCGGAAATGATTTTGTTCCCTAACCCATTCCGGGAAAACCTCCATCTGGAATGGGGCTGCCCCCCGGAACACCCAACGCAGGTCAGGTTTTTCAATTCAACCGGGCAACTGCTGCTCGAACAGATGGCGGCACCCGGCACGTCCTCCTTTCCGCTGCTCATCCCTCCCGGCCTTGCTCCCGGCCCGTACTTCCTGCAGGTGGAGTCTTCCGGCAAAAGCGCTTTTCATACTGTCATTAAAAATCAGGATCTTTAATTTATCTTTATGCTTTTCACCAATTGCAAACTGTATCATGAAACGCTTCATCCTTTCCCTTTTCGCTTTCGCCTGCCTGTCCGCCACCTGCAATGAAGGCCGCAAAACCATCTCCGGCGACTGCCTCGACCAGAGCAAAATCGACCCCGAAATGGTTTGTATAGAGGTGTATCAGCCCGTCTGCGGATGCGACGGCAAGACATACCCCAACGAATGTTATGCCCGGAGGTCCGGCGTAACCCGCTGGGAAGACGGGCCATGTGAAGAGGAATGAGTCCGGGAGCGAGCGGGAAGCCGCTACTGAAAACGCCTGCGAAGCCGGTGCCTATGCCGTGATCAACAACCTGAAGGCAGAGGAAGATGCCCGTTAAAAGGAACAAAAGAATTCCGGCACAAAGGGCCGAAGTGTACGCTTCGGCCCTTTTTTACTGTACTTTGCCCACGACCCGAAATTCCGTCCGCCGGTTTTGCTGGTGTTCCTCTTCTGTGCAGGACACGCCGTCGGCGCAGTGGTTGACCAACCGGGATTCCCCGTAGCCTCTGGCCACCAGGCGTTCTTTTTCGATGCCTTCACCGACCAGGAACCGCACTACTGCATCGGCCCGCTTCTGCGAGAGGGCCATGTTGGATTCGCTCTCGCCGTTGGAATCGGTATGAGAGCTGATCTCCACGACGATATCCGGATTTTCCTTCAGGAGCTGCAGCAAGCGAAGGAGATGCGGGATGGAACTCCTCTGGACGCTGGAACGGCCTGTATCATAATAGACATTGACGCGAAAGGAGAAGCCTTCGCTTTCCTCATTGCCGCTTCGGTCGAACCCGAAAGTGCCGGCTTCTGCTTCCATGTTTACGGGTACCCCGTCGCCTTCGCTGGCCGGGTCGGAAGCGTAGGGCATCAGATAAGCATTGACGAATTGTTCGTACTCGCCGTCTCTGACGCATATAGGCTGTTTCATTTTTTGGGCGAAGAAGTTATCTCTTTCTATTCTTACCTGATAGCAACACCCTGCTTCCATGGCGAGGGTGAAACGGCCTTGTTTATCGGTAAAAACGCTGGCAGGTTCCAGGCAATTGACACTGGCCAACCCCACTTTCGCCTGGACTACCGGCATGCCGGATTCCTGGTTCAGCACCACGCCGTTCAGCATGTAGTTGCCCGAGGTTCCACGGGTTGCTTCCGGTGCCGGATGGGAAGCGGCGGTTCCTTCCGGGGCCAGGGCCAGGGCGAGGAAAAGCGTATCTGCGGCCAGTTCTCCCTGCCGTTCACAAGCCTCCAGGGAACGGGGCTGATACCCCTTCGCCATCCCGGTGAGGGTGCAGCACTCCGGCAGCCTGAGAAACAGGCGGCCCCCGGCATCCGACCGGAGCGTATCTCCGCCGCACGAGCTCAGCACTTTGGTATACGGAACCGGCGCGCCGGTAGTGAGGTCTACCACATCGATCTGCACCGGCGTGCCGGTTTCGGCCAGGCGGAAGAAGTAAATATCGTCTTTGCCTGCCCCTCCGCTGCGGTTGGACGTGAAATACCCTTCCTGTTCTGCCGCATTGAAAATGATGGCAAAATCGTCAGATTGGGAGTTGAAGGGGGTGCCGAGGTTGCGGGGCAACACCCAGAGGCCGTCGTGCCCTTCTTCCGTCCAGAAAATATCCTGCCCGCCCAGCCCCAGGTGCCCGTTGGAAGAGAAAAACAGCTTTCCCGAATCGCTGATGAAGGGGAAGACCTCGTCATCCGGCGTATTGACGGTAGGGCCAAGGTTGATCGGAGGCCCCCACTGGCCATTCTCCAGAAAAGAGAGATAGAGGTCTTTGCCTCCCTGCCCGCCCGGCATGTCGGAAGAGAAGAACAGGCGGCTCCCGTCCGTGCTGACAGAAGGGTGCACGACCGAGTAATGGTCGCTGCCAAAGGGCAGTGGCTGGAGGTTGCTCCAGCCGCCTTGCGGCAGGCGGCGGGCCGTGACGATCTCCAGTCGCTGGATCTCGGCATCGAGCGGAAGATAAGCGGGCACCCTGCGGGTACGGGTGAGATAGATTTCCGTCTCTCCTTTGCTGAATGCGGCCAGCCCCTCGTGGAATTTCGACTGGAGGGAACTGGAAAAGAGCTGGGGCGTGGAATAAGCCATGGCGCCTCCCCTGTCTTCGACAGCTACCTGAAAGAGGTCGAGAAAAGCCTGGGAGGGATCCTCAGTAGGCCTGCGGAAAGTTGAAAAAACGAGCTTGTCCTCAAAAAAGGCAGGGCCGAGTTCGCTGTTGGGCCCATTGAAACCGGGCAGGGACAAGGCCACCCTTCCGGGTTGTTCCTTGCTCAGCTCCCGGATGTATGCGCAGGCATTGAGCAGGCGTTGTTTGCGGGGGTCGTAAGGATTGTATTTCAGGTAATCCTTAAACCAGCGCTCCGCCCCTTTACAGTCGCCGGTGCGCAGCAACATCAGCCCGTAATAGAACTTATCCTCCGGGCGGCTTTGGGGCAGGCCGATGATCAGCGCATACCACTGAGCGGAAGCCTGGTAGTTACCCAGGAAGCGGTGGGACTCCGCCAGGCGGAGCTTGGCCGCAGCCAGGTCTTCCACCCCCAGCACTTCTTCATACAAGGGTATGGCCTGGCGGTATTTTCCTTCTTCAAAATACTGATTGGCCTTTTTCAGTTTGGTGGGCTGGGCAACCACGCCGCCGCATACGATCAAGAGGGCCGGCAACAGCCATACTCGTTTTTTCATAGTTCCGGTGTTGAGATCATTAAACGGGGTTAACATATAGGTGATAGGGCATATCGGTTATTGAAACTATACTCCGCTGCAATAGGTTTTGTGCATTGCCTTCCCCCGCCCCTCAAATCCCCTAGCGCCTCCGCCTTCGGCTGACGTAGTAGCCTTCGGCGCACGAAGTCCGCTGAGTAGCTTCAGCCTTCGGGCGACGAAGTCTTCCTCCGGCAGACGAAGTCGGCGCT
>JAGFJD010000241.1 GCA_024102975.1 Phaeodactylibacter sp. | reverse complement strand
TCCAGGGCGCGGCCCTGCGAGCACTCCACGGCGCACAGCTGGATGGCCTCGCGCAGGTCGTTGCGGGCTTTGGCGACCAGGCTGCCGTATTTTTTTTCGTAATCGCCGTTGTAGAAGCTCGTGCGGTTGACAGCGCCGTACAGGGCGGTGCCCTGAAGGAAAGGCAGCCCCATATCGCGGGCATACAACAGGCGGGCCTGGGGGTCGGCAACGGACAGGTCCGGGTCGTCCTTCTGCACGTTGTGGCAGCTGGTGCAGACAAAGTGCTTGCTCTGTTTGCCCGTGCGCCCGCCATTGGGCTTATCGGCAAAGCCGGTGAGCACCAAAGCCCGCCCCCGCTCTGCGGAGACGCCTTCGACGGTGGTATCCGGCTGGTGTTTTACCGGCTCGTCGCCGAGTTGCTCCAGCACTTCGGCGACCGGTTTGTCCTCATCGGCCAGGTAATGGGCCGGCTGCAGGCTCAGAAAAACCGCAGCAGCCAGGATCAGTCCGGAAATAAGGGCTGCTCTCTTCATTTGATTGTCTGTTTGTAACTACTTAGCCAACTTCGAGACGGCATTTTCGCCATTTGTTTGCCCCGTCCTTAAAGGGAGCAAAGGCCGAAAATGCCTGATCTCCCTTTAGGGTTGGGGCAAAATCAGGCATTTTCGGCCGGTGTTGTAAATAGCAACTTGTTTCACAAATTAAACACCCGGGAAATCGTAAACCCGAGGCGGAATTCCCCATCCATCCAGTTGCTGGTGGTATAGGGGATGTAATCCGTCTCCATAATGCCGGTGGCGTTGGTGAAATTGACCTGGAAAAGGTGCCCTCCGGTGTCGATCTCCAGGCCCAGGCCGATTGCCGGGTAAAAGCCGTTGTCCGTCGTGCGGCGCTCGGAGAAGGGCACGGTGACGTCGGCGATGATGCCGAAGACCCGGCTGAGCTGCACCCTGGCGGCAGCACCCACGCTGAACAGGCCGTTCTCGTCCTCGAAAGGCACGAGGTTGCGGTGGGTATAGCCCGGCGCCAGTTGCAGGGAAAGGCCGTCCGAGAACTTCCGCCCGAAAAGCAACTGGCCGGTAAAGGCCATGCGGTGGGAAAAGTCGGGAAAGCTGCGCAGCACATCCGGGTTGCCTTCAATCCGCCTGGAAGTGGAAACAGAACCGACCCCAAGCACAGTAAGGGTTATTGGCGCCCCTTCCCCTTCCTTCTGGCGGACCAGCCGGTACTTGAATACGCCGTTGACCAGCTGCCGCAGCCCCGCCTGCCCCTGGGGCATGGCGCCGGCGCCCTTGGTGCGGTATATGCCGGCAGTGAAATTATCCGTAAAGCCATACTCCGCCCCGATCATGACGTCGGTAGCGTTCTCCAGGCCGTAAAAGGTGGGCCAGCCGCCGTTGTCGCCAAACATATCCCCGAACCGGTGGCCGATGCGGACATCGAGGCGGCGCTTCGCCAGCGTCTCCACGCTTTGGATATTGACGACCCTCGAATCTTTAAATGTCTGATAGGTATACTCCTGAGCGCCCAAACTGCTGCTTGCCAGCAGGGCGAAGAAGCAGATGGCTGCCTGTAGGGCGCCGGACAGGGAGGGCCGGGAGTGTCCGGGCAGGCGGCCCCATCTTTGCATAATTGCCAAGGAAATGAGTAACTGTTTCATAGTGATAATTTTACCGGCTCAACCGGGGAAATTCGGGACATGCAGGGCTGCTACCCTGTCATCCTGTCTGCCAAGCCCCCCTCAATCCCTCCAAAGGGGGAAGTGGGCTCAAACAGGGCTGCCTATCCTGTTCATCCTGCCTATCCTGTCTATCCTGTCTATCCTGTCTATCCTGTCTGCAAAACGCACCACTTGAAAGTGGTACGTCCGGTTACTTCTCCGGGAAGCTATTCTCCAGCCAGCACTGGATCAGCTCAAACTCTGCCTGGCTGAGCTCCTTCGGGCGCCCCTCGGGCGAGAAAGCGGGCGGCATCCCCAGGTTGGGGTCGCCCCGCAGGTCGACGACCTTCTCTTTGAAACGGCCCGACTGCACCACGCCGACCAAGCCTCCGTAGGTCGTATATACCCCCGGCGCAGAACCGTCGAGGTGGCAGCCGCTGTAAGCGCAGGAGTTGTCGACGATGGCTTTGATGGACCCCTCGTAGGTCGGGATGGAATCCATACAGGACTCCGGCAGCATCGGCTCCGGCAACTGGTCGTTTACGCAGGAGGGGGTTAAAACGGCAAGAAAAAACCCGGCGCACAGTACCCAGGCAAACATTTGCTTATTCATTATAAAAGATTGTTCAGAGCTTGTCGTCTATCCATTACGGAAGCGGGCAGGCATGGTTGCTTTGGCCATTGCCTTTTTTATCTTATTTTTAACCAGACTAATTAGAGCTATTTGTCCATCCTTTGAACCAAGATGGGGGGCGAGATGTATTATACTGACGAATGCCTGGCTTTACCGGCAATGCCAGTATATGCTCAGCATAGATTGTTCCGTAAACATTAATTTTGTCAAAAAAAAACAAAGATCAATATGTACCCAGTTGAACTGACGGCGCCAATGGCCCAGGACCTGACTCAGTACGGTTTCGAAAGCCTGAAAACGTCGGAACAAGTAGATGAAGCCCTCGACAACGCCGAAGGCACGGTGATGGTGGTGGTTAATTCCGTCTGCGGATGCGCCGCCGCCAACGCCCGCCCGGGCGCCAAGCTGGCCATCCAGCACGAGAAGAAGCCCGGCCGTTTGGTGACGGTATTCGCCGGCGTCGACCAGGAGGCTACCAGCCGGGCGCGCGAATATATGCTCCCCTACCCTCCCTCCTCGCCTTCCATCGCTCTTTTCAAGGATGGAAAGCTGGTGCACTTCCTGGAGCGCCACCACATCGAGGGGCGGTCGGCCGAGATCATCGCCGCCAACCTGAAAATGGCCTTCGACCGCTACTGTTAATGCTATTGCCGGTTTTTTGTTGCTGTCGCGGGCTGGGCCCGGGGCAACAAAAAACCGGCAATGCCACGCCGGATAACCGACCCGGGCATCAGCAACAACCAATAACTCCGGCTGCCTGCGACAGATGGAATAACCTGCTCGTAATTTCCTAGCGCTTACCGCACCAGATGCAGGTAATTGGACGTCCTCATTTTTCCACTTTGATCTTCCATGCCATCCCGGCTCGTGCCGTCCACGAACCAGGCGCGGTGTACCTTCCAGACGTAAACGCCGCCCGGCAACGGCTCCCCCCGGAAGGTTCCGTCCCACGCTCCCGACCGTTCACATCGATCATAGAAGGTTGCCCCTGGATTTTAGGTAGACAGGATTAACAGGATTAACAAGATTGAAGGGCACTTCATGCCGGCCGAATCCAGCCCTCTTCCTCAGGGCGCCAGCCGTTCGACCTGCCAGTTGCCGTTTTCATCCAGGCGGTACCGGATGCGGTCGTGCAGGCGGTTGCTCCGGCCCTGCCAGAATTCCACGGCGGAGGGTTCCAGCACATAACCTCCCCAATGAGGGGGCCGGGGCAGGCTCTCTGCGCCGGCATACTGCCCGGCCAGTTCTTCCACCCTTTTTTCCAGCACTGCTCTGGAGGCGATGGGGGTGCTTTGGGGCGAAGCCCAGGCGCCGATCTGGCTGCCTTTGGGGCGGGATTGGAAATAAGCGGTGGACGACTCGGGGCTGAGCCTGCGGACCGGGCCTTCCACGCGGACCTGCCGCTGCAGTTCGTGCCACAGAAAGGCCAGCGCCGCCTGAGGGTTTTGTTCCAGCTCCGTGCCCTTGCGGCTGTTATAATTGGTGTAGAATACAAAGCCTCCTTCTTCGATGCCCTTGAGCAAAACTATCCGGGCAGAAGGCTTGCCTTCCGGCGTACAGGTGGCCAGGGTCATGGCGTTGGGTTCAGGCACCTGCACCTGCACCGCCTGCTCAAACCAGGCTTTAAACTGAGCTAACGGGCTCTCGCTGACATCCTCCGGGCCCAGCGTGTAAGCAGTATATTCTTTGCGCAGTTGTTTGATGTCTACCATCGGTTGGCGTTTTATGCAGTAGCCCGCCGCTCACCGGCAGGCACTATCAGAAAACAGCTTCGGCAGGAAGTGGTTTAACCGGAGGAGGAAAGGCACAAGGAAATCATCATTTCTGCTTACGGGCCGCCTTAAGCTTGCCCGGCTAAGGCACGAAGACGGGGCAGCCCGTCCAAAAAAAAAGCCCTGCCATGCTCGCACGACAGGGGCCTAACGATAAACAAACACTATGAACAACACTAAGGCCTTACGGACGGAGGATGAAAATCCGGGGGATGCCGGGTATTTCGGCCTGAAATTGGAAAACTACTCCTCCGATCCAGTTATTTTTACGCCATAAGCGCTTTTTTTGCCTGAATTCCCTTCTAACCACAAAACAAAGGAATGGAACGTGTCTTTTCAGGACAAAAAACAAAAAAATGTGACATGGCAAAACGCGGGCCAACCCGATTTTTTCAATTCAGGATGGCCCGCGTTTTGCCGCCATTCATACTGTCGGGACGGAGGTGTCCTCTTTTTCCCCGCCTCCCCGGAACAATTTAAGCACGCCCTGCTTCAGGCGGTAAGCCAGCCAGAACATGACCGGCACCACGATCAGCGTCAGGAAAGTGGCAAAGATCAGGCCGTAGATCACGGTCCAGGCCATCGGCCCCCAGATCGCCGTATTGTCTCCGCCGATGAATATCTGCGGGTCGAGGTCGGTGATGAGGGTGAAAAAGTTGAAGTTGAAGCCGACGGCCAGGGGTATGAGCCCCAGCACGGTGGTGATCGCCGTCAGCAGTACCGGCCGAAGCCGCGTGGCGCCTGCCTTCACGATGGCTTCTTTCATATCCTCATACGACAACTCCTGGTTGTCGTCCAGCCCCAGTTCCTCCTTGCGCCGTTTGATCAGCAGAAGGGTATAATCGATCAGCACGATGGCGTTGTTCACCACCACGCCGGCCAGGGAGATGATGCCCACGCCGGTGAAGATGACTGAAATGTCGCGCCCGGAAAAGGCATATCCCAGAAACACGCCGATGGTACTGAAGAGCACCGACAGGATGATGATGAAGGGAGACGTCACGGAATTGAACTGTGCGACGATGATGATAAAAATGGAGAACAGGGCGATGAGGAAGGCCATATTGAGGAAGCCCATATCTTCTGCCTGTTGTTGCTGTTCGCCGGTGAATTCGTAGGAATACCCCTGGGGAAGCGGGTACTCGGCCATCCAGTCCCTCATTTCTTCGATGATCTCGTTGGCGTTGTATCCTTCCAGCACGTTGGAGTAGACGGTAATGACCCGGTCCAGGTCCTTGCGCTTGATGGAGCTGTAAGTCGACGTATACTCGACGTCCGCCACCGCGCCGATAGGCACCTGGGAGATCCGGCCGGTCGCCGGGCTGCGGAAGGTGATCTTCTGGTTGAGCAGGTTGTCGATGTCGTTGCGGTAGGACTCGTCAAGGCGCACGAAGATCGGGTACTCGTCCTCTCCTTCCTTGTATTTGGAGACCTCCTTTCCGAACACGGAGGTGCGGATGGCGTTGGCGATCTCGAAGGTAGAAATTTCGTAGCGCCGCGCCGCTTCGCGGTCGACATTGACGATCAGCTCCGGTTTTCCGATCTTGACGTCTGCCTGCAATTCCTCGATGCCGGGGATATTTTTGCCGTTGAAAAACTTGATCAGATCTTCGGAGATCAGAGCCAGCCGGTCGATGTCCTCGCCCTGGATTTCCAGGTTGATCGGCTTGCCGGCGGAAGGCCCGTCGGCGTTTTTGTCCACGGTGATCTTGACGCCCGGGATGCCCCGCACGGCCTCGCGGATTTCTTCCATCACGTCGAAGGTAGAGACGCCGCCCCGTTCGTTGGCCGGCACGAAGGACACGGTGAGGCGGGCCTTGTGGGGCGAAGCGCCCGGTTCGGGCGGCGTATTGGGGTCGGCGGTATTTTCGCCGATCTGGGTCAGCACCGCCTCTACGATCCCGGAGTAAGGCTCGATCACCTTCTGGATGCGGCTTTCCAGCTCCCGGGAGACCTTATTGGTGGCCTCGATGTCCTTGCCCAGGGGCAGCTCGACAAAGGCGTTGATGTAAATGGGGTCGGCCGACGGGAAGAAGATCACCTTGGGCGCGTTGACGGCCAGCAGGGCGATGGCGGCGAACAGCAGCACGAAAGTGCCGCCAAAGACTACGCCCGGGATGTTCAGGGCCCGCCGGGACAAGTGGTCGTAGCCCGTCTCCAGCAGGGGCAGGATGCGGTTTTGGAAGTAGAACGCCGATGGCCGAAGGACAAACCAGTTCAGCAGGATGATGCCGGCGCCGATGGCCAGGAAATTGCGTCCGGGCAGGACGCCGGTAAAGTGGAAGATCACCGCCAGCCCGGTCATCACCGCAGCGCTGATGAGGACAGTATTTCGGCGGCGGCGGCGCACCGCAGGGTCATCCGCCCGCTCGTCCACGTTCATGAAGCGGGATGTGAATACGGTGTTGATGACCAGGGCCACGAAAAGAGAAGACGTCAGCACGATGATCAGCGTAATGGGCATGTACTTCATGAATTCGCCCATGATGCCGGGCCAGAAAGCCAGGGGCAGGAAAGCAGCCAGGGTGGTGGCTGTGGAAGCGATGATCGGCAGGGCAATCTCGCCGGCGCCGTACTTGGCCGCCTCCCACCCGTTGTAGCCCTCCTGCATATACCGGTAGATATTCTCCACCAGCACGATGGCGTTGTCCACCAGCAGGCCGAGGGCCAGGATGAGAGAGAACAGCACCACGATGTTCATCGTCACCCCGGTCAGGGACAGGAACAGGATGCCCATCAGCATGGACAGCGGGATGGCCAGCCCCACGAACAGGGCGTTGCGCAGGCCCAGGAAGAAAAGCAGCACCAGCACCACCAGGATGACCCCGGAGATGATGCTGTTTTCCAGGTTGCTCACTTCGTTGCGGGTGTTGACCGACTGGTCGTTGAACAGGCTGATCTTAAGGTCCTGCGGCAGTTCCAGCCGGGCCTCGTCGACGATCACCTTGATCTTGTCGGCGGCGTTGAGCAGGTTCTCCCCCTGCCGCTTGATGACGTCGAGGGAGATGACCGGCAATCCGTCCGAACGGGCAATGCTGGTCGGATCTTTAAACCCATACGTCACCGTCGCGATATCTTTGAGATAGATGGGCAGCTGGTTTTCGCTCTTGACGATCATGCTTTCCAGCTCGCGGACGTTCTCAAACTCCCCTTTCACGCGGATGGCCCGGCGAAATTCGTTGTTCAGCAATTCGCCGCCGGACATGGTGATGTTCTCCATGGCGATGGCGTTCTCGATGTCCCCGAAACTGACCTGGCGGGCCTCCATCTTGAGCAGGTCTACGTCGACCTTTACTTCGCGCTCCAGCGCACCCCGGATTTCCACGCTGGAAATCTCGTCCAGCTGTTCGATCTCGTCTTCCAGGTACTCGGCAAAGTGGCGCAGTTCGTCGTTGGAATAATCCCCCGAAATGTTGATGGTCACGATCGGGATTTCCGAGAGGTTGATGTCCAGTACCTGCGGTTCCTGGTCCAGGTCGGTAGGCAACTCGCTCTTGGCCTTGTCCACCGCGTCCTTCACCTTGCGGACGGCATCGTCCAGGTCCATATCCGCGTCGAATTCGGCGGTGATGACCGAAAAGTCCTGGATAGAGGTCGACCGGATGTTCTTGATGCCGGTGATCGACTGCAACTCCTTTTCGATGGGCCGGGTCACCAGGTTTTCGATGTCGGCTGCGGAGTTGCCGAAATAAGGGGTGTTGACGTAAACCGTCGGCCAGTCTACTTCCGGGAACTGCTCCTTGGGCATATTCTGGTACGCCTGGATCCCGAAGATGAAGATCATCAGGGTAAGGATGAACACGCTGGTCCCGTTATCTACAGCCAGGGAGGACAGGCCGAACTCCCTCAGGCCTTTTTTCTTTTTCTGGTCTTCAGCCATTGGTAATTATGTGTATGTATGTATGTGTGTATGTACCTGGACTGGAATAGTGAAATACATGGAAATACATGGAAATACTCACCAAACCTGGGTTTGCGACGTATTTCCTTATTTCCACGTATTTCAAATTATTTCTGTCCAGACACTAATAGGCGTAATAGGTGACCTGACACCTTACAAGACTCCTTGAATTACTAATAATTTTCCTCAGCCGTTCTGCCCGATCTGCTCGCCACCGTTCTGGACCCGGATGGGTTCGTTCTCGGCCAGGCCGCGGGCGCCGTCGATGATGAGTTCTTCGCCCCCCTGCAGGCCTTCCCTGATGACGACATTGCCGTTAAAAGTTTGGCCGGTCCTGACATAAACTTTTTTAGCGAAGGCGCCGTCCTCTCCTTCCGCTTTGATGTAAACGAAGTCCTTGCCGCTGACCTCCTGCTGCACCATTTCCAGGGGGATGGCGACGACGTCCTTCTGTTCGTCGTCTTTGATGAACATGACGGCCAGGAGGTTGGGTTTGAGCAGGCCGTTCTGGCTCTGGATGTCCGCCTCCACTTCGAAGGTGCGGTTAGAGGGGTCGATGGACGTGCCGATAAGGGTCACCCGGGCTTCCTGCTCTGTGGCGAGGGCCGGGAAGCTGACCTTTACCCTTTCCCCCCGGTTGACGGCGCGCAGGTAGGTTTCGGGCACGGCGGCCACCACTTTCAGCTGCCGGGGGTTGAGGATTTGTACGATAGGAGCGCCGGGCATGGCCAGCTCGCCGGCCTGGAGGATGACGCGCTCGGCCACGCCGGAGGCCGGGGCGTAGACTTTGGACTTGGTGAGCTGGAACTGCAGCGTTTCCAGGCTCTTTTCCAGCCTTTCCTTGGCGTTCCTGGCTTCCAGGAACTGGATTTCGGAGCCGATGTTCTGGTCCCAGAGGCGTTTCTGGCGCTCGTAGACGGTGTTGGCCAGTTCCAGGGATTTCTCCACCTCGGCGATCTGCTTTTTGAGCTGCTCCAGGTCCAGCTCGGCGATGAGCTGGCCGGCGCGCACGTTGTCGCCTTCTTTGACGGTAAGCCGGAGGATGCGGCCGGCCATCTCACTGGTGGCTTCTACAAAATCATCGGCTTTCACAGAACCCTGAATTTCGACGAAGTGCTGGAAGTCCGTGCGTTCTACGGGCGCGGTAGTCACCAGGCGGCGGGCTTTCTCTCCGGCCCCGGGGTCGAGCTGGGCGATATCCTTTTCCAGCTGGGCGATCTCGGCGGCAAGGCCTTTCAGTTGTACCTGCTTTTCTTTGAGCAGGGCGCGTTTTGCTTCGAGGCTCTCCGGCTGTCCGGATCCTGCCTCCGGAGCCTCCTGGCTGCAGGCTGCCAGGAAAACAAGCAGGGCAAACAAAGGAATGAGGTATTTCATGGTCAATATTTTTTCGGTGATGTCTTTAATTTGAATTGCCCAGGGCGATGTCGAGCCGGGCTTTGGCGAGCAGCAGGTCGTAGAGGGCCTGCATGTGGTTGCTCTGGGAGGCATAGAGGCTTTGCTCGGCCTGGGTGACCTCCAGGCTGGAGCCTACGCCCTCGCGGTATTTCACCTGGGTGGTTTCGTAGATGCGCTCGGCCAGGCCCAGGTTTTTCTTTTGGCTTTGGAGGCGCTGGTCGGCGTTGAGGTAGTTGGTGCGGGCGTTCTTGACCTCCAGGGTGATGGCCCGTTCCAGGTCTCTTTTCTGGTTGCGGGCCAGTTCCAGGTCCAGTTGGGCGCGCTGGACTTTGGCTTTTTTGTCCAGCCCGTCGAAAATGGGAACATTGAGGCTCAGGCCGACAAAAGCGGAAGGCGCCCAGAAGCCGGTTTCGAAATCGTCGCCCTGGTACTGCTGCTGGTAGGTGCCGAAGGCCCGCAGGGAGGGCAGGTAACCCGCCCGGTTGAGCTTGATGTTGAGCTCGTTCATGGTGATGGCCTGGCCCAGCAGTTTGTACTCGGGCCGCCGGCTCAGGTCCGGGGCGTCGGTCAGGGTGCCGGGGCTGGCGTCGGTCAGCATCTGGTCGAGGTCGTCGGCGACCACGAGGGGCTCATCCAGGGGATACCCCATGTTGAATTTGAGGTTTTCCATGGCGACCTGCTTCTGGCGCACCAGGTTTTCGCGCTCTACCGCCAGGTTGGCGAGCGACAGCTCCTGGCGGTCGATGTCGAGCTGTTCGGCAAAACCCGCCTTGTACAGCTCTTTGGTCTCAAACAACAGTTTTTCGAGGTTGGCGATGTTCTTGTCCAGCAGTTCGATGTTCTCCTGGATGAGCAATACCGGCAGGTAGGCTTCGGTGACGTCGTTGACCACTTCCCGCTTTTGGGTAGCGAACTCGATCTGGGTGTAGTTGCGGAATTCGCGGGCGGCCTTCAGGGCTACGAAGTAGGACCCGTCGAACACCATGGCGTCCAGGTTGAGTCCGGCGGTGAAGTTGTTCTTGAGGAAGAAGGCGATGCCATCCTCGCTGCCGCCGCCGTCGGAGCCCTGGGAGAATGCCCGGAGCACCGCCTGGGTTTCGTCAGACAGCTGGCCGCCCAGGTCGTTGGCCAAACCACCGAACGCCTGGCCAAAGAGGTTAAAGATGTCGAAGCCTTCCGGCAGGGGCTGCCTGGGCACTTTCAGGTAGTGGGTAAACTGCACGCTGCCGCTGAGCTGCGGGATGCCGGCCGCCCGCCGCTCGACGATCTGCTGCTCGGCGTCGGCGATGGAGATTTGCGCATTTTTGATCTTGATGCTTTCCGTCAGCGCGTACTGGATAGCATCTTCGAGCGACATTTGCCGGGCTTGCTGCTGGGCCAGGACGGGCCAGGCGAACAAGAGGAGGACAATCGGGCTTAAGAGTTTATACATAAGATTGTTTTTATTTAACTTGTTGTTTTTCGGCTGCTTTGTACTTTTCCAGCAGGCGCCGCCCCTCGTCGGAGGCGATGCCGTGGATGTGGTAGTTGATGTATTCCCAGAACAGCACCCGGATGTCGTACTCCCGGGCCGGGAACATTTCTTCATCGGCCACCAGGGAAGTCTTTCCAACGTATAACTTCGCGATGATATCCGGGTTCAGGTTCGGCCGGTAGGCGCCCTGCCGGATGCCCCGCTCCAGGTTTTCCTTGATGATGGTGTACACATGGCGCTGGTGCAGGGCCTCCATCTGCTTCCAGGTATTGCGATAGTACTTCTGCAGGTCGTAGACCGTAGTCGGCGACAAGTCGCGCAATTGCTCTACCACATACCGGGCGATCTTCAGAATCTCGTCGACCGCGTCGGCCGAGCTGCGGCGTATCCGCTCGATGGCCGTTTTCTCCTCCTCCGTATGCTGTCGGAAGATCTGCTCGATCAGGTCCGACTTATTGTCGACGTACTGATAGAGCGTCTTCTTGGACATGCCCAGCTCCCGGGCAATATCATCCATGGTGACACTCTTAATTCCGTACCGCATGAAGAGTTCATACGATTTACTTAAAATATGCTGCTTTAATTGCATCCTGCTGTTTTGGTTTGGGCTGAGCGGACTGCGGAGTGGTTGTCCTGACGAAATACTGAGCATTGTTGGTAGTTGGTTGCCCGGCGGGACGCCCGGCAACGTTCAACACAAGGTTCCCGGAAGTAGCCCTTGTTGCAGTCCGCTGCAAATGTACAGGCAAAAAACACAGGAAACAATAATGAGTTTAAAAGTTTCCCAGGTTTTTACAGTTTTTCTGCCGATGGCCCGATTGCATCGGCCAATCGGCAGAAATCCTGGATTTACGGGGCGGCCAGAGGGGAGGGCGGGATGAAAACCGGAGCAAAAGGTGGCGGCGGGGCCAAAACAGGGACCCTGGCCAGCAAAATTTAATTTTGCCCCAAAAAGCGAGCTCAAAAAACTTCTTTGTTTTTTCAGCATATCCGAAATACGAAAAGGCTAAACATGCCTTTGGCGAAAGCACTAGTTTCCATTTCGCAGGAACTCCCGCCAGTCTTCCGGCGTATCCAGGTCGACCCGCCCCTGGGGGAAGGGAACGGCGATGAGTTGATCCTTATATTTCCCGATCACCGGCTTGGCGCCCTTTTGCCCGTGGAGTTGCAGCAGTTCCGGGAACAAGGCCTTGCGGAAGATGGCGGGCACGCCCAGAGTGTTGTCGTAGGCGGAGGCGGCGCCCCATTTTTCGGGATGCTGTTCCAACTGCCGGCGCAGTTCCAGGAGGTGGGCGGCGGTGAGGTAGGGCTGGTCTACCAGGACGAAGCAGGCGGCATCCAGTTCGGGTTCGGCGCGCAGCAGGGCTTCCAGCCCGGCGGCTACGGAGCTGCCCATGCCGGTGGCCCAGGCGCTGTTGTGCACGACGAGGGCGCCGGGGCCTTTCAGTTCGGCTTCCATTTCCCCGGCCCGGGCACCCAGCACGACGGCGATGGGGCGAAAGGGCGTTTCCCGGGCAATGCGGAGGGTGCGTTGCAACAGGCTCTCCCCCTGGTAGCGCAGCAGTTGTTTCGGTTGCCCCAAGCGGGTGGAGGCGCCGGCGGCGAGGAGGGTGAGGGCAGTTTTTGTGGTATTTTTGAGCATCACAAATTGTTGGTTATTCGCGGCCAAAATCCTGCCTGGTGAAAAAAAATTATCCCCATAAGTTTCTGCCAGGCAGGAATTCAGTTCAGAAATCAATAACAAAAATTAAAATAAATTACTGAATTACAGTATTTTAAAATAAAATAAAAACGAATCCTGCTCCAGTAAATTCATGAATTGTACTTCATACGCCCGGCAGAATGGCCGATATTTGTATTGTCAACGATGAAAAACGGCTGTTGACAGCATCCTTCGAAAGAGAAGGAACCTCAAATTGCGAAATCCCACGAATGCTTGTATATTATAATCCCATGTGCTATTATAATCCCAAACAAAGATTTCGGGGGGATCAAAGGATTCCCTCCTATTTGGTATGTAGATAGCCTCTCAAAGCTCTTTTGGAAACCGGCCCGATGTGGCCGGTTTTTTTTTTGACGGGCTACCTTCAGGTGGCCCGTGATAAGAAAATGAAAAACAAGCCACAATTACCCGTTCGACTATCCATAACAACAGCATCGATACTCCTGCGGCATATTTCAGATTATCATTGTCTTTTCAATTCTCCCAATAAATATCTCCCGTTTCATCCGGCACGGCCTCGGTAATTAACGAATTTAACGCCAGGTTCGTTGGTTACTCAACCAATCCCCTATCTTTGCGTCCCGTAAATACAAAGCCGAAGCAAATTTCGTTATAGTCGAACCGAAGGACAGGCAAATTGTCCTTTATCAGGGAAAACTACGTCTATTAAAGAAGAATAAGCACATATCTGCTATGAAAAAGTTACTGCCCCTTCTGCTGCTGGCCATCAGCACCGCTCTTGCCGCCCAGGAGGACCCCATGGAGGTATACCGCGGAAACGCCATCAAATACAATGCGATCGTTTTCAATTTCCACGTCGATGAGGCCAACAACAAATGGGCAGGCACGGCCGACGGCCTGTATCAGGTGCACAACCCCACCCTGGCCACCCGCATCGAGCTGGCCGAAGGGGAGGAGTCGCTCCTGCGCCTGCCCGGCGGCAACGAGGACATCCGCTGGAAGATGGAGGATCTCATTGCCATTACCGGCGACATTTTCGACCGCTCCAACTACATTACTGCCGGCCACTACGACCGCTCCCGGGAAGAACTCTGGATCGGCACCAGCCAGTTCGGCCTGTACCAGTTCAAAGCCGAACCGAAGCTGGAACTGATCGGGCAGCAGACCATTTACAACTCCAAGCTCAAATCTGACCACATCAACACCATTTATATCGACGCCGCCGGCCGGCAATGGGCAGGCACCAAAGATGGCGTCCTCTTCGGCGAGAAAGGCCGCTGGCAGCTGCTGCAAAGAGGGTACGACATCCGCGCAGTCGCCGGCAAAGGGCTGCAAATCTGGCTCATGACGGAAGAAGAAGTCGGCCCGCTCGATTCCCGCCAGCGCTGGGAACCCATCGACATCCCCCGCTTCAAAACCGAAGGGCGCCTGCGCGGCATCACCTTCGACGATAAAGGCAACCTCTGGATAGCCTCCGAGGTCATCACCCGATACAACCCGGAAACCCGGGAATTTACCGTCTTCGGCCCGGCCCAGGAGTACACCAGCCAGTTTGCCAGTTGCCTGGCTGCCGACCGGGACAACGCCGTGTGGGTGGGCACCCAGGATAAAGGCCTCTACATCATCGACAAGGCCTCCGCCCTCCGGGTAGCTGCCCTGGTCGACCGGGAGGTCAGCTGCAACGGCAACGGCAGGGACGCCGCCCTGAAGGTGGAGGTCTACGGCGGCCAGGGGCCCTACACCTACCAGTGGAGCGGCGGGCTGGCCGGCCCCAACCCCCAAAACCTGGCCCCTGGCGAATACCAACTGACCGTCACCGACGCCAAAGGCAAATCGAAGGCCACCCGGGCCGTCATCGAAGACCGGCGGGTGGAAGCCGTCGCCACCATAACCAAAAAGGTAAGCGCTGCCGGCGCCGCCGACGGGTCGGCCACCGCCAACGTCAAGGGGGGAACGCTGCCGTACGCCTTCCGCTGGGACAACGGCGAGACGACAGCCACCGCCGTCCGGCTGCCCGCCGGCCAGCAGAGCGTCACCGTTACCGACCAGGCCGGCTGCCAGTCAGTTTCCAGCCTCACCATCACCCAGGAACTGGCAGAACTCGCCGCCGGACTAACCCTCGCCGAAGAAATCCGGTGCTTCGGCGGCCGCACCGCCACCCTGGAAGTGGACGCTACCGGCGGCCAGGAACCCTACTCCTTCCAATGGAACCAACCCGGCCTGGCCGGCGCCCGCGTGAAGGGCCTGCCCGCCGGCGAATACAGCGTAACCATCACCGACGCAGCAGGCAATTCGGCCGTCGCCCAAACTTCCATCCCCCAGCCGGACGCCCTCTCCGCAACAGCTACCGCCACCGCCCCCGCCAGCACCGGCAAGGCCGACGGGCAGGCCAGAGTCAATGCGCAGGGCGGAGTGCCTGCCTACCTTTTTGAATGGGATAACGGCGAAAAAGGAGAAAATTCGGATGACCTGGCCGTCGGTACCCACACCGTCACCGTCACCGACGCCAACGGATGCTCCGCCACCGCCTCCGTAACCATCTCCGAGGACATCCTGCCCCTGGCCCTGGCCATCCGCCAAACCGCAGAAATCAACTGCTTCGGCGGCAAAGAAGCTGCCCTCCAGGTGCAGGCCTCCGGCGGGAAGGGGCCGTTCCAGTACCAGTGGGACGCCGACGGGCTGGCCGGCGAGGCCCCCACCGGACTGGCTGCCGGGCAGTACAGCGTCACGGTGACGGACGTGACGGGGACCACTCAGTCGGCATCTTTCTCCGTTACCCAACCCGAAGCCCTGAAAGCCGAAGCGGAAGTCACTGCCCCGGCCAGCACCAACAATTCGGACGGGCAGGCTGTCGCCCGCGCTGCCGGCGGCACGGCACCCTACACCTATCGGTGGCCGAATGGAGAAACGGCTGCAACTGCCCTGGCTCTGGCGCCGGGCGTTCATACGGTGACGGCCACCGACGCCAACGGGTGTACGGCCACGGCGAGCCTTGAGGTGTCGGAAAATATCCTGCCCCTGACGGCAGCCATTGAGCAGACGGCTCAGATCGGCTGCCATGGCGGGCAAACCGCTGCCATACAGCTGAAGGTAAAGGGGGGCAAAGGCCCCTTCCGGTACCAGTGGAACGACAGCCGCATCGACGGCGAGAGCGCCGCCGGGCTGCCTGCCGGGCAATATTCCGTAACGGTGGAAGACGTGCTGGGCAGCACCCAATCCGCCCGGATAGAGATCGCCCAGCCGGAAATCCTCACCGCCGGGATTGCCGCAAAAGAGCCGGCATTCAGCGACACCAGCAACGACGGCAAAGCCACGGCGGAGGCCAAAGGCGGGAGCGGGAGTTATACCTTCAGGTGGGACAATGGGGAAACCGGCCCCCGGGCGGAAGCGCTGTCCCTGGGCCAGCACAGCCTCACCGTCACCGACGGGAACGGGTGTACAGCCACCGCCACCTTTGAGATCACGGAGCGGATCATGAAAGAGCTGGCCTCCGGCGCGGTGCGCAGCGGGCAGACCATACAGATGCAGAAGCTGCAGTTCGAGGCCGACAGCACCAACATCACGGAAGACAACCGCCCCATCCTGGATGAGATTTACGTATTCCTGAAGGACAATCCCTCGATTGTGGTGGAGATCGGCGGCCACACCAACAACCTGCCGCCACCGGAGTACTGCGACCAGTTGTCCACGGCCCGCGCCCGGGCTGTAGCCGAGTATCTGGTGCAGCAGGGCA
This sequence comes from Phaeodactylibacter sp., assembly GCA_024102975.1. GTDB lineage: Bacteria > Bacteroidota > Bacteroidia > Chitinophagales > Saprospiraceae > JACJXW01. Next base: position 7,831 of record JAGFJD010000241.1, on the reverse strand, counting down.
TCGACCCCGAGCGGGTGTTCTACAAAGGTTATGGCAAGCGCAAGCCCTTGTTTTCCAACGCCACGGAGGACGGGCGCAGGCGCAACCAGCGGGTGGAAGTTAAGATTCTGAGGTTGTGAGAATCCAGGTTCATCACCAAAAACAAAACACTCAAAGGCTCCGGCAAATGTCCGGCAGTGTGGTTACTTATTCTGATTTAGAATGGTGTTTGCAATTGAATGCACCTTTCGATACTCGCAGCTTTACCGAGAATGACATCATCCATATTATCTCATGAAGATAAGAACTTTTTCGAAACTACTCTGTCTGCACAAAGCGAGATTATCTAAAAATCCGTTGGCGGTTGTTTTTGCTGCCCGGAGGCGGGCTTGTCGCCGTTGCAGGCTATAAACAGGAACAGGGCGGAAATGGATGCCAGGTATCGCATGGTTTTTTTCTTTTGAAAAAAGATTCCGCTTCAGTATGTGCATTAATCAAAACAATTTGCTGCTGGCACTAAGAGGCAGTTGTTTTTCCGCCGGTAGTGCCAAAGGTTGAATACTTAAAAGCCCTATTCTGTTCGCGAGCGTCTATGACGCGATGCGATTCAATTTGCAAGTCTCCGACTTGCTTATCTCTGGCCTTCTTATCCACGCAAGTCGGAGACTGACTCATTATCCCGCATCGAGACACAGTCTCTCGCGAACAAAACATTTTTTCATCATTTTTCAACTGGGTGCACTACCCTTCCTCCTCCGCCGGTGCTTCTGCTGCCGGCGCTTCCCGCTGGATGGACTGCAGGTAGATCACGATGTTTTCGATTTCTTTCCGGACCTGCGCGTCATCGCCCAGGTTTTCCGACACTTTGAAGGTGACGCCCCAGATCGGCATATCGCCGCTGCCGTGGCCTTCGACCGGCTCGGTGCCGTCGATGATCTTGCGGATCTCTTCGGCGGGGAAATTGCCTTCGCGGCGGGCGGCGATGAGGGTGAGGTCCGGCGGTTGTATTTTCAGCAGTTCGGCCATGGCGCCGTCGCCGTGCTCGCCGTGGCAGATTTGGCAGTAGGAGACATACAGTTCCTGCCCGCGGGCCAGGGGGTCCGTTTCTTTATGGACCGGCGCTTCTTCCGCCGCCGCCTTTTCGGTGGATGCGGCATTGTTGCAGCTCGTCAGGAACCGGGCGGTTCCGGCCAGGAAAAGTCCCAGGAACAGGGCGCAGGTAATTTTGTTCAGTTTAGTAATCCGTTTCATTTCAATGATTTTTATTGGTAAGGCTGCCGGGAGCATCGGCTCTCAGCGCATTTTTAAAGATATAAAAGCCGGGAAAAACAAAACAGAAAAGCCTGTACTTTCTTATTTCCGGACGAAATCATAAGGCAAAAACTCAATAAAATCGTTGACCCGGAGCGTACAGGCTTTCACTTTTCCGGCTTCGATGCGGAACGGCCATACTTTCACCCCATACAGCGGGTTGTTGTAAGTGCAGAGGAAGCGGTTGCCGCCCATAGGCTCCAGGGTGGCGTTCAGGCCGGGATGGTGTTCGAAGGATACCAGCAGCGCTTCTCCCCTCTTTTCGATGCCGATATGGCCGTACACCTCATGTTCATACTTGCCGGCGAAAGCTTCCAAAGGCAGGGCGGGTTCCAGGTTCATCGCCACGGTGTCCCTCAGTTTTCCGATCTCCGCCTCCTGTTCAGCCGTCGTCGTTTTCCAGTAGCTGTTGTAGGCCTGGCTGTAGCCCCGGTAGGGCAGGCCCAGGAAGGCGTCTGTGATTTCCCATTTCAGCGCTTCGAAAAAGTAGTTCTGGTCGGTATTGGTCAGCACGACGATGCCCAGGTTCTCTTCCGGCAGCAGGGTCACCGAGGTGACGAAGCCGTGGATGCCGCCGGTGTGGGAGACGATCTCCCGCCCTTCGTAATCTTCCAGTTGCCAGCCCAGGGCGTAGAGCTGATAATGGCGGCGGTTGAACGGGTGGCCGGACCGGCCGACGATGGACTCGGGCCGGCGGGTGCGGCGGATCACCTCGGCGGGCAGAACCTCCTTGCCCTGATATTTGCCTGCGTCGAGCTGCGCCGCCAGCCAGTGGCTCATGTCGTGGATGGAAGAGGAAACAGAGCCGGCCGGCGCCACCGGGTCGATCTCGCCGTAGGGGATGGCCTTCAGTTCGCCGTGGTGGAGGGTATGGGCGGCGGCTTTATTGTCGGCGCCGGCTATTTCGGCAGAAAGGGCCAGCGTGCGGTTCATTTCCAGCGGTTCGAAAATCCTCTTTTGCAGGGTTTCCGCCCACGTATCGCCGCTGATGGCTTCGATGCACTCGCCGGCGATCAGGAAGCCGGCATTGCAGTAGCCCCATTTCGTGCGGAAATCGTACAGCGGTTGGAGTTTGCCGAAATTGCGGATGATCTCTTCGGTGGTAAAGTCAGAATCAAAATACATAAAGTCCCCCTGGAAGGTTTCCATGCCCAGGCGGTGGGTGAGCAGGTCGGCCAGGATGGCGTTCTCCTCTACCCAGGGATCATGCATGCGGAATTCGGGCAACCACTTCTTCACCTTGTCGTCGAGCGCGCATTTTTCCTCGTGCGCCAGCAGTGCCAGGGCCGTGCCGGTAAACGCTTTGGTATTGGAGCCGATCATGAACAGGGTGTGTTCGTCCACTTTTTCCGCTTTTCCCAGCTCGCGCAGGCCGTAGCCTTTCATCACCACGGGTTGCCCGTCTTTGACCACGCAGACGGCGGCGCCCGGAATTTGCCAGTCGGCCAGGGCGCGTTCTACATATATATCGAGGCTGTCGGTGATAAAGGCCGGCAGTTGGGCGGCAGGCTGGGCAAAAACGGAGATTTGAAAGAGGGCGGCGAATAGGCAGGAAAAGATGCGATGCGACAGCATAAAACAGGCTTTGGTGAAACGATCGGGATATCTTTGCGAAATTACGAAATAATCCCTCCATATCTACTCCATCAACTTCACTTCAACAGCGATATCCTGCCCCGTCTCCTCGTTGATGCCAATGCGGAACTGGACGGAGTCGCCGACGCGCAGGTCGTTGAAGTCCACGTTTTCCACTTCGGAGTAGTGGAAGAACAAGTTGTTGGGGGGATAGGCGATGAAGCCGTATCCCTCCTTGAGGGAAAAGATGGTGCTGGTGTGGTTGCCGTTTTCGTCCTGGCCGGGACCCTGGCTGCGAGGCATGGCATTTTCCTCGTCCTCCCCCTGTATCTTGCCTGCCGGAGCTTTGGGCACGAACAGGTTGTTGACCACGTAGGTGTCGCGGGTGGGGCGGCTGTCGATCAGGGTATGCATGGCGATGGGATAGGTCACTTCCTCCAGCAGGTCCTGCGAGGTGCGGGTGGAGCGGTTGTTGCCGAAGTCGTCGACGAATTCGAATTCCCAGGACAGGACCATCACGCGGGTGCCCAGGGAGTTGACCTTGCGGATGAGCGGCACGTAGTCGCCGTCGGCGGCGATGAGGACCACCACGTCGAACTTTTTGTACATACACTGTTCGAAGGCTTCCAGGGCCAGCCAGACGTCGACGCCCTTTTCGGTCTTCCGGGAGCCGAAGCCGCGCAGCGGCAGGTAGTGGGTGGTCACGCCTTCGGACATGAGGATGTCGTCGAACACGCGGTCGTAGTACAGCTGGTTGCTCTTGTTGCTGGCCTCGGCGGCGCTCAGGCGCCCCCGGAAATAGTGGGCGTCGACGATCTGGCAGTGGGCGATGTTGGCGCCGCCGCCTTCCAGTTCCGAGACTTTGTAGCGGACGAAGTCGTGCAGCCCCTTGATGCTGATCCGGGCTTTGCGCTGGTGGACATAGTTGTAATAATTGCTGACGTGGTAGAAGTAGTTGCCGTCGTAAAATACGCCTATCTTGGTAAGGAAGTTGTTGCTGATATTTTTTGGCATAGTATGTTAATGCTCTTTTTCCTGCAAATTTACGGTTTTAATTCCTAACCCCACTCCTTATCTTCGCTGCAAAGCCATTGACCATGAAGAAACTTGTTGCGATCCTTATTCCGCTGTTGTTGATGTCTTGTAATAGCCGGGAGCAAAGCCCCCCTCAATCTCCCCGGGGGGGAGAAAGCCCCCCTCAATCCCCCCGAGGGGGGGAAGAAGGGCAGAGTGGGGCGGCTGAGCTGGCGCTCAATCCGCTGTACGGGCAGCTTTACGACGCTTATGAGCAGTACCGGGAAGCCACCATCGGCGGCCGGCGGTTCAAGCACGAGGACATCGTTCCGCTGCTCCGGCGCCTGAAGCCCCCTTTTGAGGTGAGCCAGGCCGGCCAGTCCATCGAAGGGCGGAGCATCAACCTCGTCCGCCTCGGCAGCGGCCCCCGCACGGTGTTGCTCTGGTCGCAGATGCACGGCGACGAGGCCACCGCCACCATGGCCCTGATGGACATTTTCAACTTCCTCGGCGCCAGCGACGCGTTCGACGCCTTCCGGCAGGCCATCCTTTCGGAGCTCACCCTCTGTTTCATCCCCATGCTCAACCCCGACGGGGCCGAAAAGTTCCAGCGCCGCAACGCCCTAGACATCGACCTCAACCGCGACGCCCTGCGCCTGGTGACGCCGGAAGCCCAAATCCTCAAACGCGTCCGCGACCAAACCCGGGCCCAGTGGGGCTTCAACCTGCACGACCAGAACGCCTACTACGCCGCTGGCAACAGCCCCAATACCGCCTCCATCTCCTTCCTCGCCCCCGCCTTTAATATAGAAAAGGACATCAACGACGTGCGCGGCAATGCCATGCGCCTGATCGTGCTGCTCGACCGCCTGCTCCAGCAGCACATCCCCGGCAAGGTAGCCAAGTACGACGACACCTTCGAGCCCCGCGCCTTCGGCGACAACATCCAGAAGTGGGGCACCAGCACCATCCTCATCGAAAGCGGCGGCCTGAAGGGCGACCCCGAAAAGCAGGAGCTGCGCCGCCTCCACTTCACCATGCTGCTGGCTGCCTTCGACGCCATCGCCTCCGGCGGCTACCAGGCGGCGCAAATCCAGGACTACGAAAAAATCCCCTTCAACAACAGCAACGCCTACCACGACCTCATCATCCGCGAGGCCCAGGTGGAGAAGAACGGCCAGTGGTACACCGTCGACCTCGGCTTCCGCCATGCCGAAGCAGAGTACAACGACTACCGGGACCACTACCACCGGGCGTCCCTGGCCGATATCGGCGACCTGTCGACCTACCATGCCTACGAGCAGCTCGACGCCCGAGGCTACCAGGCTGTGCCCGGCAAGACTTACCCTTCTGCCTTCCCCAGCCTCGACGCCCTGCGCCGGCAGGACATCCCAGCCCTGCTCCGCCAGGGCTACACCACCTTCCAGCTTACCAGCCTGCCCCACCGCAGCCAATGGGCAGAGCTGCCCGTAGAGGCCGTCACCGCCGGCAAGGCCCCGGCCAACGAGATTCGCCTCAACGGCAACCCTTCTCTCCTGCTGCGCAAGGACGGGCGGTTCCGCTACGCAGTGATCAACGGGTATTTGTATGATTTGGGGAATGAGGAGGGGATTCGGGAGCGGATGGGGGGCGGTGGACGGCAGACGGTAGACGGCAGACGGTAGAGACGGCCGCACATCAAAAATCACACGTCAAATATTGACAGCCGGGCAGAGGGCGAGGCCTCTGGGGTTGTGCAAAAAGGCCTAAAATAGACAGGATTAACAAGATTAACAAGGGCTACCTGTCTAATGTTGGCCGACAGAAGAGGGAAAGCCGAGCGGAGTCGAGGCCGAGCGTGTGCGGGAAGCATGGAGTGGCCAATGTTAGACAGGTAGCCTTAACAAGATGTAGTGGCTTGCGCCACAATGGCGTACATATCCTGATAATCTTGTCAATCCTGTCTATAAATACTTATTGCACAACCCCTCGGGAGGAGGCTGGACGGTAAGGCAGGAGGGGCTACCGGTCTAACGTTGGACAGCCGGCGGAGTTTCGTACACCGTACACAGCCTCAAACCCCTGCTGATTCCGTACATCGTACACAAACCCGGTCCATTCTGTCCAACCTTAGACGGATACCCGCAGGAGGGGATTAGTGCCAGAAAGGCAAACACTTATCTAACCCCACCCCCATTCAGCGGGTTATAACCCATTAATTCCGCTCAACATACTCATTTTTATAAACATTCAGCGGATTATGCCTTGTTAAATCCGCTGAATATGCTTAATTTCACACAGATTAAGCGAATTATACCCAAAACCATGGTCATAGGCAGGCGAAAACAAATCAGCGAACTGGAAGAAGCCCTGGCTTCTAACAAGCCTGAAATGGTAGCATTAGTCGGCAGAAGAAGGGTTGGAAAAACCTATCTGGTGCGGCAGATTTATGCCGACAGGATTGATTTTGAGCTGACAGGGCTACAACACGGCAACAAGGAAACCCAGCTCCAGAACTTTATTTTCACTATGGGAAAACACTTTCCCGATTACCAGATGAAGGATAAGCCGGACTCATGGCTGAAAGCGTTTCACTTCCTGACGCAGGCGCTGGAGTCTTTGAAGAAACAGGAAAAACTCGTCGTGTTCTTAGATGAGCTGCCCTGGCTGGGGACAAAACGGTCGGGCTTTATCACCGGGCTGGGATATTTCTGGAACAGTTGGGCTTCCAAACAAAATATCGTTGTGGTAATCTGCGGCTCTGCGGCTTCCTGGATGATAAAGAAAGTCATCAACGACCGGGGCGGGCTGCACAACCGGGTGACCCGCCTGCTTTTCCTATACCCTTTCACGTTGGCCGAAACGGAAGAATACTGCAAATACCGGGACGTCACGCTGAACCGGTATCACCTCCTGCAAATTTACATGGCCATGGGGGGCATCCCTATGTATCTGGATCAGCTCAAACCTGGCTTGTCTGCCATTCAAAATATACAGGAAATCTGTTTCTCACCCTCGGGTTATCTGCGCAATGAGTTTGAGCGCCTGTACGCCTCTCTTTTCGAAAACCACCACCAGCACATAGCCATCATCCGGGCACTGGCATCCAAAAGAATAGGGTTGGAACGGCAGGACATCATCCGCCTCACCAAGCTCTCCGACGGAGGGATGCTTTCCGAAAGGCTGGACGAGCTGGAAAAATCGGGGTTCATAACCATTTATGGCGGTTACGGCAAAAAAGTCAAGGAAAGCCTGTACCGGCTCACCGACTTCTATTCCTTGTTTTACCTCACGTTCATCGAACCGCTGGGAAAAAGCAGCCAATCCGACTTCGCCCAGCTCAGCGACTTGCCAAAATGGAAAATATGGAGCGGATATGCTTTTGAAAACATATGCCTGGCCCATGTGAACCAGATCAGGAAAGCTCTGGGCATTTCCGGCATCGCTTCTTCCACTGCTTCCTTCATAGCCGCTCCCAAAGATGGCTTTCCCGGCGCTCAAATCGACCTGCTGATCGACCGCAGCGACCAATGCATCAATATCTGCGAGATCAAATTCAACGCCTCGGAGTACGAAGTTTCTAAAAAAGACGCGGAGAACCTGCTCCATAAAAAAAGGGTGTTTCAATACCATACTAAAACGAAAAAACACCTGTTCATTACGCTCATAGCACCTATGGGTGCCGTACAAAACAGCAACAGGATAAACTACGTAGACCAGTTGGTGACAATGGAGGATTTGTTTGTTCCATGAAGATAAAACACGGAAACCATCCAACCACAGAGCCATCCCCCTCTCCCCCTCACCCCCATGCGCATCAGGTTGAAATGTTAATGCAGCATTATATTGCCCTTTCAGGGCGCTGCCAACCACCTGGCGCCTGTTTCACGGGGCGATGCCCCGTGCTAAGTTATGTTAGCCCTTCGGGCTGCTGGCTTACGCGGCCGCACACGTTAACACTTCAACCTGATGC
>JAGFJD010000218.1 GCA_024102975.1 Phaeodactylibacter sp. | reverse complement strand
TGTCACGATGATGACTGTAAACGTCATTCATTCCCGACCTTAGCAGCGCTAAGGGAGGCGGTTCCTCAACGCAGGATAAAGGAAAAAGCACTCCTAGAAAACCGACAGTTATTGATCGCACGTCGCTAAAGCCTGCCACGCAGACTCCATCACCAAAGCAAATATGTTATTGTTTTCCCGACGTTTCTCTACAGGATGATCCAAGAGAACAAACGTATTGAACTGATAGATTAGTTTCGATCCCCAGAATAAAAATTTATTTGTTTGAAACAAATAAATTTTTAACTTTTTCTTGTTTTTTCAGAAGAAAACATATTTAAATAATTCTTTCTTTTGCATACTTACCATATTTTCCCTAGCTTGCCCCCTTCAAAAGATACCCGATGTCCGACAAACTCCTTCAACTCGAACAACTTGCCCGCCGGCTCGAACCCTCGCCGGAGCAGCGCCATGACTGGAATGCCCAAACCCAGGCCTACGCCGACGATTTCATCAACCACATCGAAAGCCTGAAAGCCTATGACGAGCCAACGGCCGACGGCAGGCTAAGCCTGGCCGTCGAAGAGCAAGGCAAACCCATGGAGCAATTGCTGGACGAACTCCGCTTTAAGGTCGACCGCGCCGGCATCAACCCGGCTTCCGGCGGCCACCTGGGTTACGTACCCGGCGGCGGCGTCTTCCCTGCCGCCCTGGGCGACTACCTGGCGGCCGTCACCAACCGCTACGCCGGCCTGTTCTTCGCCAACCCGGGGGCGGTGCGCATCGAGAATGCGCTCATCCGCTGGATGTGCGAACTGATGGGCTACCCTCCCGGCTCGCTGGGCAACCTCTCCTCCGGCGGCTCCGTCGCCAACCTGATCGCCATCACGACCGCCCGGGATTTTAAAGGCATCAAGGCTACCAGGGTGGAAAAGGCAGTGGTGTACCTCACCGGGCAGGTGCACCACTGCGTACAGAAGGCCCTGCGCATCGCCGGCCTGGGCGAGGCGTCCATCCGTTATATCCCTGTCGACGAACACTTCCGGATGGATACCAAGCACCTCCACATCCAGCTAGAGAAGGACATCTTCCAGGGCCTGGAACCGTTTCTGGTGGTGGGCTCTGCCGGCACGACTGACACCGGCGCAGTGGACCCCCTGGACGAGATCGCCAGCCTGGCCGAACAGTTCGGCCTGTGGTTCCACGTCGACGCGGCCTACGGAGGATTCTTCTTATTGGTGGATGAATTAAAAGGAAAGTTCAGAGGGATAGAACGGTCGGATTCGGTGGCCATCGACCCCCACAAGGGCCTCTTTCTGCCCTATGGCCTGGGCGCGGTGCTGATCAAGAACGTCCGGGCGCAGTACGACGCTCATTTTTACAAAGCCAACTACATGCAGGATGCCCGGCAGGACTGGGAGGAGGCCTCCCCCGCCGACCTGTCGCCGGAACTGACCAAGCACTTCCGGGGCCTGCGCATGTGGCTGCCGCTTCAGCTTTTCGGCCTGGGCCCCTTCCGGGCAGCACTGGAGGAAAAGGTGCTGCTGTGCCGGTATTTTTACCAAAAGGTGCAGGAATGCGGCTTCGAAGTGGGCCCGGAACCGGACCTTTCCATTATGATCTTCCGGTTCAGGACCGAGGCGGAGGACAGCGCCCGCTTCAACGAACGCCTGCTGGAATATGTGCGCCGGGACGGGCGCGTGTTCCTCTCTTCCACCACCATCGGCGGGGAATACTGGATTCGCCTGGCCGTCCTGAGCTTCCGGACCCATAAGCGGGAAATCGATCTCTGTTTGGAAATATTAAAGGCCGGGGCAGAGCAGGTGGGGAAGGAACTGGTTTCGGCGGGGGATGAAGGCTAATAGCTTGTTTGGGGTATCCGTCTGAGGTTGGACAAAAGTTGCCGGGGTTGTATACGCCTGCCCCGTACCCGAAGGGCCGGGGATGTACGAAGCTCCAGCGGTTGTCCAACGTTAGAATGCTAGCCCTTGTTTGTTGTCGGTTGTTTTTTCGCAATCACTAAGAGCTTGTTTGGAGGTGGTGCTTTGGATGCGAAAATGGCTGATTTTGGGTTCTCATGAGGCTCATTTTTGGCCTCATAGCAGCGCTACGAGGCCAAAAATAGCCGAAATGAGGTTCCAGAAGCA
>JAGFJD010000204.1 GCA_024102975.1 Phaeodactylibacter sp. | reverse complement strand
GAAAGTTAATAAACCGGAGAGGTTTCCATAACCGGCTCCGGTTTATTAATTTTAGGGGAACAGAACGAAAAACAAAACTTTACAGCATGCCCAGAAGTGTTTTGCTCCCCTTCCTTTTGGGATGGTTTATTGGACTGGTTTCCTGTGAAAAACAACAAAATCAACCGCCTGCCCTCTCCCTCCGGGCGGGCCTGGCTATCCATTCCGATGCAACCATAACTCCCGGCATTTACGAACTTCCCGGGGGGGACAGCCTCTCCTCCCCGCTCATCACTATCCAAGGGGACGGCATCACCGTCGACTTCAACGGCGCAGAAATGAGAGGGGCGCCGGATGGGCGCCTGCCCAACAGCTTTGCCGGCCTGGCCGTACTGGTCCGCAACAGCAAAAAGGTGACCATCCGCAATCTACGGGCCAGCGGGTACAAGGTGGCCCTGATGGCGGAAAACGTCGACAGCCTCCTGCTTGAGCACTGCGATTTCAGCTACAACTACCGCCAGCGCCTGCACAGCACCCGCGAACGGGAAGACCTGGCCGACTGGCTCAGCTACCACGGCAACGAGGCCGATGAGTGGCTGCGCTACGGCGCCGCCGTATACCTCAAAGGATGCAGCCATGCCGCCGTCCGCCACCTCACCGTCACCGGCGGGCAGAACGGGCTGATGCTCACCGGGTGCAACGACGGCCTGTTTTACAACAACACCATACAGTTCAATTCGGGCGTCGGCATCGGCCTGTACCGGTCTTCCGGAAATAAAGTGATGCACAACCGCCTGGACTGGAACGTGCGCGGCTACAGCCATGGCTTCTACAGCCGGGGGCAGGATTCGGCGGGTATCCTCTGTTACGAGCAAAGCAGCAACAATACGTTCGCCTTCAACTCCGCCACCCATTCCGGCGACGGGTTTTTCCTCTGGGCCGGGCAGTCCACCATGGACACCGGCGAAGGGGGCTGCAACGACAACATCATCTTCGGAAACGACTTCTCCCACGCCCCTACCAACGGCATCGAAGTGACCTTCAGCCGCAATATCCTGGCCAACAACCGCCTGGAAGACTGCAACTACGGCGTGTGGGGCGGCTATAGCTTCGGCACGCTCATTACGGGCAACACCATCCGCGAGAACCGGCACGGCATCGCCATTGAACACGGGCAGGACAACGCCATCGTCCGCAATTATTTCGCCGGCGACAGCATCGGCGTAAAGCTGTGGGAGCGCAGCCGGCAGCCGGAAGACTGGGGCTTTTCCCGGGCAAAGGACGTCTCCAGCCGGAACTACGAGATCCAGCACAATTATTTCGTAGACGTGAAGATACCGCTTCTGATCGCAGGCACCGATAATGTAGCCATCAACGACGACAACCAGTTCTACAATTTCGAACGGCTTCTGATCGCCGAACAACCCAACCGGCAGTTCTACCTGGTGAAAAATGATGTCTGTCAGCCGGACAACTGGGGCGATGCCGTTGCCTTTAAAAACAAAAACCGGCTCAGCGAGCCCCCCCTGCCTGAAGAACTCAAGGAATGGCCGAAGCTGGCCCGGGAACTGGCACCGGTGGAAGGTTTTGAACCTCAACCCATTCCCGGAGGCATGGACGCCATGCTGCCGGAGGGCCACCCCCGCGGGCGCAGCTTCATCCTCGTCGACGAATGGGGGCCTTATGACTTCCGCCGGCCTTCCATCTGGCTGCGCGATATTCAGGACAGCCTGTACACCTTCCTCCTGCTCGGGCCCCAGGGCAACTGGCGCCTGAACGGCGGCCAGGGCTTTGCCGGCGTCAACCCTAAAACGGGCACCTTCCCGGCAACCATAACGGCCCGGCGCGACTCCGCCGGAGAAGAACTGAAACTGGCCCTCGAATTTATCGGGGAGGAAAGCACCGGACAATTCGGCGAAAAGTGGAAACGGGGCGCCACCGTTCCCTTCAGCTTCTACCGCTTCGAAAAAGAGCTGGACTGGAACGTACGCTTTTACGAATACAACGAGAGCACACACCCCCTGAGCAACTACGAGGCGTTCCGCCAGCTGAAAGATAAAAAACCCAGGGCAGAAGAACAGGTAAAGGAACTGGCCTACGCCTGGTGGGAAAAACCGGCTCCGGGGATCGACGCCGACCAGTTCGCCACTTTTGCGTCTGCTTCTTTCGACATCACTCCCGGCAAATATAAGGTGGCCATCACCAGCGACGACGGCCTGCGCTTTTACGCCGACGGCCAACTGGTCATCGGGCACTGGGACATCCATGAACCCGCTACCGACGAGGCCGTCCTGGAACTCTCCGGAAGGCATACCTTCGAGATCGAACACTTCGATGCGGGCGGCTTTGCAACCCTGTCCTTCTTCATGCAACGGATTGAACCGGGACAGGCTCAACTGGCCGCAGAGAAGTAGACAGGATTGACCATTTGCTCATTGGGTTTTATTGATTGCGCTCCGGATTAATCGCTCAACTGGCCGCAGAAAGTAGACAGGATGAACAGGATGAACAGGATAGGCGCCATTTTGCCGCTCTGTTAATCCTGTTCATCCTGTCATTTTGTTCACGCGCCCCCCTTCTGGTTCATCAGGCCAAGCCTGAAGGCAGCATGTCCGGTTAATCCTGCCTGACTACCGGGTACAGCCTCCCGAAAGCCTCGTCCGGAAACTGCAG
>JAGFJD010000188.1 GCA_024102975.1 Phaeodactylibacter sp. | reverse complement strand
TTCCTTTATCCTGCGTTGAGGAACCGCCTCCCTTAGCGCTGCTAAGGTCGGGAACCCTCGCCTTGGCTAAAGAAAAAATCACTCGCCTATCGAAACACGACACTTATTAATCTCACGTCGCTTAGCAGGTGGCTCCCGCAATTTTTTGCAATTTTTCCCGGCATGTTATCTCCAAACAAGGAACTTTCTTAATTTCGCAGGCAAACCAGCGCCATGGGCTTGTTGATCTTCTTTTTTTTACTCTCCATCTGCTTTTCCTTTCTTTGCTCCATCTGGGAAGCGGTCCTCCTAAGCGTAACCCCGTCTTTTGTAGAAGTAGAATACAAAAAAGGCAGCCGGACCGGAAAGCTGCTCAAGCAGTTCAAAGAGGATATCGACCGCCCGCTGTCCGCAATACTCACGCTGAACACCATTGCGCACACCCTGGGCGCAATCGGCGTCGGGGCCCAGGCCGGCAAAGCGTTCGGCGACGGGCACATGCACATTGCCGGGCTGGAAATGCCCTTTTCCATAGAAGCCTTCATTGGTGCGGCCATGACCCTGGCCATCCTCATTTTATCTGAAATTATCCCCAAAACCCTTGGCGCCAATTACTGGCAGCAGCTTTCCGGGTTTTCCGCCGTTGCCATCAACCTGCTCATTTATTCTCTGTTGCCCCTGGTGTGGCTCAGCCAGTTCATCACCCGGAAGATGAAAAAAGACAAGTCAAAGAGCGTCCTGAGCCGGGCGGATTTTACTGCCATGGCGGAACTCGGCGAGAAAGAAGGCATTTTCAAGAGCAACGAATCCAGGATCATCCAGAACCTGCTGCGGTTGAACACCATCCGCGCCAAGGACATCATGACGCCGAGGACAGTCGTCAAAACAGCAGACCAGGAAAGGGCGATCTCCAGCTTTTACGAGGCCAACCAGCAGCTTCCGTTCTCCCGTATCCCCGTGTTTAGAGATACTAAGGACCACATCAATGGTTTTGTGCTCAAAGACGAAATCCTCAGCAGTATGATTCATAACAAAGGAGACCGGCCCCTCCGGGAAATCATGAGAGAAATCCTGATCGTCAATGAACAGATGGACCTGCCGGGCCTGTTCAACCGCCTGATCGAAAAACGGGAACACATTGCCCTGGTGGTGGACGAGTTCGGGGGCATGGCCGGCATCATCACCATGGAGGATGTCATCGAAACCCTGCTGGGCCTGGAGATCGTCGATGAGCAGGACAACATCGAGGACATGCAGTCGCTGGCCCGGAAGAACTGGGAAAAACGGGCGCGAAGCCTGGGGTTGATTGATGACAGGGGGGAGAATGGGGGGTAGGAGAAGATGGTTTCATGGTTTCACGGGCAAATGGCCGCATTGGCCGCACAACAACCATACAGCCCCTTAGAAGTCTAGATATACTTCTTCCTTAGATACCCGTTTGGGCAGCGGCCCGAAATGGCCCAGTTTCAGCTCAGCCATGCGGCGGCCCGCCTTTGCCCGGTTAAGGAGGGATTCTCCATCCAGCCAGGCAGTCAGGTATCCGGACCAGAAGGCGTCGCCGGCGCCGGTAGTGTCCTTGACATCCACTTTCCGGGAGGGCAGGAAATGGCGGGTCTCGGAATTGGCTACAAAGCAGCCCTCGCTGCCCAGCGTAATACAGGCTTCAGAAGCCCCCAGTTTCAGGAAGTGATCTGCGGCCTGCTCCGGGTCTTCCAGTTTGGCGCCGTAGAGCCGCGCCCAGTCCACCTCGCTCACTTTCACCAGCGCGCCGTAACTGCAATATTCGGAAACGAGCTGCCGGGCCTGGTGTTGGTCATTCCAGATTTTCTTTGCGTAGTTGGCGTCGATGCTCAGCCGGCATCCACTTTGGGCAGCTTTCCGGGCCGCCCGCATGATGCTGCCCTGGGCCGGCTCTCTGCTCAATGCAAAACAGGTGGTGTGGAAAAGCGTTGCCTCCTCGAATATGCCGGCAGGAAATTGCTCGTCGGCAATCTCGCAATCGGCGCCGCGGTACGCTTCGAAGTTGGAGACTTCCCGGGAACGGGTCACCAGGATAAGCGTGGTGGGAATATCGACCCGGCGCACATCGCGACAATCGACGCCGATGCTTTGCACGTACCGGAGCAAATAACTCCCCATGTCATCCTTTCCCAGAGAAGCCAGCAGTTTGGACCTGTTGCCCAGCCGCGCCATGTTCATGCACATATTTGCCGGGCTGCCCCCCTGTATCCTTTTGAAATCCTGGACATCATCCAGGCTCTCGGCAAAATCGGTGGAGATCAGGTCGATCAGCAATTCACCAACTGCCAGAATATCGAATTTTCTGTTTCGCCTGCCTGACATTGCAAACAATTTTTATCCTGTAGGTTTTAATATATGGTTACGTTGCCTGCCTTATTGTATTTTATACTGACGCACGGCAGGTTTTGTCGGCTACAAAACCCGCCGGGTCAGTATATACTGGCATCGCTGGTTTTGCTCCTGACAAAACCACGCGTTCGCCAGTATAAACACAAAGTGCTTATATTTTAGGCATCGTAAAATAGAGAATTTTTTTCATTATCAAACTCCGCCCTTCATGAGCCTTCTCTCCTCTATCAACCGCAAAGAGATCATCGAAAAGCTGAAAAGCGAAACTTACGACCTGATTGTGGTCGGCGGCGGCATTACCGGTGCAGGCATTGCTCTGGACGCCGCTTCGCGGGGCATGCGCGTCGCCTTGCTGGAAAAAAACGATTTCTCTTCCGGTACGAGCAGCAAATCCACCAAACTGATCCACGGAGGGCTCCGTTACCTCAAGCAGTTTGAAATCGGCCTGGTGCGCGAGGTCGGTCGCGAACGGGCCATCGTCCACAAACTGGCCCCCCATCTGGTGCTGGCCGAAAAGATGCTGCTCCCCCTGATCAAAGGAGGAACCTTTGGCCCCCTGGGCACTTCCATCGGACTTTTCGTTTACGACTTTCTGGCGGGCGTAAGCGGGGATGACAAACGAAAAATGCTGAACAAAAAACAGACGCTGGAAAAAGAACCGCTGCTGGAAGGCCAGCGCGACGTCCTCAACGGCAGCGGCTACTACGCCGAATACCGCACGGATGACGCCCGCCTGACGATCGAGAACATCAAAACGGCGGGAAAACACGGCGCGCTCTGCATCAACTACGTCCAGGTAAACGATTTGATATATAAAGACGGCCGGGTTGCCGGCGTCCGGTGCAGAAATACAGAAACCAATGAGGCATTTGACGTGAAAGCGGCTTATGTGGTCAGCGCTGCCGGCCCCTGGGTCGACACCTTGCGGAAAAAGGACAACTCTCTGAAGGGAAAGCGCCTTTTCTTATCCAAAGGGGTGCATATCGTCGTCCCCCACGAACGGTTCCCCGTCCGGCAAGCGTTGTACTTCGACGTTCCGGACGGAAGGATGGTTTTTGCCATTCCGCGGCAACGGGTGACCTATATCGGCACCACCGACACCTCCTACGACGGAGATCCCGACCGCATACCCATCAACCGGGAAGATGTCGATTATTTGCTGGGCGCCACCAACCATATGTTTCCCGGCGTGAACCTGAGGACGGAAGACGTGGAATCCAGCTGGGCAGGCGTGCGGCCCCTCATTTATGAAGAAGGCAAATCCGCCTCCGAAATGTCCCGCAAAGATGAAATCTTCGAATCCGAGTCCGGCCTGATATCTATCGCCGGAGGCAAACTCACCGGCTACCGCAAGATGGCCGAACGGATCACGTCCCTGCTGGGCCAAAAGTGGCAGAAAGATCACAACCGAACCCTGAAACCAAGCAGCAGCGAGAAAATCCCTCTGTCGGGAGGCCCCTTCCGGAACCCCGGCGAGGTGGATGCCTACAAGAAAGCCATAGGCCGAAAGCTGGCTAAACTGGGGCTGGATGCCTACTACGCGGAGTATCTGGTATACAACTACGGGAAACAATCCGACGAGATCCTGAACAAATTAAATGCTTTCAACAATGAGCCGGAAGCAGCCCTGGCGCGGGCGGAAGCCTGGTACGCCATTCATCATGAACTGGCCCTTCGCCCCATGGATTTCTTCAACCGCCGCACCGGCAGGCTGTATTTCAACCTTCCCGGCATCCGGCGCGTCATGGGGCCTGTGCTCGAAGATTTCCGGTCTTATTTCAACTGGAGCGACAGCCGGCTAAAGGAAGAAACAGCGGCCGTTCAGGAGGAGATCGACTGGGTTTCCAAATT
>JAGFJD010000171.1 GCA_024102975.1 Phaeodactylibacter sp. | reverse complement strand
TGAAACGCTCAGCGGCCGAGGCGTTCACACGTAGCATCGGCACGTCCAATGAGCTATTCCGCACCAGCCGGGCTTCCTACCTCGAAGTGCTTTTAGCCCAGCAAAATGCCCTCAATGCAAGATTGGAGCTCGTAGAGGTGAAAAAGCGGCAGTTGCAAACGGGCATTGGAGTCTACAGGGCCCTGGGGGGTGGATGGAGGTGATCACTGCCCTGAAAAAGACATCTGATTGCATGGGGTGGGTAAAGAGGTTTTCTTCTAAATCTTATAAATTTTCGTCAAATGAGATATTTGGTTCTAAACATCTACTTTTTGATCTTTATTATTCTATTCAACCTGACCCTGAAGCCTATCATTACTATTTCGGCTACGTGATGAACTCCCTTTCCCGAAAAAACAGTCACCGCGCCGACGAAGCCTTCGTCCACTTCGTGCGGGAATATGTAGACAAGGGGCGGGTGGATTTCCTCAGCGAAAGCCGCGTAAATAGATACCGTGCTCAGGCCGATCGCATGGAGCCGCTTTTTGCCGGAAAGAAGCTTCCGCTCCTTGCTCAATTTACGTTCTTATCCCAGGCTCATACTTCTAGATAAAGACAAGAACATCCTTTTCAAACATGCCGGGGAAGTCCCAGAGGAAGTGTTGAGAAGGGAAATAAGCAGAATAATTTGGTAAGCTTAAAGAAAAAAGAGATGAAACTATACATAACCTTAATTTTTTTGCTGATTTTCCATTTTTGTAGTGCACAGAAAGAATTCTCCGGAGGTTATGATGCCTTAAGGATAGAGAGTGAGATAAAATTAAGCGTTCCGGTTGAATTGTATGATCCTGTTTGGAAATACCTCAGCCTTAAGTACAGAAGTGACAACCTGGATGTATTAAAAGCCCTGGGCCATTCTTTCGATTGTGAAATAGCGATAGATTCATTTGTAGACCAGTATTTTGATGACAAAAGGTTTAACTTATTAAATCAGAAGAACGGAGTTCGATATCGATCCAGGTATGTATTGACAGGCCCAGACAATGAAAAAGATGGCAGAGAGTTGATACAGATTAAAATTAATGATGTGGGAAACGGCAAATTGAGTAGAGGGGAATTTAAGTATGAAATAGAACACTACAAAAAAGCAAAAATGGAATTGCTACAGAAAAAGGTTCACTCAATTATTGGTTAGCCGGAATTGTGTTTTTGTTGTCATTAGCTATACTGTTCGCAACAAAAAAATAACCCTGTTTCTTAAGCCGGGTGCAGGTTGAAAAAAAGCGCCGAATAGGAAAATCCTGAAGAAGGCGCCCGCAAGAATGTTGAAATAATTATCATCTTTGTTTATCAAAACAAAATCAGCATTCGTTGGAAATATTCATCATTCTTCTCCTCAACCTCCTCAACGGCATTTTTGCGCTATCGGAGATCGCCTTGGTTTCGGTCAAAAAACAGCGCATGGCGCATCTTGCCGAAAGTGGTGGCGCCAAAGCCAAAACCGTGCTCAAACTGCTGGAAAAACCAGAAGCCTTCCTCTCGGCTGTGCAGATCGGCATTACCCTTATCGGTATCGTGTCGGGCGTATATGGGGGCGCCACGCTCACCGACGACTTCCGCCCGGTGGTGGAGAAGATCGAATTCCTCCGTCCCTACTCCCATACCGTCGCCTACGTGATGGTAGTGGCGCTTATTACCTACCTATCGGTCGTTATCGGGGAATTGATACCTAAGACGCTCGCCATCAAGTTTGCCGAACCGGTGGCCCTGGCAATCGGCGGTTTTATACAGGTGGTCAGCCGCATTGCCAGCCCCTTCGTCTGGATGCTGTCAGCTTCAACAAACCTTTTTTTCAGGCTGTTCGGCATCAAACCGGTTGCAGAAGAAAGGATCACTGAGGAAGATCTGCGTTACGCCATCAAAACTGCCGGGAAACAGGGGTTGTTTGATAAGGACGAAAGCGAGATCCACCGCAACATACTGTCTTTCGGCGGCCAGCGAACCGGGTCGCTGATGACTCACCGCCTTGATGTAGAATGGGTGGATGTGAACAAACCTATTGAAACCATCGAACAGCAGTTGCGCAGCAGCCACCGCACCCGCTTTCCTGCCTGTGATGGCACTTATGACAAGGTGCTGGGCTACCTTCACGCCAAGGATTTTTTTGCAATGAAAACCGAACCCGACTTTCAGCTGCGCAGCGCCCTCCGGGAACCCGTGTTTGTGCCCGAAAACCTATTTGCCATCGACGTGTTGCACCTTTTCAGGAAAAACCGTTGCTATTTCGGTATAGTCTCCGATGAGTTCGGCGCTTTCGAAGGAGTCATTACTTTGCATGACATCTCCGAAGCCCTCGTCGGCGACCTACCGGACGTGGATGACGAACCGGGCGGCATTGTCCAGCGGGGCGACGGCTCCCTGCTGGTCAGCGGAAATGTATTCGTTGCCAGCCTCAACCACTTTCTGCAGAACGACTTCATCCCGGAGTCCAGCCCTTTTTACAGCACGTTAGCCGGTTTTATTTTTCATAAATTAGAAACCATACCTGTAGTGGGCCAAAGTTTCGAATACAATGGATACATATTAGAAGTTGTGGACATGGACGGGGCGAAAATTGACAAGGTTATTATCGTAAAATTGCCCGCAAGTGAGTAGAGATTATTTCGTGCGGAAATAACATTATAAAGGGCAAAACTCCCATCGCCCTATGCGCATCAGATTAATCTGCTAACGTGAGTATGAAGGCTGTTTCCTGCATCCAAACTCTCTTCAAAGGCCTTTCTGCGAAAAGCCAACCGCCGGCCTCCTCACTCCCCCGGCTTAAAATGCTGCCATCCCTGCGCTTTAATATCGTGAATATTGCCTCCCTTCGTATGAAGCTTCACGCCGTCCTCCTTTGGCACGATTTCGCCCGCAATATACAGGTCTGGCAGGTATTTAACCTTATCCACATCCCCGGGATCGATGGTGAAGAGCAGTTCGTAGTCCTCTCCCCCACTCAGAGCGCAGGTGATGGGGTCGAGCTGGAACTCCAGGGCCTGCAGCTGGGCGTCGGGGTGAATGGGTACGCCGCTTTCTTCGAGGAATACCCCTACGCCCGATTGCTTGCTGATGTGGAACAGTTCGGATGCCACCCCGTCGGAGATGTCGATCATGGCGGTCGGCACCAGCCCGTTCTGTTCGAAGCGGTCGATCATATCCCGCCGGGCTTCCGGTTTGAGCTGCCGCCCGATGAGGTAGTCGTGCCCTTCCAGGTCGGGCTGTACGCCTGGGTTTTCCAGGTAGACCTGCTTCTCGCGTTCCAGGAGCTGCAGGCCGAGGTAGGCGGCGCCTACGTTGCCGGTGATGCAGATCAGGTCGCCCACCCGGGCGCCGGAACGGTAGGTGA
This sequence comes from Phaeodactylibacter sp., assembly GCA_024102975.1. Lineage (GTDB taxonomy): Bacteria > Bacteroidota > Bacteroidia > Chitinophagales > Saprospiraceae > JACJXW01. The sequence continues at coordinate 2,721 of JAGFJD010000171.1, read as the reverse complement.
GTTTTTCCCGCTCGCCCTGCCCGATGGCCGTCACGCTGATGACCAGGCCGCGGGGGGAGGAGGTCGTGTCGCCGCCGACCAGGTCGACTTTGTAAAAATCACAAGCCGTGCGGATGCCGTCGTAGAGCTCGTCCAGCGCTTCGACGGAGAAGCGGTTGGACAGGGCGATGGAGACGGTGATCTGCCGGGGCCGGGCGTTCATGGCGTAGATATCCGACAGGTTAACGATGACGGATTTATAGCCCAGATGTTTCAGAGGCGTGTACATGAGGTCGAAGTGGATGCCCTCGACCAGCATATCGGTAGAGACGACGGTCAGGTATTTGCCATTGTCGATCACGGCAGCGTCGTCGCCCACGCCCTTGACGGAGGAGGGATTGCGCAGGGGGAAGCGCTGCGTGAGGTGGTCGATCAGGCCGAACTCGCCGAGTTCGTTGACGTCGGTGCGTTTGGGTTGTTGCGGGTTGTCTTGTGGCATGTCAGGTTGACGGTTGTTGGTTGTCAGTTTTTAGTTGTTGGTTGTCCGGCGGTTAAACGGGCAACTTACAACCAACAACGGACAACTCCCGGCCTTGGTTGTGCGAAGGCAGGTAAATAGGTAAAATGGAGGGATGAAGTTTCCAGGCGAAGGCCGTTTGGCTGAACACGTTTATTTGGATGAGGATGGGAACCCGCAGGTGGTACCGGAGGTTCATCAACAATTGGAAAGGCGCAAGAAGAAGCGGAATAACTGTGTCCAATATGTTCAGTATGTCCTTCAGGGCCTGATCGAGTGCCTGGAGCGGCCCGGCGAGGTCAAAGGCTTCGACAAGGCGGCTTTTAAGCGGGATATCCTGGAGATTATTGAGGGGTTATTGCAGCAGGCGGCGTAGGGGGGTGGAGTTCGCTGTTCGCTATTCGCGGTTCGCGGTTCGCTATTGGCTTTGGGGGCATACAGCCAACGGCGAATGGCGAGTAGCGAACAGCGAACCTCTTCTATCCCTTCCTGACCCGCCGGGTAACCACCGCGCTCCCCGAATGAACCTGGAGGAAATAGACGCCGTCCGGCCACACCTACCCGCTCGCCCCACCCGGCGCCACCCTCAGAAAAGGCGCCGCTCTCCGGCAGATGGACCGATGGTTAGCGTCTACCGTCAGAATCTCAACGCCGGCGGTTCCGCCGAGGCGCCGGCGAATGACCTCGGGCCGGACCAGCCGGTCCTTGTCGCCGAGCAGGACGAGCACGGGAACTGCCGCCTGCTGTATCAGGCGCCGGCCCTTATCGCCATTGAGCCGGAAATGGCTCAGCGCCAGCCAGGTGTGGAGCAGCCGGCGCCGGCGGCCGGCCTCGCGCAGGTGATGCTCCAGATAGCGCAGCAGGAAAGGGCCGATGAGGCGAAGCCGGTACAGAAGCCGGGCCAGGGCCAATATCCATCCGGGGCGGCGGGCCCACCGGATCGCCAGGCGCCGCCACCCCCCCGGCAGCCACTCCACCAGATACAGCCAGCGGGTTTGCAGGCCGTCGGGCGCCAGCAGGCAGAGGCGTTCCATCCGATCGCGGAAATCGGGCAGCAGGTGCAGCCACAGGCGGGCGCCCAGGCTGTGCCCGACGGCCTCGAACCGGCGGGAACCCTCCTTTTCCAGTATCGCTTCGACAACAACTGCCAGCTGCGCCGGCCGGTATTCCTCATCCAGCCAGCGGGTGCTGCCGTGAAAGGGCAGGTCGACGGCGTAGAGCGTACAGCTGTCCTTCAGTTGTTCGCCCAATGCCCGGAAGGCCGCCCCGTCTTCCGAAAAGCCATGAAAAGCGATCAGCAGGCGTTTGCCGGCGCCGAACTTCCGGCAGGCTACCTCGCCGTAGTCGGTATGGAGAATGAAAAGTACCATCATTTTGCGAAAGTCCCTGTCAGGACAGATAATGTAGAAATCCCAGGGGGCTGCTAACAAACGGAACGCCCGACGGTTTGAAATGAGAAAACATGAAAACAACCGGCCACCTGCTCGCACCGGCCATCCTGTTTTTTCTCACCCTCGGTGCCTGCAAAGTCAAAGACTATCCTTCCAACTCCCGCCCCGTTTCCCATGAAACCTGGGACAGCCTGCTCCGCGAACACGTATCGCCGGAAGGCTGGGTAGACTACCCCGGCTTCATCCGGGACAGCAGCCGGCTGAACGGCTACCTCCACCTCCTGCAACGCCACCACCCCAATGGCCGATACTGGAGCCAGAACGAACGGCTGGCCTACTGGATCAACGCCTACAACGCCTTCACCGTTAAGCTGATCATCGATCACTATCCGGTGGCCAGCATCAAGGACATCAAAAGCGGCATCCCCTTTGTCAATAGCGTCTGGGACATCAAGTTCATCCAAATCGAAGGCGCCAACTACGACCTCAACAACATCGAACACGGCATCATCCGGGCCAAATTCGACGAGCCGCGTATCCACTTCGCCCTCAACTGCGCTTCCATCTCCTGCCCCGGGCTCTGGAACCAGGCATACACGGCCGACAAGCTCGACGAACAACTCACCCGGGCTGCCCGGGATTTCCTGAGCGATGAGCGCAAAAACATACTCTCCAAAGATAAGGCTCAGCTTTCCAAAATATTCTCCTGGTACGGGATGGATTTCAAAAAGGGCGGTAAGTCCGTTATCGAATACATCAATCAATACGCGCCGGTGCAGGTAAATCCGGATGCGGAAGTGGAGTACCTGGAGTATGACTGGGGGTTGAATGAGC
>JAGFJD010000147.1 GCA_024102975.1 Phaeodactylibacter sp. | reverse complement strand
GGAAGTGGGAAGGCGGAAGGCGCAGGTTTAGGGAACATCTAAAAGCATAGAACATCATGGAAATATTTGATCCTGAAAAACCTTACGACCTTGATAAGCGAATAAAGGCATTTGTATTGGAAATATTCGAATTTGTTGAGGCCTTGCCCAACAATTCCGCAGGGAGGAACGTCCGAAATCAGTTGGTACGCTGTACTTCTTCAGTCGGAGCTAACTATCGGGCGGCAAGGAGAGGGCGCTCTAATAAGGAATACATAGCAAAGTTGGGAGTTTGTGAAGAAGAAGCCGATGAATCTTGCTATTGGCTAGAATTATGCATCGACGCCAAGTGGAACACAGAAAAAAGGGCCGAACCACTACTGAAAGAGGCAAATGAGATCACGGCCATTATTGTATACCTCATCAAGAAGGCAAAAGGAAGGCTCTGAGGAAATGGGAAGGCAGAGTGAGCCGCCAAATTTCCGACTTCCCACTTCCGACTTCCGCTTTGGCTACAGCCGCCAATCCACCGGTTCCTTCCCCTGTTTTTCCAGATATTCATTTGCTTTGGAGAAATGGCGGGAGCCGAAGAAAGCCCCGCCGGCCAGAGGCGAAGGGTGGGCCGCTTCCAGCACCAGGTGTTTGCTGCCGTCGATGAGCTGGTTTTTCTGGCGGGCGAAGCCGCCCCAGAGCATAAACGCCAGGCCCTCCCTTTCATCGGACAAACGGCGAATGACGGCGCCGGTGAAAGTTTGCCAGCCGATTTTCTCGTGGGAGCGCGGCTTTTTGTGTTCGACGGTGAGCATGGCGTTGAGCAGGAAAACGCCCTGTTCGGCCCAGCGCGTCAGGTCGCCGTGGTTGGGGATGGGCACGCCGAGGTCTTCTTTCAATTCTTTATAGATATTCAGCAACGAAGGCGGGATGCGGACGCCTTTGGGTACGGAGAAGGACAGCCCCATGGCCTCCCCCGGGTTGTGGTAGGGATCCTGCCCGAGGATGACGACTTTCACTTCGTCAAAAGGCGTGGTATTGAAGGCATTGAAAATGAGCGGGCCGGGCGGGTAGATGGTTTTGCCGTTCTTTTTTTCGTTGCGCAGGAAAGCAGCCAGCGCCTGGAAGTAGGGTTGTTCGAATTCTTTTTTCAGCGCCTCTTTCCAGCTCTCTTCGATTTGCACGTTGCTCATGTGGGTGAGTTGTTGGTTGTCTGTTGTAAGTTGGTTTTGCCGAAATCGGATGTGTAAAATTAACCTTTTCCATTCAAAATCAGGAATAACAGACAACCAACAACTGCCGACGGTATGCGGCAATAAAACAATAACGCCTTTGGCTCCCGGAATGAAATAACGCCCATGGCCAATAACTACACCTGGTTCCCCTATTGAAATAACGGCCAGGAAACCTGGTTTACGCCGCCTACTGCATCCCCTCCGAGTACTGCATCCTCTGCGCGGTCAGTTTCAGCAGTTTTTCCAGGGAAGCTTCCAGCAGGCTGCGCTGGCTGTACAGGAGGTCGTGTTTGTTGCCGGGCAGCATCTGCATCTCCAGGTAGGCGGCGTTGGTGAGCCGTTCTTTGGCGTAGAAGGCGTTTCGGGGGTAGATCAGGCCGTCGGCGTCGCCGTGCAGGACGATGGCGGCGGCGCGGATGCGGCCCCAGAGGTTGGCCATGCTGTCCAGCTGCATTTTATGGGACAGCTTTTCCCGGTTGGCCACGTGGATGGAGCCCGGCAGCATCCACTGCAGCAGGAAGTGCTCTGTTATATAGGAGAAATCGTAGGTCTTCTCCTCCCCCGGCGCCACGGAGGCCGACTGCAGGAGCAGGCCGTCCACCAGTTTGGGGAAGTCCATGGCGATGCGGGCCGCCACGGTGCCGCCGTAACTCGACCCATGCAGGATGACCGCCGGGTGGTGGCCCCGCTTTTCCCGGATAATGCCGGCGATGAGCTCTGCCTGTTTCTTCACCGATTCTTCCGGCTGCCCGTAGCCCGAGTAGCCGTAGCCCGGCCGGTCGACAGCCAGCAGCTTGGCCTGCGCCAGCAGGGAGCTATCGCGCAGGAAGCCCTTCCAGAAGGACGAAGAGCTGGGCGCGCCGTGGATAAAAACGATGAGCGGCAGGGAGTCGTTGCCGATCTCGAGGTATCGGATTTTGCGGCCGTCCGCTTCGTAGTAGTCAAAAGTAGCCTGGTAGCCGAAGGGGTTTTCGGAAAGGATGTGCTGAAAGGTATCGCTGCTGATGCGCATCTCCATGAAGTCGTATGCATAGAGGAAGAACAGCAGCGCGGCAACAGAAAAATAGGTTCGCTTTTTGCGAAAAAGGAGGTAAACGATTTTGCTCATGGGAGGCCAATTTAAATGTCTATACTAGAACGCAGGGTTAGGGTGAAATGTTGATGGAATCTTATTCTGGTGTTGTACGTTGGTTGTTGTTGGTTGTTACGGGGGGAAGGGGGAAATGGGGGGAAATGGAGGGAAATGCGATGGAAATGCGATGGAAATGGGGGGAAATGGGGGGAAATGGGGGGAAATTTCGCCTGTAGGTGAACGGATTAACCTGGGAAGGGTTGTAAGCGTGCGTGAATTTACAGGTTCCGGGTTGTAAAGCTGTGTGAAAAGGTTTATTTTTGTGTGGCCTAAACGAAGGCTGCATCAGGAATTGCGAACTCGAAGTTTTTCGTCTCATTCCGGAAAAGCCCTTTTGGTTGCATTTCCAACTTCCGACTTCGCCCTTCCGACTTCCAAATGGTCCCGTAGCTCATCCGCCTTCGCTTAAAGCTTCGGCGGACGAGGGGGGATACCTGCCTGCCCGCCTGGCGAAACGCCAAGTCGACCTGGCAGGCAGGAAGCGTCTAACTTAGAATATATTTTTTGAAATACTGGTCCCGTAGCTCAGGGGATAGAGCATCTGACTTTAAGTACCCGCCTACGCGTAAAGCTTCGGCGGGTGAAAGGAGCCTCCGCAGGGAAACAGAACCTGCGGAGTGGACGCCACTGTATCGGGGAAACCTTCCTTGGTTATTGGTAAAACGCTTTACCATTAATCAAGATGGCAATCCCGAGGAAACCGATGAGGGGCGGAATGGCGCTACGAGCGCCGGTACGCCCGGAGGGATCCGTAGAGACTATACGTGGCGCGCCTGAGATGGCGAAGAGATAGTCCAGGCCACAAATTCTGATCCCGATGGCTATCGGGATCAGGAGCGGCGAAAGCCGTAGCGGGTAAGCTAATCAGACGGTCGCAGGTTCGAATCCTGCCGGGATCACTAATGAAAGCAGCGGCCTGTGCCCGATCAGGGCACAGGCCGTTTTTATTTGGCGGTCGGCCAAGCCCCGCTTTAGCCGGCCGGCGAATAAAAACGGCCGGGGAGAGCGCAGCGAACCGCCGCTGCTTTTTGACGTCGGAGCACAAAGGATCAACGCAGTTCATCCTGCCGGGGCCACTTTTTCGGACGGGCCACCTTCAGGTGGCCCGTTTGCCGGAGGATTAAGAACCTCTCCAGGAAGAACAGAGGTAAGGTTCTCAATCCTGGCTCATAGCTCCGGAGCCGAAACCACCTCTACCGTTACCGCCATATCCGGCAGCAGATACTTCTGCTGGTTGCGGCAGGCGTAAAGTTCCTTTTCCAGAATGATCAGGTCGTACTCCCCGTTTTCCAGGTCCAGTTCTTCTCTGGGAAGAATGATGGTGGCTTCCCAATCCAGCACCAAATTGGAAAAGGCGCCGGCAATCTCATAGGCATAGCCATAGCCGATGATGACGGCGGTGTCTTCCTTAACCGTCAGGTGGGTTTCCACCCAGTTGTTGATCAGGGCGTAAAGGCTGTCGGCTTCGAGGCGCATTTTTTGGAAAGCGTATTTCATGTGGTTGAGTGATTGATTTTATTGGCTGTCCGCAGCCATTATTTGCGCCTGCTTTTCCCGCCTCCCGGCCTCCTAGCTCCTCCGCTGAGTAGCTTCGGCGCTCGCGGAAAGGAGGAGCAGCTGCCCTTACGCGCAAATCCTGGCTGCTCGATTCGTTTAATTAATGAAATTTTGCTAATCAGCTACCTGACAAAAGTTCAATCTCCGCTCATGGAAAAAAGTTCAGTATATCCCACCATTCGGGGCATTGATTGGGGGCGATGTGGGTTTCACTAAACAATTCCCGCTCCAGCTGCACTCTCCTTCTGGAAACGGCCTGCCCGTAGCGAAAGGTTTGGGAATCCATACCCCCTTTGGCGTTGGGCACTCTCACCGTCCTGCCTCCCTTGAAAGACGGGTCGGCGATGCGGTATTTAGAGCTGAACTTCGTGCTCTCCACTCAGTGCAGGCCTATTTGGGCCTTTCCGTCGACCACCCCTTTGTCGATACGGTAGAGCAGTTTCCTGCCTTCATGATAGAGGAAGCGGAAATAGCCGCCGTCCGCCACTCTTTTGTACAACACTATGAAACCTTCCCGGAAAAAATCGGGCGGGCATTTATCCCGGGGGTCGAAATCGCCGCCGCCGGGCCAATCGACTGTTATATCCGACGTGGTGACTTCGTATTCAATGGTAGAAGGACCTGTCGCCAAAGCCAAGGGAGGTGTATTCGTTTCCTTCGGCTGATAAAAGTACAGAAAAGTGCCAAGCAACAGCAACAGAAAAACAATAAGGGAAAAGCCGACGGAGGGCTTTCCACCCTGAGCAGCAGTGATGGTTCGAGCCATGGACTTCGGTTTTTGTGGAAAATGATAGAGCTTGTTTGGCGGTGGTGCTTTGGAGGCGAAAACAGCCGATTTTGGGTTCTCATAAGGCTCATTTTATCGCCCATAGCAGGGCTACGGGCGATAA
>JAGFJD010000112.1 GCA_024102975.1 Phaeodactylibacter sp. | reverse complement strand
TCTTATGGGCCCTGCTTTTCCCCCTGGCCCTCCCTGCCCAGTACCACCTCACCCGCACCTACACGGTGCAGGACGGCCTGCCCATGACCGAAGTGGGCCGCTGCCTGGCCAGCCGGGCCGGCTATCTGTACCTGACGACGACTACCGGCCACCGGCTCGTCTTCGACGGGTTTACCTTCCGGGAATTCAGCAAAGGCGAGGCGAATCAGAATCCGAGCGATGGCCAGGCCATTGTGGAAGGCCGGCACGGGGTATGGATCATCAGCGGCGGAAATTGGTACTGGCACAAGGATGGGGAAGAGATAAAAATCGAGACCCCGCCTGTAAAAAGCTGGTTCCTGGATGAAGAGAAGGACTGCCTGGTACTGGAAAACCAGGAAGGCAAGCTGCTGGTTTTTGACCCGGACAGCCGGCGCTTCCAGCCGGATAGCGCATTGTCGGCCCAAAGAGCAGCGCACGGCGGCAATTTGCGCTACTCCCGGATCGCCAAATTTGGTAAAATCTGGGAAGTGGCGACTGTGCCCGGGCAAGCGGGATGGGCTGTTTACGAATTGGGCAAGGAGCAGGGCACCAGAAGGCGGCTGCGCTACCCCGGCAAGCTGCAACACTTCTATCCGATCAGCGCAGAGGCCCATTTGGTAAACGTTTTTCAGGACAGCAGCGACCTCCGGCGATGGACGCTCTACTTATCCCGCGACGGCCAGCTGGCACCCCTGGAAGGGCAGGACTGGAAAGGCCGTCGGCGCCGGTTCTCCAATTACCTCCTATCTACTGCCCAGGGCAGGGTTTTCCTTTCCGGCCACCCGCCGCCCGAAATCGCCCGGGCGGATGACGAAATGGAGATTTGGGAGGTTGAGCCCTCCGGCCGGGCGATATTTCATGCCCGCTTTCTGTTGCCTGCGGCCCTGGGCACCTCTTTGCCCCAGCCCGACGCCGCCGGCAATTTCTGGATACCCTCCCAGGCCGGCCTGGTGAAGGTATTTCCCGCCTTTCTGGGCTGCTTCCAGAGCAACCCCAACATGGCGAGCGGCCTGCACGCCATCAGCGAGGATGCGGCGGGCGACATCTGGTTCGGCTTCTACCGGCACGGCTTTGCCCGATTCGACGGCGATAAGGTCATCCCGGTCCCGCCCGCTGCCATCCCCTTTCCGCACATCATGCCCGGCAGCTGGCGGGATGAACAGGGGTGGATGCATTTTTTCAACGAAAGGGGATACGGCTTTTTTAAAACAAACGGCCAGGAATGGAAAGGCATAACCGGAGACAGGTGGGAAGCGGATAGGCTGACCGGCGGGTATTTCCATCCGGTATCCAACGGCAAGCGGCTGGCGCTGGGATTGTATCGCAACCAGGGCATCGGGTTGATGGACTATCCCTTCGAGCCAGGGAAGCCGATATACTACGTCGATTCCGTTAAAGGCATTGAATTGATCAATGTGCTGACCATCGCGGAAGACCGCGCCGGGCGCATCTGGTTCGGCAGGGCCTCGCAGGGCCTCGGCGTTTATGACCCTAAGCTGGATACCGCCGTCACCTGGCTGATCGGCGACAAAGGCGGTTTCGGCGCCATCAGCTCTGAGGTGGATTCCCGGGGCAACCTCTGGCTGGGAACCAAACAGGGGCTCGCCTTCCTGCCCGCGCCCCATGAGCTGGACTTCCTGCGCCAAAATGCCAACGACCACATTGAGTTGCTGCACCTGACTGATGCCGGAACCGGAATGGTGACTTTCATGGAAGAACACCAGGGCTACCTCTGTTTCGGCAACAACATCGGGTTTGGGTTGCTGGACCTCAACAGCTATTACCAGAACCCCAAAAATCCCAGAATGTATTTTTTCAACACCGTCGACTATCTGCCGGGCGGGTCGTCCGAGCAGAATGCCGTTTTAACCGATAGCAAAGGATACATCTGGATGGGCAACGACCTGGGCGCCATCCGGATGGACCTCAGCCGGCTGAAGTTCGATACAAGCGCGGTCCGGCTGGATTCTCTTGTTTTCGAGTACGGCCTGGGAGAAAAAATCATTGCCGCTGAGGGCAGGCTGCGGCCTCCCCGGGGGCAGCGCAATCTTTCCTTTTACTGGACTTCCCGTTTTGGCCCTAACCAAAATGCCAGCCACTGGCTGGGCTACTACCTGATCCTGGCCAGCGGCGATACCTTGCGACAAAACAATTCCCTGCTCAGCCCAACCGCCAGCCTGGGATATGTCCCTCCGGGCGATCACCGGCTCGAAATCATGCTTTTCAAGAACAATCAAATAACCGATCACAGAACGGTCCGCCTTATCGTCCCCAAGAACGTGGAAGACACCTGGTGGTTCTGGGCGCTGATCAGCGCCTTTCTGGTGTTTGCAGTGAGCGCCATCCTCTGGCTGCGCTACACCAAAAAACGCCAGCAGCAGCGCTATGAACTGGCCGCCGAAAAGCTGAAACGCGAAAAGGAAGCGCTCCAGATACAGGCCATCACCAGTTCCCTGAACCCCCACTTCCTGAACAACACCCTGCACTGGGTACAGGCCAAGGTGCGCAAGGACGAGGTCGCCAGCTCGATCATCGACAAGCTGGCGGAAAATATCCGGGCTGTCTTTCAAAAAAGCCGGAACCGGGAAGCCTTCCACAGCCTCCTGGATGAAATGGAGATGGTGCGGAATTACTTGTCTATCCAGCACCGGAGGTTTAACGGCCGGTATCGCTTCAATTTGCCCGGCGAAGAGGAGGTGATGCTCTACCGCCACATCATGCTGCCGCTGATGCAAATCCTGATCCATACGGAAAATGCGGTGGAGCACGGCCTGCGCAACCGCAAGGGCAGTTCTTTTCTCCGGATCGCCCTGAAGGATGAAGGCCCGTACCTGAAGATCGTCATCGAAGACGACGGCATCGGCTATTCCAATGCCAGGAAGAAGAATATCGGCGGCACCCGGCAGGGCGAGCGCATGCTGAACAGCCTGCACGAGATTTTTAATCCCCGGAACGTGAGAAAAATCATCAGCAACATTGAAGATAATATCTACCTTGACCAGGACAGGAGAGAGGGGTACGGTACGCGCATTAGTATTCTCATACCCAAACGATTCAGTTATGAACTTGAAACCGATAGAGGTGGTGGTCGTGGAAGATGAACCCCTGGTGCTCGAAGAGCTGGTCAAGGGCCTGGAGGAAGACCCTTTGATCAACGTCTGCGGGCAGGCTGAAGATGTGGACGGCGCCTACGAGCTGGTGGTCAGCCACGAGCCCGACGCCATATTCCTGGACATCAAACTGATCGGCGGCACCGGCTTCGACCTGCTGCGCCGCCTGAAAACGGAAGGCCGGACGCTCCCGCCCGTCATCCTCAACACCGGATACGAACGGTTTGAATATGCGCTGACCGCCTTTAACGAATTCCACGACGTCGTCATCCAGATCCTCCAGAAACCTTTTTTCAAAAACTGGGAAAAAAAGCGCCGGGAATGCCTCGAAGCCGTGGCCGCCCGCCTGGAGAACCGGACCGAGACCAAGCTGTTGGCCGCCCTGGGCATTTTTTCTGTCCGGAACAAAAACCACACCTTCTTCGTCACCTTCGACGAAATCCAGTACCTGGAAGTGGGCGGCAGCGGCACCGTCCACGTCATCGTCCAGGACGGGCGGAAGCTTCACCTGAACCGCACCATGGCCAGCCTGCTCCAGGAATTGCCGCCCTATATCCTGCAGGTTAGCCGTTACAATGCCGTCAACATTCAATGCATCTCCTGCATCGACCACGAAAAACACAAGCTTTTCCTGAAGGGGCGGAAAAAAGGGCTGCCCATCGGGGAGGGATATTATTCCAATTTGCTGGAGCTGCTGAAGTGATCGTGCTGAGGTGCTTGTGCCGATCCTGCATACTACTAGTACATGAATACCTAAATAAATACCCACTTATGCTTGTTCTTTTGAACTTACTCTTCGTCAGAAAAAACTCACGTAGCTGCGGCTATGCTCGTTTTTTCTTCCTTGATTAAGTCCAAAATAACTTCGCCTAAGCAACCATTTATTTAAGTTTTCATGTACTAG
>JAGFJD010000111.1 GCA_024102975.1 Phaeodactylibacter sp. | reverse complement strand
CTAGTACATGAATACCTAAATAAATACCCACTTATGCTTGTTCTTTTGAACTTACTCTTCGTCAGAAAAAACTCACGTAGCTCCGGCTATGCTCGTTTTTTCTTCCTTGATTAAGTCCAAAATAACTTCGCCTAAGCAACCATTTATTTAAGTTTTCATGTACTAGACATTTTCTGGACACAGAGTACGCCGAGAAGGCACAGAGTCACACAGAGGACTGATCATCAATGGAAAACACTCCGTGTGCTCTGTGTTGGCCTCAGTGCTCTCTGTGTCCAAAACCATTTTGTCCAGTGGTGTGGGGAGGGGTGACGCTATGGATGTGGAGCGCAGCGAAATCCCGACGAATGTCGGGCCTATTGATGCCGGGGCATAGCGGAGGCTTTCTGCGCTGTCGATAGCCGTGGATACTATAGAATTCTGTTAGCAATATTATCCCTGTTAATTTGTTGAAAATCCGGCAATTTTGGGAAACAGATTCTAACAACTCTTTTTCACCCGAACTGCTGGCCATGAAATACCACGAGGCTTTGCCCCATCCCAGGCTTCGCTCCTTCATTGAGAACTACTGGCTGATCACCATCGATGGCGGGGGCGGGGCGCCGAAGGAAGAAACATCTGTCCCGGATGGCAACAGCAGCCTGATGTTCCTCCCGGAGCATATATGCCGGACAGGGCCGGACGGGCAAGTCACGGAGGGGTTGAAGGAGCAGGCCGTCGTTGTGGGGCAGAAGGCCATTCCCGTAGCGTACAGGTTTGACGTCGGGCGGCGCCTGCAGACGTTTGGCATCCGCTTCCGGCCAGCGGGGCTGAGCTGCTTTACGCCCGTGCCGCAGCGGGAAATGCAGGATACAGTCGTAGAAGCCGGACAGGTTTTTCGCTATTGGGTGCAGGAAACACAGGAACTGATTGCCCTCGCGCCCGATATAAGCCGGAAGGCGGAACAGGCTGACCGTTTTTTGTTCCGGAACCTCCTGCCGCAGGAGAGCCGGAGGGATCAGGCAGCATGGGCGGCCGGCCAACTGAAACGGTGCGGGGGCGATGCCTGCCTGCCCGCCCTGGCCGAGGAGCTGGGCCTGCACCTGCGCAGCCTGGAGCGCCTCTTTAACCAATACATAGGCTTAAGCCCAAAAACCTTCTCGCGGGTCACACGGTTCAATTCGGCCATTTATTACCGCTCTGTGCATCCACGCCACCGGCTGACCGATGTGGCCTACGCTGCCGGGTATTTTGACCAGATGCACTTCATCAGGGATTTCAAGGCTTTTGCCGGTCAGGTGCCGAAGGTTTACTTCCGGCAATCCGGCCGGGCCTTTCACGCCTGCCTGATCCGGTTGCTGGAGCAGCGGTTCGGCAGCAGTTGATCAATATTTCTTTCGCCTGTCGTTTTTTTACTATTCTGTGGGTTTTCACACTCCCATCTTTGCAACAACCGACTGTTATACTGAAAGCCATGAAGAACTTACTGTCCTTATTGCTGGCCGCCATGCCAGCCGTTGGCGGCTTGTGGTGCCAGGCAGCCCAGGTCTCCGGAAGAGTCGCCGGCGAGGCCGGCCAACCGCTTGAATTCGCCAGCCTCACGCTGCATCAGGCATCGGACAGCGCCCTGGCCAAGGGTGCTGTTGCCGATTCCGCCGGTTTTTTCTGCTTTTTATCGCCACCGCCAGGCGATTATTTTATCCGGGCTTCCCACGTCGGATATGAAGCTGGGGAGACGCCGGTTTTCTCCTTTCGGGATGAAGGCAGGGGCCATGACGTGGGCACGCTCCGCCTGTCGCCGCAGGCCGAAACGCTGGATGCGGTGTCCGTGCGGGGAAGGAAACCCTTCGTCGAGCGGCACCTCGACAAGCTGGTCGTCAATGTGGAGAACAGTATCGTCAGCGCAGGGGCCTCCGTCCTGGAAGTGCTGGAACGGTCACCGAACGTGTTTGTCGACCAGAACGGCAACATTACCCTGAATGGCAGGCCGGGCGTGATCATTATGATGGACGACAAGCCCGTACAGCTTTCCGGCGACGCCCTGGCCAACATGCTGCGGGGCATGTCTTCCAACAGCATCGAGAAGATCGAGATCATCAGCAACCCCTCTGCCCGGTATGACGCCCAGGGCAGTTCTGGCATCATCAACCTGCGGACGAAAAAGGGCCGGCAGATGGGCGCGAACGGCAATGTGTCCCTTTCGGCAGGCCACGGCAAATTCGGCAAGGCCACAGCCGGCGGCAACCTCAACTACCGGGCCCGGCATTTCAATCTGTTCGGCAACTACCAATACAGTTGGAATAAATTCTTCAACAACCTGGTTGTCCTGCGGCGGTTCAGCGACGGCGGGGAGGTGCAGGCCACTTACGACCAGAACAGTTTCCTGGCCATGCCTTACAATACCCACACCGCCCGTGCCGGAGCCGACTTCTTCCCGGGGCCCAAAACCACAGTTGGATTTCTGGCCAGCGGCACCTTCAGCCACTTTAATCCCCGGGGCGATAACGAGAGCAGCATCCTGGGGCCGCAGGGCGAGCCCGGCGGCCGCTTCACGACCACCAACCGCTCCCGCGACCGCTGGAACAACTACGCCCTGAACCTGAACCTGCGCCAGAACTTCGCCCGGGAGGGCCAGTCTCTCACCGCCGACCTCGACTACGCCCGCTACTGGAACGAGACCGCCCAGCTTTTTCATTCCTACTTCTTCGATACCGGCGGAACGCTTACCGGCACCGACTACCTGCGCGGGGATATCGGCGGATTCCTGGACCTCTATTCTTTTAAAGCTGATTACGCTATGCCTCTGGGCGCCCTGGGCAAGGCCGAGGCCGGGTTGAAGTCGAGTTATGTTAAGGCGGACAACGACCTGAAGTATTTCATCCTGCTCCAGGGCGGAGAGGTACTGGACGGCCGGCAGAGCAACCACTTCATCTACGAAGAAAACATCAACGCCGGGTACCTGAACTGGAACGGAGAATGGGGCAGGTGGAACGTGCAGGCAGGCCTGCGCGGGGAGCAGACCGTCGCCGACGGCTTCCAGGTAACTGCCGACAGCGCCTTCCGCCGCAATTACTTCCAGCTTTTCCCTTCGGCCTTCGTCAATTGCAAAATCTCTGACAACCACCTGCTCGGCATCTCGCTCAGCCGCCGCATCGACCGGCCGAACTATCAGCAACTGAACCCTTTCCGGGCCTTTGTCGACCCCACCACCTACCGGGCGGGCAACCCCTTCCTGCTGCCGCAGCTCACTTATTCGGCGGAGTTTTCGCATACCTTCCGCCAGCGCATCAGCACGACTCTTAGCTACAGCACAACGAAAGACAACATAACCTACGCCCTGATCCAGAACGACGAGGCGCGGCAGACGGTAGTGACCAACGTCAACATCCGGAAGTACGAGTACTTCGGGCTGGGTTTCAACGCCCCCTTCGAGCTGGCCAAATGGTGGAACGCGAATGTCAATTTCCTCCTCTACCACAACCGGTTCGAGGGCAGTGTCGCCGGGTTCGGGCTGGGGCAGGGAGGCACGGCCTTCCACCTGGACCTCAACCAGTCCTTCCTTCTCTCCGGAGGTTTTTCGGCGGAGCTGGGTGGTTTCTACATGCACCGCCACGTATACGGCATCTCCGTCATGGAACCGATGTGGGCGCTGAATGCCGGCATACAGAAAAGCCTCTGGGAGGGGAAGGGGACGCTGAGGCTCAACGTCAGCGATATTTTCTGGCGCAGCTGGCCCCGGGGCGGCACCCGCTTCGGCAACATCGACGAGGTGTTCCGCAGCTACCGCGAGACCCGCGTCGGCAGGCTGGCCTTTAGCTACAACTTCGGCAGGAAGGGCCTGGCGCCAGGCCGCCGCCGGCCAACGGGAGCGGAAGAGGAGAAACGGCGGGCAGGGGAGAGGGGGTGAATGAAGGAATGAGTGAGGGAAAAACAGGCGTGTTTTTTAGTCCGGGAAAAAGTATTTTTGCGCCAAAAAGCACGCTTTATGGTACCCAAAAGATGGAAAGTCCCCATGCGGCGGTTGCGGCGCATTTTTATCACCTCGGTGATCGGGGGAATGGTGGTGGTGCTGCCCCTCACGATCTTCGTAGCCTTGTTGCGCTTCGTCGTAAATATTACGGCCAGCATATTGTCGCCCCTGGTCCTGTTGTTTCACTTTTCGGAGAATGTCTCTCTCTGGATCATCGACCTGCTGTCCTTTGCCAGTGCGATCGCCCTGTTTTTTACGGTCGGGCTGGTCGTGCGCACTCAGTACGGCAACAAAGCCATCAACCGCTTCGAGGAGCGGTGGCTGATGCAGCTGCCCTTCTACTCGGTGCTGCGGGAAACGGTGCGCCAGTTCTTCGGCGGCAAAAAGACGCCCTTCTCCCAGGTCGTCCTCTGCGACCCCTACAACAGCGGCGCCCTGATGACCGGCTTCGTCACCGACGACGAGGTGGGGCACGGCTACATCACCATCTTTGTGCCCACTGGCCCCAACCCGACCAACGGCTTTATCTTCCACATGCCGGAAGAAAAGGTATACTTCGTGAAAACCCGCTCCGAAGACGCTATGCGGACCATTATCGGGGTAGGGACGGGGTCGCGGATTTTGTTTGAGGGGTGGGAGGGGAAGGGGATGTGATTCCTTGCCGCATGCCTGCCCCCCTTCGGTTATTCAACTAAGACGAAGGCTGCCCACAAATACGGATTTTTATACTTCTCCCGCATCGCCTGCTGCGTCGCCCGGAAAGCCTCCGGTACGCCCATTTTTTTTTCCAGCCAGTTTTGATAGAAAGTAACCATAAACTCCATCGTTTCCCGGTCCGGCACCTGCCAGAGAGACATGATCAGGTAGCGTGCGCCCGCGATCTTGAAGGCGCGCTGCAAGCCGTAGACGCCCTCGTTGCCTTCGATATCGCCCAGTCCTGTTTCGCAGGCGGAGAGGACAACCAGTTCTGTGTTCGACAGGTCCATCTGGCTGATTTCGTAAGCGGTCAGCACGCCGTCTTCCAGCCCGGCGATCGGATCTTTGCCCTGCCAGGCATGGTTGCCGCCGGCCAGGATGAGGCCGGAGCGGATCATGGGGTGGTTGGAGGTTTTGAAAGCTGAAGCCCCCTCCCAACCTCCCCCGAAAGGGGAGGAGTTGGCTGCCAATCTCCCCCTCTCGGGGGCTGTGGCTGGGTCGGGGAAGAAGAATCCGTGGGTGGCCAGGTGCAAAATCCGGGGCGAAGGCTGATTTTGCCCTATTTGGCGGAAAGCCTCTTCCGAGGCGGCGAAACCGTACTGGGCGGCGGTTTCGATATTGGCCTTTTCCAGGATAGCCGCTATCTCGCCCACCTCTCTTTCCGTCCAGGCCAGATATTGCCAGGCGTCTCCCCGGAAGCTGCGGCTCGTTTGTTGGAAATTCAGGGCTGGTTCTGTGGATTTATCCCGCTTTCCGGCATTGGCGCGGGAAATAGCCGTGCTATCCATCTCGTACCGGACGCCGCCGAACAGCAGGGCGCCGCCGCCGGCGCCGGTTCCCGGGGGCGGAACGGCTAATTGCCGGGTAGAGCCGAGCCGGATCAGTTGGTATTTATCCCCCAGTACCTCTTTTTCGTTGATGGGAATGGCGCTGAGGTTGAGCCGGTGCAGGACGCCGGAGGGGGCGTAATAAATGGTCCGGATGCCCTGCAGCTCCTTCTCCAGGGGCTGCCAGTTGAGTTCCAGGAGGGTTTTCTCTTCTGCCTTCCGGGGTTTGAGGCCCCGGCCGGCGGAGGCATATAATTGATTGGCGTAATCGGCGCGGCCGGCCTCCGGAGCGCCTGCTGCAGCGGCGATCTCCCTTTCTTCAAAAAGCGGGATGAACTGCGGTGCCTCCTCGCCGGGTTTCAAAACGAGCGCGGCGTACATCGTGCTGTCCGTTGCTGACTTTATCCTTAAAAATTGGTAATGTACAAACTCAATAGCGGCTTCTCCGGCTTTTAACTGCGCCTGCACTTCCCGCCAACCCACCTGCCGGAGCGCCTGGCCAAAGCCGGCGGCAAGGCGCGTCAGCTCTTTTTCAGTTTGGTTGGCTTTTTCTTCCAGCTCTTCTACGCCCTGGCGCTCGGCGATGGGCCTGGCGTACTCGGCGGCAAGCCGGCGGTGATAAGCTGTCAATAAATCGAACCGGGCGGCGGAAGCGGTATCGGCTGCCGCCAGCCGCCGGATTTGCCTGGAGGCGTTCAGCATGAAACCTTTGTAGAAAAGCGCCTGGTCGAAACAAAGGCCATTCAGCTGAGCATCGGCGTAAATTTGCCGGAAAGAATGGATTTGGCTCAGGCTTTGGTTAAATTGCCGGGCGTAAGCAGCCAGCTCCCGCTCCGAAGCAAATCGGGAAGCCTTAAGCAACAAATTTTTTTGAATAGGGTCGGCTTCCAGGTAGAGCGCCCCAGCTTTTTCGCGATCGCCCGTAATTGCATAGTGGCTTGCCAGATTGATCAGGCTTTCGGCATAGTAGGGATGTTCCTTGCCCAGCGCTTTTTCCCGTATGCTTATGGTTTCCAGGTAAAGCGGCCCGGCTTTTTCGTAATTGCCTATAACGGTATACAAGCCCGCCAGATTGCTCAGGCTTTGGGCATAGTCGGGATGTTCTCTGCCCAGTGCTTTTTCCTGTATGCTTATGGTTTCCAGGAAAAGCGGTTCGGCTTTTTCATAATTGCCCATATCGGTATACAGGAACGCCAGGTTGCCCAGGCAAAGGATATATTCGGGATGTTCCTTGCCCAGCGCTTTTTCCAGTATGCTTATGGCTTCCAGGTAGAGCGGTTCGGCTTTTTCATAATTGCCCGTGTAATGATACAGGTTCGCCAGGTTGATCAGGCTAAAGGCATAGTGGGGATGTTCCTTGCCCAGTGCTTTTTCCCGGATGCTCTTGGCTTCCAGGAAAAGCGGTTCGGCTTTTTCATAATTGCCCATATCGGTGTACAGGATCGCCAGGTTATCCAGGTTGTCGGCATAGTGGGGGTGTTCCTTGCCCAGTACTTTTTCCCGGATGCTTTTGGCTTCCAGGTAGAGCGGTTCGGCTTTTTCATAATTGCTCATTTTATAGTACAGGAACGCCAGGTTAGCCAGGCTGCTGGCATAGTGGGGATGTTCCTTGCCCAGCGCTTTCTCCAGGATGCTTACGGCTTCCAGGTAAAGCGGTTCGGCTTTTTCATAAGTACCCAAATAATGGTACAGGTTCGCCAGGTTGATCAGGCCAAAGGCATATTCGTGGTTTTCCTTGCCCAGCACTTTTTCCCGGATGCTTATGGTTTCCAGATAAAGCGGCTCGGCTTTATCATAATTGCCTGTAATGGCATACAGGACCGCCAGGTTGTTCAGGCTAAGGGCATAGTCGGGATGTTCCTTGCCCAACACCCTTTCCCGGATGTCTTTGGCTTCCAGGTAAAGCAGTTCAGCTTTTTCATAATCGCCCATGTCATCAAACGTAAGCCCATGATTGAAAACGCTTTTGGCGTAGGCAGGATGCTCTTTTCCAAATGCCGCCGCCGCCTGCTCTTTGGCGGCTTCGATCACTACCAGCGCCTCTTCAAATTTTTGTTGCTCGCTCAGGCTTCGATTGAGCTCGTTCAAGCTGTCTATGGCCGAGGACACGGCTGCGGAATCGAGGTTTTGAGCCGGCGCCAGGAAGGGCGCAGAGAGAAAAATGAAGACGGCCAATATTTTTTTCACGATCGATAAAAGGTTTGGGTTTAAATCAGTCCACAAACATAAATGTAATTTAATAGCACGAATAAAACAAATGGGACACTCAACCACGGTTGCCGCTCGGAGGGAGGGGACGAGCCCATTTGCTCCTCCCCACACCGACAGTGTCACCCCTACAGCCCCGCCAATGCCTTCGTTTGCACGGTTACTTATCCTTGTCGTTTTGAAGTAAAATCTTAACGCTTTTATACGCTCCTTTCCCCAATCCTTCCCCTACTCCGGAGGCCAGGTCGTAAGCGAGTTTTGCCTGCCCGAGAATGGGGAGCCAGTAGATACAGGCGCCCTTTCCAAGTTTGCCGGACAATGTTTCGCCTACGGAATCAGCAGTGGTTACCAACATCCTTTCGAACTTAGATTTCTTTGACATGATAAGTGATTTTGGGTGAAAAATGATTTAAAACAGGTAGAAGGTTTTTCAGGAATCTTCTTCTGTTTATTGGTTAGTGAGGGCAAAAGGAAAAAAGTCCACGCCAGGAGAGATTTTTTTTTACTCAAATTGGCATGATCAGTATAAGCCCCCGGGTGAACTTTTCGCTGTCTTTTATCTCGCCACCACCACTTTAGCCAGACCCGTTTTTTCCCCGCTGGACAGCCGCAGCAGGTACAATCCCGCCGGCGAAGCGCTTAGGTCCAGCGTTGACCGCCTTGTGCGCAATACTTCGTTCCTTATCAACCGGCCAGTTGGGTCGAAAATTGAAATGCTGAGCGGCAGGCTTTGATCGTTGCCTACGGCCACTTCAAACCGGCCGGCGCTCGGGTTGGGGGATAGGGTAAGCGCCCATTCGGCAACGGGGTCGACGATATCTGTAATAACGAAGCTGACAGCATCGGTGCAGCCGTTGGCGTCGGTAAGGATAATGGTGTATTCGCCATCTGTCAATTCACCGATTTCCGAAAGGATTACCGTATCCTCCAGGTTTCCGCCGAAGATGGTAAAAGTGTAAGGTTCAGTTCCGCCTGTTGCCCCGGCATTTACCTGGGCCCCGGCTGTTTCTACGGTTAATACGGGCAATTCGGCAACCTGTATTGAAGTGTCGGTGCTGTTTTCACATCCGTTTTCGTCTGTCACTGTCAAAGTATAAGTGCCGCTCTGGCTTTGGGAGGAAGAGGTAAAGTCTACACATCGTCCAGATGACGAAAACCCATCGGGGCCGTTCCAGCTGTAGGCGATGATCTGCGCTTCCGGCCGGGCGCAGAGGGCCATTCGTTCTCCTTCGCAGACGGTACCATTTGCAGGTGCGTCGTCAATGACTGCCATCGGCAGCAGGTGGACGGTGGCCGAGCCGTTCGCTGATTGAGAACAGCCGTTTGTGTCGGTTACCGTCAGGACATAATCGCCGGTTTGCTGCGGGGTGGCGCTGTTGAAATTCAGGCATTGTTCTGCAGACGAAAGATCGTGAGGCCCTTTCCAGTCGAAGTCGGCAGCCGGTGCATCAGTTAAAGCGCATAGGATTAGGGTGTCTCCTGCACAAACGGTGGCGTCGGCAGGGAATGGGATAATGTCTGCCGACGGCAGGCGATGAATGGTGATGGTGTCGCTCGCTGTTTGGGAGCAGCCGTTCACATCTGTAACGGTAACGGAATAGATGCCGGATTGGCCGGGCAGGGCGTTGGTAAAGCTGATCGAATCCAGTTCGGAGGCGGAGCCTCCCGGGCCTTGCCAGGAATAGGTTGCGCTCTCGGCGTCCGTTATAGCCTTTATAACAAGATCGGCGCCTTCGCATGCTTCGCCGTCAGGCGGATTGCTTTGTGTTTCAAGCGAAAAGCTGATAACGTCGATCCTGGTACCCGTGCTTATTTGGCAACCCTGACTGTTTTTTATGATTAATGTATATAGCCCCGTATGGCCTGCCGCAGCATTTGCGAAAGAGATCGAAGGTTCATTTGAAATCACGTTGCCGGCTGGATCAATCCAGCAGTAGTCCAGGCTGTCGACAACCGGTGCGGCGTTCAGGGAAAAAGGCATCCCTTCGCAGGGCCTGCCGTTGGCGGGCGTGGGGACGATTGCTGTTGTTAACGGCAGGGCATTTACGGTAACATCCTGGCCGTCGCTTTGCATGCAGCCATTTTCATCGGTTACGGTCACGGAGTATTCGCCACTCATAGCTGCGGTGGCGTTGCTGATGGCCGGGCATTGCAAAGTGGAAAAAAATCCGTTGGGGCCGCTCCAGGAAGCGCTGTAGTTGGGTGCATCTGTCGAAGCGCAGAGTATGATGGTTTCGCCTCCGCAAACGGTGGCGCCAGAGGGCGTAGGGAGGATAGTAACAATAGGCAGGGAATGGACGTCGATGCGGCTGCTGGCTGTTTTGGAACAGCCGTTTACATCGGTAACCGTCACGAAATAAAGGCCGGAAAGGCCTGCCGTGGCATCATGGAAGCCGATCGAATCCAGCCCGGAGGCAAAGCCTCCGGGGCCATCCCAGGGCGGCGCCGTTTCCGAAGTTGAAAGCCGCCTGTGCGCCCAGCAGGAGTGCGGCATCCAGGCGGTCGGCCAAGGCAGCGTCTTTGACCGGCACTTCCTCGGTCAGCCGGGTGAACACCTTGCGGGTGGCGCTTTCTCCTTTGCCTTGGGCTACAACCTTGCCCGAGACGGCATATCCAAGGCTGATGCCGGGCATGGCCGCCAGTTCAAAACCTTGGCTGCCTACTGGAATACGGTAAACGAAGGAAAGCGGAAGCTCCAGGTACCGGATTCGGGCATCAACTTTCGCATTGATTTCGATGCCGCTATCGTAAGTAGTTTCCTCCAAACGGTAGCCGTGTTGGGTCAGGCAGAGTTCGGCCTGCCCGGCCAGGGCTTCGGAAACGGGAAAGCCATATTGCAGGCCAAAGGAGAATACCCGCGCCGGCTGAAAGGGCGTTTCGAATATGAACGCGTAATTTGTGTGTTGCTTTGACCAGCCGGGGCCCCAGGTTATGCCCAAATAGGTGTTGCTGGAGGCCTGCTGCCGGTAATTGCCGGTTTCGGGTTGAGCCAGGCAAAAGGAGGCCAGGGCCACAGCGGTGGCCGTAAGACATAGTTTGCGTTTCATGTCAGTAGTGGTTTGTGGTAATATAAACGTGAATGCGGGAGGGGATCAAAGGCTTTCCCGTTTCAGTTGATTTATATATAGATAACCGGTTTGAGGAGAAGTCAACATCATTTTTTGAGAAAAAAGCAACTATTTACCACCTATGCCACAATAGCCGCCACCTATGTGCTCTACTGTGAAAACGCTATGTGGCCTATGTGGCGAAAAAAAAGGCCTAAACGGTTGCGAAAAAAATCAGATCAGCACAAAAGCCCCCCACAAATACGGGTCCTTGTACTTCTCCCGCATTGCTTTCTGCGTCCGGGCAAAAGCCGCCCGGATGTCCATTTCCTCCCCGGACAGCCAGTTCCGGTAGAAGGTTTCCATAAAATCCACAGTCGCGTCGTCGGAGATTTTCCAGAGGCTCATGATAAGGTGTTGGGCGCCGGCCAGCTTGAAGGCGCGCTGTAGGCCATATACCCCTTCGCTGCCCCGGATGTCGCCCAGGCCCGTTTCGCAGGCCGACAGGACCACCAATTTGGTGTTGGACAAGTTTAGGTTGGACACCTCGTAGGCGTAGAGGATGCCGTCGTCGAAGCCACGGAGGGGCGGCTCGTCCCGCCAGGCTCGCAGGGAGCCGGCCAGGTGCAGACCGGAGCGGAGCCGGGATGATTTTTATCAATGACCCAAACCGTGGCTGCTATCTCGATACGGCAAACTTTCCAGAAGCTATTACCTTTCCGTTTCTCATGCATTGAACGAAATACAAGCCTGATGCCCAATTCGATACTGTTTGCACATAATGGGTCTCCGACTGATTCGTTCGAAAAGATTCCACAAGTTCGCCTTTGGCATTGACAATTCGAAAAACGCATCCCTGCAAATTTTGAGGCCCTCGCAGACGGAAATTCAGAAAACCTACCGCCGGATTAGGATAAAAAAGGAGTTGAATATTGCCTAATGCTATTTCCTGCACGGCATTAATCCTGTCGCATGCTTCGCCGACAAAGTTGAAAATGCCGGCACCGGGAGATTCGAAACAACGGAGGTTTAAAATGCCCGCTTCAGCAGTCACGCAAAACCCTTCAACAAAATACATCCGGGTTGCGCTTCCGATGTTTTCGTAGACCTTGCCATTCCCCAATGCAGCCCCATCAGGGCCTGATGACAACCGGACGTGTTGCGTTCTTATCTGCAGGCCATTCTGTTCTGTATAGGTAACGGAATCGACCGCTACAATCAAAGTGTCCAGCCCTTTGCAAAATTCATTGCCGCACACAGGCACTTTCCACGACTCTCCTGCGGTTTTTGTAAAATCGTATAACAAGCCAAAAGATTGGTTAGCATCATTATAAAAATAGGCTCGCCCGTCTTCTTCATACATGTATTGGCTTCCCGCGCATCCCCAATTCCATCCTATGATTCCGGAGTTTTGCTGAAAAACCCGGCAGTTTTTGCCCTGTATCAGGGTATCTCCAACAACTTCTACTTCTATGACGTCCGTATTGTAAGAAATGCCGTCGTCCCACCAATAAGTATAGTAATATTTCGTTCCTGTCGGCGCCCACTCAACCTGGGTAAAAGAAAAAGCGCATAAAAAGAGGGCAGGGGCCATTAGCAGGTATTTTTTCATCGCAGCAAGTTTTTATTGTTTGATGAACTTATCCGAACATCGAAGTTTTCCTTCCTCCAAATATTGTAAAAAATAAACGCCGTTCGGCCATTCTGTTACGGGTATGATATAAGTGTCGGACAGATTGCTAGTGCGACATTCTCTTACAACCTTCCCTTTGGAGTCGATAATTCTGAAAACCGCCTCTTTTACAGTGTTTGTTGAGCGCAGCTGAAAATTCAGGTAATCCCTGGCCGGGTTGGGGTAAATAACCAGCTCTATTTGCTCACTTTCCACTCCTTCTGCGCTATTCAGGAGATGGCAACCGGGGATGAGACAGCCATGCTCGTCCACCTTCAACATCCATGCTTGTTGGGTAGTGCTACCGTCCGGTTGGCGGGGGTGGGTTTGCCCCACAACCACATAGCCGCCATCCGGCGTGTTTTTCAGGTCAAACGGCTCAGGAGTAGTTTTTACACCATCAAAAAAAGAGTAGTACCTTGCCCACAAGCTGTCTCCTTGCGGAGAAACTTTGATGAGCCAACTGCCTAAGACCTCTTCTCCTGTAGATACATCTTCCCCTATTCTGCCAACCCCTACAAAACCACTTTTATCCGAGGCAGAAACAACTTTCTTGACAGAAAAACCCTCTGATTGGCGCGTTCCTCTAAGCTCAATTCCCCACTCAAACTCGTGTGCCGCATTCAGTTTAAAAATATATGGAAACCAGAACAACCGGCTTGAGGCACCATTAATGTCATGTTCAATGCCTTTTCCGGTAGCCACGATCAACCCGCCGTCCGGAGCCCGAACTATATCCCTTGCCCGGTCAAACAACTGGCCCTGAGGGGTGATGTATTCCCACTGTACTTCCCCCAGGCTGTCTATATTGAAAATATGAGTGCGGCTGACAAAATTTTGGCGTACCATACTGGTATTGGATTTATTAGCGCCGATGATTATCCCTCCATCGGATTCTAGCAACATACTCCTGGGGATTTGGTTTTGCGGCCCTCCATAGGTAAAGGTTTGCAACAGGGTGCCCAAGGAATCGAACTCCAGCAGGTAGATATCTCCATTGTGTGCGTCTGTCAGGTCGGCGTCTAAGCCAGATAAAACCCAAAGGTTGCCCTCCGGGCCGGCCTTTATGGCGGCGGTAAAAAGAAAGGACGCATTTGGGTAGTAAGGGTTGAAAAATTCTTTGGTAAAAAGGGTGTCACCTACATTGTCGTATTTCAGTACCAGGCCTTTGATCGTCGAGTCTTTGGCCAGGCCAATATCGACAAAGCCTCCGTCGCTTGTCCGTATCAAATCGCCGAGCCAGGTTTCATAGAACTTCCCGGAGGCAGTAAGCGTTTTGAGAAATTCCACTTCGCCTTGTAAATCGAATTTAATGAAGATGTTGCCGATTTTGTAAGAGCCGCCGGTAGTGTCCGTTATGATGCCGGTAACATAATAACAACTGTCGGTAGGCAGTACGCTGGTCAGCACCTTAAACGGGAAATCGAAGTTGTATTGGTGGTTGAAAGTAGTTTGACTGTAGGCGGGGGCCGCCAGGCAGAACCACAGCAGGAGAAAGGGGAGCTTTTTCATGGTAAGTGTTATTTTGTAAGGTTGGTGAGTGCTTGGTGTGGGTTTAGAACCCCAAGATGTAGAAATGCTCGGGCGCGGACCTCCATGCCCGTGTATAAGAAAACAGATTCGAAAAAATTTTTCAATGCGGGCCTGAAGACCCACGCCCCAAATAGTGCTAAACATACACCAAAGTTCTTGCCAACCGTATCAAATTATGCAAAAAACGGGCAGTGCCCCCCCCTAACTTCAATCATTTCATCAAAACCAACTTTAAAGCAGGATAAGCTTTGCCCTGTTGCTTGATTTTGCAGTAATACACGCCATGGGCAAAACCGCCGGCATCCCAGCCGATGTGGCCTTTTGGGCCTTCCACCTCAAATGTCTTAACCAATTGCCCATTGATGTCGTAAACCTGCAATACCGCTGCGGCCGTTTCCTCTTTCAGATTGTAATAGAGGGCAACCGCATCCCTGGCGGGGTTTGGCATCGCGGCCAATGGTAGTGGGTATGTTCCGTCACGGCTTCTTCTGTCAAAACAAATCAGTTTCCTCATCGGTTACCATAGGCTCAATGCCAACAAAATAACCTTCCCACGGTGTTTCTTCATCGACATCGGTGTGAAAATAATTAATAGCCCCGGAGCTTTGGTTGTTGAAATCGCCAAAAGCAGCATTAAAATGAGAGAAAACATTTTTAGTAGCACCTTCTTCGCTTCCCTGGTTGATAGCTATCCCAGCGTCAAAAACAAGAAAGTCAAAACCGTTTTCGTCAATGTTTTTGTTACACAGATATTGTAGGCCATCAGGAGCCAACTCCCCAGTATTATTCCCTTCCGCCTGGTTGGCAGCATACAGTTTCTCAAAGATGTTGTCCCTGATCTCGTTAGACTCCGAGCCGGTATTCACTGCCCATATCCCAATGAGGTTAGGGTTTTCCAGCCCGCCGCCCGTGCCGATAAACGTATTGCCTTCCACCCGAAAGCCAGTGCAATTTCTCAGGGTTAGCCCCCGGTGATCGCCCGGCTGGTTGTGGTTGCCAATGCCTTGTATGAAGTTGTCTTCTATGACGATGTTGTTGTTGGCCCAATTTGCAATGCCTACTCGGTTGTCGGTTAATGTACATTGCTTGACGGTAAACTTGCTGCTGGGATCTTTCATCCACGAATAGCCCCAAATGCCTACCCTGTAGCCTTCTATGTCCGACTTACTGGCTGTGAAGCTCGAGTTGTAAGCCTCGATGGCCATCCCGTTGTCGGCATTACCATCCGCGTTTATGGTCCGGAACGAGCAATCGGACACGGTTATGCCGGTCGCGTTTCGAAAGAAAACCTGACTGGGCCAATCTCCATAATCAATAAAACTGTTGTCTCGTGTAAAGTTGCAATGCCCAAATTGGCTTAGGCTGTTCCGTTCGTAATCGTAGAAAGCAGCCTGCCCGCAATTTATAAAATCCGTATACGTAGCAATCACTAAGCCGCCCTGTATTACCTGTATGGGAAATGCAGCCCGCTCCAGCGCCGAGCCATCGTTTAGCTTCAGGAAGCCCTGGCCGTTGGCCAGCAAGGGGAATTGCGCCTGGGCGGTCCCCCCGACGTCTATCCCTTTCCAGTATTGCCCGTCGCAATTATTGTAAATCTTAGCGCCATCGACTGTGAGCCTGCCGCCTGGCTCTACAGTAAAACTTGCGCCATTGGGCATGCCCAAATCGCAGGTTATAGTTAGTTTTCCGCCTGATTCGACGATGACATTGGTGCGAAGGTTGCGGCGAGTATTCCAAGTAATATCTGCGCCATCAGGTATAATAATTTCAGGTTGAGTGATTGCGCAAAAATCTGTAAGGGCTGGAAATGAAAATCCATTTTCTTCCGTCCTCACCCAAATAGGGTTTAAGGCATCTAAAAAATGATGCATCCGGCCGAGTTGGCACTCGGTCAAGGCACATCTATCCGATGTTGCTAATGGAGTATCCATCATATTGTTATCAGTAGTTGGAAAGGGGGTATCGGCACATTCGTCATTAATATTTGGCTGGCCAATATTCAAATGATGATTGGGGCCCGGATGATCAACACTTGCCATATGAAGAAATTCAGCCAGTATTATATTTCCTGCATAAGGAATATTTTCAGGATTTGCAGGTGTATTAAGAAAAGTTTGCCCATCGGGGCTTTGTCCGGTAAGATCGTAATAATAGCGATAAAAACTTCCTGATTTTCCACTCCATCAAAAATAAAACGCATCCTTGAATCAGGAATATGTGGCGATTCATTTCCTGGAACCTTTGGTTGTGGATCACAAAGATTAGATAAACGAGCATTTATTCCTTTAGTTGGATGATGGAACCATGAACGAAGAACATCTAAATGCTCCGGTGAATTAGTGTAATTGCCAGGAGGAAATACTGCATTCGAATTTTGAAAAACATGCAATACAAATTTGATATACTTTATGGGAGTATGCTCAGGAAAATGGGAATCAGGAGCATAATTAATGGTAGATTCACAGGGAGGCACATTATCTGGCCAACAGGCCGTAACTTCTTGATTAGCAATCTCAGTATGGCATTCAAACTCAATTTGGGCAAACGGCTCTATATAGCATAGCAAAAAGGCTATAAAAGCAATATACCTTTCTTTACGGTAGAATGAATAGCAATAAAAACACAAACCACTTGGTAAGGTAAGGTAACATATCAATCGGTTTTTGTTAATGAGCGCTTTGGTTTAACTCTAACAATTCAAAATACTGGTTTTCTTACATTAATTATGTTAAAAGGTCTGATTTTAACAAAAAGAAAATACTAGATTCATTGGTAGGTACTATATATCAGGCAGCTCTTCGATTAGCCTTCTTATACAGTGTTATTAACGTTTTTCCGTCCTGGGCTGCATTTGTGTTGGTCGGCAAGTAAGATGAATGGGTTGGGTTTCATTTTGCCGCCTGGTGGCCGGTTTACGCCTGAATGCCACTGCGTTTCGAACGGATACCCCTCTGTGTATCGCTGTGCCCTCTACGGTTAAAAAAACTCGTCCGTCAGCCCCCTCCCCTCCGTCAACCCCAGATTTCCCGCCCTCCCCCTTGCCTCCCTCCCCCAAATCTCCCTACCTTTGCCCCAATTTCCCAATACCTCGCACATGACAGCCGAAGCCATCACCCAATACCTCCAGGATTACCCCCCCTTCACCTACCTGTCCAGGGTAGGCCTGGAGGAGCTGGCCAGCCAAACCACCCTGCGGTCAATCGCCGAGGGCGACTATCTGTTCGAAGAAGGCGGGCAAGCCGAACCCTTCGCATACCTGCTCCGCAAAGGCCGCATCGAAATCCTGAAAAAATTCGAAGACAGCACCCAGGTCATCGACATCCTGAAAAAAGGCGACCTGCTGGGTATCCGCGCCATCCTGACCAATAAACCCTATCTGGCCTCCGCCCGTGCCACCCGCAAAAGCATCCTGCTCAAAATCCCGGCGCCGATCCTGCTCGATTGCATGGAGCGCTACCCCCGGGTAGCCCTGTTTTTTGCCCGGGGCTTCGCTGCCGGCATGCCCATCATCCACGTAGAAGAAAAAGAGGAGAAGGCGAAGGAGACGCATTTCCTGAGCCGCGACCCGGTATTGTTCATGCGCACCGAAGACGTGCTCATCCCCAACCCGGTGGAGGACCTGCTGAAGGGGCCGGGAGAGACCACCCTGCGGGAGGTGGCCCGGCAAATGCAGGAGCGGCTGTTCGGTTCTTTTATCATCGTGGATAAAGAAAGCCGCCCGCTCGGCATCGCCACCGAGTCGGATTTCATCCGGCGTGGTTCGGAGCGCAACGTCAACTGGGAGTCGCCCGTCAGCGAAATCATGAGCAGCCCGGTGGTGGCCATCCGCAAGGGGGCGACGGCCGCCCAGTTGATCATCGCCATGAGCAAATACAAAGTCGACCACCTGGTGGTCACCGAAGATGGCACGCCTCAGTCGCCCGTGCTGGGCATCATCTCCCAGCGCGACATCCTGCTCATGCACGGCAACAACCCGGCGGTGCTGGTCCGCCAACTGCGGGAAGCCCGGGACGTCAAAACGCTGGCCCGCATCCGCAACCGGGCCGACGAGCTGATCTACAACTACCTGCGCCAGGAGGTGTCTATCCCCTTTATCGCCGCCGTGACGACTGAGATCAACGATACCCTGCTGCAAAAAGCTTTTGAATTCAGCCTGTCCCGCTTGCAAAAAGAGGGCCTGAAAAAGCCGCCCCTGTCTTTTTGCTGGCTGTCCCTCGGCAGCGAGGGCAGGGGAGAGCAGCTCCGCCGCACCGACCAGGACAACGCCATCGTTTACGAAGACCCGCCGGAGGGACAGGAGGAGCAGGCAGAACGATATTTCCAGCGCCTGGGCGCCGCCGTGGCCGACATCCTGCTGCAGTGCGGCTTTGCCCGCTGCCCGGGCGACATCATGGCCAGCAACCCCAAATGGGTGAAACCGCTCAGTGGCTGGAAACAGCAATTTTCCGGTTGGATCGAATTCCCCAATTCGGAAGGCCTCATCGGCGTTTCCATCTTCTTCGACTTCCGCCCCGGCTATGGGGACGGGCGGCTGACCGACGCGCTGTATGATCACATCCAGCAAACCATCGGTGAGCGGAGGAGCTTCCTCAATTTCTTCGCCGAGAGCGCCCTGCGCCATCCTTCGCCCACGGGCTTCTTCGGCAAATTCATCCTTGAAAACAAAGACGGCAAGGAAGGCGCTTTCGACCTCAAGGCCCGCGCCATGCGCCCCCTCGACCACGCCGCCCGCGTGCTGGCCTACGCCAACAACATCCGCGGGGTAACCAATACCATCCAGCGGTACGAACAGCTGGAGGCCATCCTGCCGGACAAAAAGCTTTTCCGGGAGGCTTCCCTGGCTTACGAAATCCTCCTGCGGTACCGGGCCATCAACGGCTTCCGCAACGAAGATTCCGGCCGCTACATCTTCCCCAAACAGCTGACCCGCATCGAACGGAAAACGCTGGAAACCTGCTTCGCGGCAGTGGAACGGGTGCAGCAGTACCTGAAGAATATGTTTCGGGTGAGTTGAGGGGGATTGTTATACTGGCGAACGCGTGGTTTTGTCAGGAGCAAAACCAGCGATGCCAGTATATACTGACCCGGCGGGTTTTGTAGCCGACAAAACCTGCCGTGCGTCAGTATATATTGTTGGCTGTTCAAGATATGGGGTTTTTTGGAAAAAAACTTCTCCACATTTTTGAATGCCTTGCCCACCTCTTTTTAAAGTTCAAGTTCAAGTTCAAGGACGGCGCCGCTCTGAACTTGCACTCGATACTTGCGCTTGCACTTGAATTGGTTTTTTCCGCCCAATTTAGTATTTTTAACGGCTCAACGGTTCCCTGCATGGTTGTGGTTATCGCTGTAACTCCACAAAAATGCAGGGAATTTTTTATCCTATTTTGAACAATCTACCTGGAAAGTATTTCCACCCATTTCCATGTATTTCCATATATTTCCACCTATTTCCCCACCACTTAACCTTACCTTCGCAGCTCAAAACACACAACCGCTAACATGCGAGGACTACAAGTACTATACGAAGACAACCACCTCATTGCCGTCAACAAGCCGGCGGGCGTCCTGGTGCAGGGCGACGAGACAGGCGACCGCCCCCTGAGCGAGTTCGTCAAAGATTACATCAAGGACCGGTACAACAAGCCAGGGGCAGTCTTCCTGGGCACCATTCACCGCCTGGACCGCCCGGTGAGCGGCGTTACGGTCTTCGCCCGTACCAGCAAGGCGCTGAGCCGCATGAACAAGCTGTTTCAGGAACGCGACATTCAAAAAGTGTACTGGGCCATAACCGATCAGCGGCCCGAACCTCTGAGCGGCCAACTGGTGCACTACATCGAAAAGGACCGCAATAAGAACTTTGCCCATGCTTACAGCAAGCCCAAAGGCAACGCCAAAAAATCGGTGCTGGAATACCGCCTGATGGCCGCCATCGCCGCTCACAACCTGATCGAGGTAAAGCCCGAGACCGGCCGCCCCCATCAGATACGGGCGCAGCTGGCCCGCATGGGCTGCCCGATCCGCGGCGATGTCAAATATGGGTTTCCTTCACCCAACCCCGACGGATCTATCCACCTTCATTGCCGGTCCTTATCCTTTGAACACCCTGTGAAGAAAGAGCCGGTGACGATCACCGCCAGCCCGGATGAAGAGGACGAGGTGTGGGGGATGTTTCGGGAGCAGTGGCGATAAAGGTGCATACGTGCATTTGTGCATTTTTACCCGGCCGAGGTACGAGGACGGGCGTGCATTCGTGTATAGGTGTCTATGGGAAGGGGCTTTGGTGGGTGGACGGGGGGGCGAAGTTCTGTGCTTCTTGGAAAATCAGGATTGATGCCCTAGTTTTGCAGCAGATCAAACCCCTGCCTGCCATGTTCATAGGACACTTCGCCGTCGGTTTCGGGGCTAAAGCCGCTGCGCCCCGCGTTTCTCTGGGCACGCTTTTCCTGGCCGCCCAGTTTGTCGACCTGCTGTGGCCTACCTTGCTGCTTTTAGGTCTGGAGCGGGTAAAGATTGTGCCGGGCATAACCCGGGTTACCCCCCTGGATTTTGAGCATTATCCTATCACTCACAGCTTGCTGATGGCTTTTATATGGGGCGGCCTCTTCGCCCTGGTATACTGGCTGGCGAGAAAGGACCGGTCGGGCGCCATAGTGCTGGGCTTTTGCGTCCTCAGCCACTGGGTACTCGATTTGCTGGTACACCGGCCGGACCTGCCGCTGATCCCGGGAGGAACCGCCCGTTTGGGGATAGGCCTATGGAACTCCCTGGCTGCCACGCTACTGGTAGAAGGCCTGCTGTTCGTGGCCGGCGTATGGCTCTACCTTCGAACCACAACAGCCAAAAACCAGGTGGGGCGCTGGGCGCTTTGGGGCCTGGTGGGTTTCCTGGCTGTCATCTATCTGGCCAACCTGTTCGGCCCGCCGCCCCCGGATGTCCGGGCTATTGCCTGGGCAGGCCACCTGCAGTGGCTGTTCGTCGTCTGGGCTTATTGGGTGGACCGCAACAGGGCCCCCCTCGTGCCGCGATCATCCTGCCGCCGCGGGCAGTAGCCTGCTTTGGCAGGCGAAGGCCTGATCGCAGGGCCAGCCGGAGTCTTCAAAGTTCTGTGTTTAATGTTCAAGGGTATCCGGGGAATCAGCCGTTTATAACCTTGGTGGCGCGGTTTCCTGAACAGTCCCGGCCAACATCCAGCAATGCAGCCATTTAACGACCTAACCACTCAACCATCCCCTCCCCCGCGATCCACCCCCCAGTCCACGCCGCCTGGAAGTTGAACCCGCCGGTGATGGCGTCAATGTCCAGGACTTCGCCGGCGAAGAACAGGCCGGGGAACAACTTGCTCTGGAAGGTTTTGAAATCCACCTCTTTAAGGTCTACGCCGCCGGCGGTGACGAATTCCTCCTTGAAAGTGCTTTTTCCATTGACGGCGTAGCTGCCCTGCGCCAGTTCTTCGGCCAGTTTGTTTATTGCCTTTTTGCTGAGTTCTGCCCAGCGGGCTTGTTCCGGTACGCCGGCATGGCCCAGCAGGCTTCGCCACAGGCGGGTGGGCAAGTCGAACAGGGGGCGGGCGTAAGGCTGTTTCTTCGGTTCGTTTTGCCGCAGCTCATTCAGTGATTCGCGGACGTTTTCCACAGGCTGGTCCACCCAATTGACGCGTATGTTAAAACTATACTTTTTCTCCGCCAGCTCGCGCGCGCCCCAGGCAGAGAGCCGCAGGATGGCGGGCCCGCTCATGCCCCAGTGGGTGATCAGCAGGGGGCCCGTGGCGCTCAGCCTGCTTCCTTCAACCTTCACTTCCGCTTTCGGGACAGAGACGCCCGGCAGCCCTTCGATGCGCGGGTCCCTGATGTTAAAGGTGAACAGGGAAGGGACGGGGTCGACGATGCGGTGGCCCAGTTCGGACAATACTTTCCATACAGCAGGGCTGCTGCCTGTGGCTACGAGGACGGCATCGGCAGGGTAAGAGCGGGCTTTAGCGTGGGCCAGCCAGTGGGGCCGCCCTTCTGCCGGAGGCTCCAGCCGGTGTACGCGTTGTTGGAGCACTACCTCCACACCGGCTTTGCGGGCTGATTCCTGCAGGCAGTCGACAATGGTTTGCGATTTGTTGGTAGTGGGAAACATGCGCCCGTCCTCTTCGATTTTGGTGGGCACCCCCCGTTTTTCGAACCACTCGACGGTATCGCCGGTGCAGAAGCGGTGGAACGGGCCGATGAGCTCCCGTTCGCCCCGGGGGTAGTTCTTGGACAGCTCCTTCGGCACGAAGCAGGCGTGGGTGACGTTGCAGCGCCCGCCGCCCGATATTTTGACTTTGCTCAGTACGTCCTTGCCCGCTTCCAGGATGACAACCTCGGCCTCCGGCGCCAGCTCCGCGCAGCGGATGGCGCCAAAGAAGCCGGCGGCGCCGCCGCCGATGATGAGGATTTGTTTTTTCATATGCTTCCGTCGACGTCTCCTACCTTGATGGCATCAATTTGTATCTCCCTCAATTCTATTTCTTCAGAATAGATGTTATGCAACATAGTGGTAATTATTTCTGTAGTTCCGTATTCCGGTATTTCTTCCAGCCAGGGCCTTTATGAGTACGGCCTCCTGGTTGTCCCTGTCATTTATGGATTCGCAGAGTGTTCGCGGGATTACCCCGTAGGTGCAGGCTTTTGAATGCTTCGGGTTTAATAAAAGGAAGAAAACAGGAAGGAAGATGAGCGCGTAATGTTTTTTCATGAGATTATTGCTTTGAGATTATAGATTCGCAGTTAAGAAGCTGTTTGAATTTAGTCCTTCAGTTTTGTTATGGCCCTTCCTGCCTGCCAGCGAGCTGGCGAGCAGGCAGGTTTCCGCCATATTTCGGTACTTTTTCGCCTCGTAGCCCCGGCTATGGGGCGAAAAAGACCTGCCCCGCACCCACAGGGTCGGGGTGTCCTCATCTGGCGAAAAAATGACCTATAACAAATTCTAAAAACCAAATTCAAACAGCTTCTAAAAGCGGCCTTACGTTTTTTTCAGGACATCGTTCACTGATATTTCAAAACCTTCAACGGCCGGCTCGGCAGAGCAGAGATCATTCCCCAGGTGGATTTCCATTTTCAAACCGTGATAAACGTGAATTTCTTCCAGTTGCGGGAAGATGTGCCATACCACTGCGACGTTAGCTTCCCGGTAGTCGTGCATTTTTTTGTGAACCAACGTCATCTGGTCCTTGGACGATATGACCTCAATTACAAAAGCCGGCACGACATTTTCGCCGTCGGCTGCCTGCCGGATTTGATTTTTGGTATAAAAGGCGATATCGGGCCGGCGGTGGTTCCCGCCAAAGAAAGCGTCTCCTTCGGCGATGAACTGCCCATCTACAGGCAGGCTGGATTTGAGACGGTAAAGGTATTCGATCAGGTTATCCTGGATGTAGAATTGGCTTTTGTCCATGGTTCGGGGAGTCTTTTCAACAAAGCCGTTCACCCATTCGTATTTGAATGAATCCTCGCGGCTTAAATATTTCTTCCGGAAAGCTTCCCAGGATATTTTTTTGGCTCCGCCTGGCCCTCCCCGCGATTTTTCCCGAACTGCTGTATCTGCCATAAGGTCAGGATTTTTTACAATAATAATGTTTTTGAGCTTAAAAAGCTAACGAATAGTACAGTTCGATCCGCTCTTTTATTTCCCTATTTTGCGCTCCGAAAAAAGCAACAATCCATGCTAAAGATACCAACCGACATGCTCGTCAGCCCCGACAACGGGCAGCCCCTGGAATGGGCAAACGGCAAACTGCAGGCAGCCGGCAACGGGTTTTCCTATGAAGTGGAAGGCGGAGTGCCGGTACTGTTGCCGAAGGGCGCCCGCGAGACGTCTGCCCGGGCGGAACAACACGAGCGCTTCGGCTCCCGTTTTTTCTACGTCGACCACTACCAGTCTGACGCCGAACTGTTCGATTACTTCGAAGACTTCGGGGACGAAGGTGCCCGGCACGAGATGCGGCGACTGCACGAGACGATCATTTCGGAAGTATCCGGAGAAACCGCCGGCATCCTGGACGCCGGCTGCGGCAATGCCTGGGTGGCCCAACACTTCTGCCCGAAAGGAATAAGCGTCTGTTCGATGGACATTTCCACCGTCAACCCGCAGCGGGCGCTGGAACGCTATCCCTACAGCAACCACTACGGCGTGGTGGCCGACGCCTACCGCCTGCCTTTCCGGGATGGCGCCTTCGATTGCGTCATCGCCTCCGAGATCATCGAGCACGTGCCCGATCCCGGCGGCTTTATCGGCAGCTTGCTGCGGGTGCTGCGGCCGGGCGGTCAGCTCATCATCACGACGCCCTATAATGAGAAAATCCAGTATTCCCTGTGCATTCACTGCAACCGCCCGACGCCCCAGCATGCGCACATCCATTCCTTTACGATGAAAAAAATCCAGGCTCTGACTCCAAAGGAACAGGTAGCGGGCCACCGCATTTATACTTTCGGCAACAAGGCGCTCATCCGGCTGAGGATGCATGTTTTCCTGAAATATCTGCCCTTCCGTCTCTGGCGCCGGGCGGACCGGCTGGCCACCCGCGTGATCCGCAAACCGTCGCGGATTATGTACGTCATCAGGCGTAAGTAAAACTTACCCGTAACCGGGATAGGGCTCTGCCGGCCTGGAATCCAGCGTTCCGGAATGAGCGGGAGCATAGTGTCAGGTAGTTATACTATCAAATGGAGGAAGAAGAATCAGGCAATACTGACGCACGGCAGGTTTTGTCGGCTACAAAACCCGCCGGGTCAGTATATACTGGCATCGCTGGTTTTGCTCCTGACAAAACCACGCGTTCGCCAGTATAATTACAGCTTCCCTCCTAAAGTGATAAAGGTCACTTTGCGTTATTTTCTTACTTTTTATATTTGTCCGGTGTTAGCAAACCCACAACCATCGTAAGTATGGACAACCAATCCTGCAATCCCAAACGCTGGCAACTGCTGAAGCAAAAGCTCAACAACCTCCATCCGGAGGACTTTGCGCGCGCCCTGGAAAGGAAAAACGGGGCCGTCCTGCTCGATGTGCGTACGCCCGAGGAATTTCAGCAGGCGCACCTGCCCGGCGCCATCAACATCAGCTACCTCACCCCTGACCTCTGGGACCGCCTGGAAGA
>JAGFJD010000095.1 GCA_024102975.1 Phaeodactylibacter sp. | reverse complement strand
TCAATTCAAATTTTCCAGGAACCGCCTTATGATCTCTTCTGATTCTTCCGGAGCAATAATCACCGGCAGGAGCAATAATTCAAATAGCTTTCCAAGCCTGATCAATAGTTTTCCCAGATGGATAGCTTTTTTGAAAAAATCTGCGTCGATCTTATCTTTTTCCAACCTGTAACCAAGCTCGGAGGCCAAACCCCTGGCTTCAACCATGAGCTCTTCAATATCTTCCGAATTCGAATTGTCCGCATATTTGTTATAAATCCGGGTAATTAAGGATTCGACTTTAAACACCAATCGGGGTTCCAGTTGCTTCCGGCTGGCGCTCTTGAAAAACTTCCCAACTTTAACCAGCATCTGCTTGTCTTGGGCAGCTTTTTTGGAGGAAAGCTGTTTCAGGTAGGTTTCTATTTCGTTAAGCGTCAGCAACGGATACTGATATGGTTAGTTTCTTGAAAAATGAGCGATCTCGTCTCTTGCCTTTCCAATACTGGCGATAAGCTCTTCCAATCCTATTTCCAATTGTGGAAGAGTGATGTCAACCAGCCGGCTTTTCTCAATGGAATTATGTCCTGCCACGATAGCTCTTACCAATTCTTTCCTGGCCATATTGATGTCTTTCAATATCCGCTCCAGTTCAGCAAACAGAGGAATCCCGTTATTTCCGCTTTTCTTCAACGCTCTGGAAAATTGCTCGCCTTGTTTTTCCAGCAGCTTAAAAATATCGATCAGGCGCTCATCAAAGTCGTTTTTATTGGTTTCGACTTCCGACAACCGCTGAAGCGCCTTCCTGAAATTCAACTGTTGTTCCTGGAGATAGTAATAGGTAAGTATTTTATCGCCTTTATAATGATCCATAGTCGGGAAAAATTCAGGTTCCATGAGTAATAGTTTTTCCAGGCCGGCTGCAAAAGGATGAAGCTCCAGGCCCTCAAGATATGATGGCATGCGATCCCGTTCCGGGTTGTTGTTTTCTTTTTTCTTCGTTATTTCTGGCGCTTCGTCTTCTTCGGCCAGATTTTCCTCAACCGTTCTTACAAATCCAATGCGCAGTCTATTTTTTTCAGACAGGTATTCATCTTTTGTAAGTGTAGCCTCCACATTGGATTTTTCCAATTCATTATACCTCGCTAAAAAATGAATAAATTGGCCACGATATTCCTTTTTGGCATACTCCAGCGCCTCCAGCAACAAGCCTGAGCTTATCAGCTGCATAATGTGTTCTGCATCTTGTTTTGTAATTACAGGCTCCACAAATTTAAACAAAAAGTTTTAATAAAAATGCTTAAAAACAAAAAATTTGCAAAATCCATATAACAATGTACCTATTTGTTTTGAAATGCCCTGTCGCCGACAGAAATAAAGCTAAGGTTCAGCTTCAGGCCAAGCGGCCCGGAGGGTCCAAAATGTTGGTAGGATCAGGCATTCAAAGGTTATTCTAGCTCCGGAGAGCCGGCCCCGTACACAGAGTGTCGGGGAGCGAAATGTTGGTAGAAATAGGGAAAAATCCTTTCCCTTAGGCCCAGCGGGCCGAAATGTTGCCTTGTACCCAAGCGCATTGCACCACCCCTTTCTATTTCGGCCCGCCGGGCCTAGGGAAAATGATTTCCGCCTCTTTTACTACCAATATTTTGGCCCGCTGGGCCATTGAATAAAACCCTATGAATTCATACTCGCCCGCACCAACCGCCCCTCCTTTTCCTCCTTCTCCCCCATCGCCTCCTCCAGCCGGCCACACCACGCCAACAAGCCCTCCACCCGCTCCACGATGCGGCGCTGCTCGGCAAGGGGCGGGAGGGGGATTGGCATATTTTTTATTATGCTCCTGGACACATTCTTCATCGACTTGCTAGTACCTGTGGCCTTTTCAGCGAAAAACTTTCGCCCAATAGCCCCATTATTTACGATTTGGATAAACTCCTTGTAAACTTCCTTAGAAAAAGTGACCCTAAGTATCTTGTCACTCATCATGAGTTTTTCGATGTTTTCCTGCACGATCACACTCTTTGCGATTAGTTCTTCCGTATTGGCTCTGCTCATTAAGTAATCCCCCTTTTTTACCTCGATTTCAGGTTTCGGAGATAGATCTATCGGAAGCTTTTTATTCTCCTCTGGTTTAAAAACACCCCAAGAAACCGCACTCACTTTTAGGACTCCCCATTCTCCATCCTCAGCTGAGAAAGGATGACATTTAGGACTCCATCCCGAAGAAATATCAATGATCAACTCTCCCAACCTACACCAAACCCACCCCTCCGGCGCCTCAAACGGCTTCTCCTCCTCCGAAATCGCCGGCAATGCCTTCTGCTTCCGGATCTTCCCCTCCTCCACCAACCGGGCTTTCTCCTCCTTAATCCGCTCCAACAAAACTAAAGCTGGCTCATCTTTCGGATTCTGCTCCACCAACAACCCCTTCACCGCCAGCTGCAAAATGCTCTGCCGCAGCGCCTGCACATCGGCCACCCGCCGGATGGCCAGGCCAAACTGCTCCTCCAACTGCGCCCAGGCCCGGCCGGCCGCCACCCGCCCCGGCGCCTGCTCCAGTCGGTGCAGCAGGGCCGCCCGCAACCGCCGGCGGACGCCC
>JAGFJD010000093.1 GCA_024102975.1 Phaeodactylibacter sp. | reverse complement strand
CCGGGCATCTGGTGGATAGGAGACTGGCTTGTGGTACCCGCCGCTTTGGGCCTGGCAGCCTATTTCGCCGTCACTGCCCGGGATACGCTGTACGTCCTGCAAAGGCCTCGTTCATTCTGGGATCTTTGACGCTGCGCCGGCCTTTGTTTTCAAAACACTCAGTGGGATCCCCTCCATGCCTGTTCATCCTGTACATCCTGACTAGTCTTTTCTCAACGAACTGGGCGGGACGCCAAACTCCTGCTGAAAAGACCGGGAGAAGTAGTTCGGGTCGTTATAGCCGACCTCATAGGCGATTTCGGAGACGTTCAGGTCGGTGGAGTGCAGCAGTTCCCGGGCTTTGTCCAGGCGTATAGAACGGATAAACTGGGAGGGCGTCCTGCCGGTCAGGGCTTTCAGTTTCCGGTAAACCTGGGTATGGCTGAGGTGAGCCGCCTCGCATAGGCCGGCGATCGACAACTCCTGGTTGCTGATGTCTTCTTCCACCAGGGACCGGATTTTTTGCAGGAAGGCGTTTTCCATTGCCGCTTCTTCCTCCCGGCCGCTGCTCAGGAGCGCCCCTTTCGAGAAAAACTGCCGGAGGCGTTCCTGCTTTTCAATGAGTTTCCCGATGCGCACCAGGAGTTCCTGTTTGTTGAACGGCTTGGTGAGATAGGCGTCTGCCCCTGTTCGCAGGCCAACGACCCTGTCCTCGTCGCTGGTGCGGGCCGTAAGCAGGATAATGGGAATATGGCTGGTGCGTTCATCTTCCTTAAGGCGTCGGCAAAGTTCGAAGCCATCCATGTGCGGCATCATCACGTCGCTGATGATGATATCGGGCACCTCCCTGATGGCCAGGGCCAGGCCCTCCTCTCCGTTGCGGGCAAAATGGATGGCGTAATCTTCTTCCAGAATGGACTGAATATACAGCACGACGTCCGGGTTGTCTTCTACCAACAGCAGAATAGGCGCTTCCGAATCGTAAACAACAGGCGCTCTGGGGCCTTCTGCCGGCAAAGTGTAATCCTGCTTTTCCCATTCTTTGCGCAGGGCGGGCGCCCGTCGTTCAGCCTCTTGGGTAACCGGAAGCCGGACGATGAATTTACTGCCTGAACCGACTTTGCTTTCCACCGTAATCGCCCCTCCCGCCAGTTCTACCAGTTCTTTCACCAGGGCCAGGCCGATGCCGGTGCCGGCCATAGCTCCCCCCGGGAGTCCCGGGGGCGTTCCGGAAAAGGGCCTGCCCCGGAGGGGCCCTGCAGCCGATTCCTCCTCTTCGGGGAGGACGGGGGGAGGCTGTGGGCTGTAAAACCGGTCAAAAATAAACGGCAGTTGCTCTTCGGGGATGCCCACCCCGCTGTCCTGGACGATGATCTGCAGATGAGCCTGCCCGTTCCGCTCTTCTTGCCGGGTGTGAAAAGTCACTTTGCCATATTCCGGCGTGAATTTAATCGCGTTCGACAGCAGGTTGTAGGCGATATGCTGAATCTTTTCCTCGTCGAAATCCATCCACAATTCGTCGGTTTCCGAGTAAAAGGCCAGGCGGATATGTTTGCCGGAAGCCATGGACTGGAAAGATTCGGCCAGATATTGCAGGTAGGCAATGATGTCCGCCTGTATCAGGTGGAATTTCATCTGCCCGGATTCCAGTTTGGAGAGGGCCAGCAGTTGATTGATCAGCCGCAGCATGTTGTCCCCATTCCGCTGTATGATGCGGCGGATCTGGTCATGGCCCTGAATCTCTCCCGCCATCCCCAGGATGACGGTCAGAGGGGTACGGAATTCGTGGGTGATGTTGGCATAAAGTTTGGACTTCAGGTCGTCCAGTTCTTTAAGGCGTTCGGCTTCCGCATGTTCTTTTTCCTGCAACAGGAGGCTTCTTTCCAGTTCGAACTCAGACTCCTGGTGCCGGCGGGCCTCCATCCGGCGGCTGTAGGCAAGGCCCAGCGCAAAGGCGACGATCTCCAGCACCGACCCTATTTTAAAATACGCCAGGCCATATTCGATACTTTGAAGACGCTCGAGCATGGTAAACAAAATGCCCAGGCCCATGAAGACGATGCCGGCAACCACAAAATACCCTTTCCTGTTGCCCGTCCGGTAGAGCGGCCAAACAAATAAAAAGGTCGAGGCCAGGAAAATAAAGGTGAAGGGAAGGGTCGTCCAGTCCGCTATGTCGGGGCTGTAGTTGGAATACCAGATCAGGAAAGCATCGGCCAGCATTACAGGGACAGCCAGGGCGATCAGCCCCCGGAACAGCCGGTCCCAGCCAGGAAGCAACCTGCCCAGGTGAAGGAACGAACGCATGAAGCCCAGGTAGGCCATCAGGCCGCCGTAAGCGACCAACTTGAAGAAATACAAATACTGCGGGTGCTCGGTAAAAATCCGGGGCGCCAGCCAGTCGGCCAGCAAACGGGAGGCATAGAGATGGTATCCGATAATTGTGAGCAGATAAAACGAATAGAAAAAATGAGCCTTGTCTCTCACGAAAAGAGACAGGATGAGGTTGTACACCAACATCATCAGCACAAACCCCAGGAAAAGGCCGCTGCTCCAGTGCTCCTTGCTCAGCGCGCTCCAGAAAACATCGGCGGGGATAACTTCTACCCAGAACTCAGGAGGCATACCCATCCGCTCGGCCTTGGCCCGGAAATACAGCGTGGCCGTCTCGCCGGGCTCCAGCGTTATTTTGATCAGGTTGGGCTGGATGCGCGGGCGGAACTCCTTTTCGGAATAGGGCCGGAAAAAACCGCTCCGGTGCCGGGAAGATACCCGCCCCGCCTGAACGAGGTACGCATCGATATAAGTGAGGGAAGGGGCAAAATGCAACACCCAGCCGGACTGCTCGCTGCCGGGGCCGAGGCGGTTCACAAGCCTGGCCCTCGCCCAATACAACCGGCCGGGCGCCAACACGCCTCCTGCCTCCGATACCGGCACAAAACCGGAAGGGCTTCCCGCCGCCAGGATATCTTCAATGGCAAGATCACCCGCCTCGCCTTCCAGGATTTCAACTTCTTCCGCCAGGACATAAGAAGGCATTATGCTGTCGATCGCAAATGACTGCCCCGACAGACAATACGCCCCGCTCATGGCCAGATATGCCACAGCCAGTATGGTTAGCGTTCCCTTGTACAATTTTGATTCCCCGGTGTTTGTTGTTGCCTGGATTCAAAGTTAGGGTTTTTAAACTTTAATTTGGCACCGCTGTCTTTTTTTCCAGGTTAAGCCTGTGTATTTAAACACACAGGCCACTCCGGATTTTCACAGAAAGCATATAAGCGGCAGGGCTGTCGCTGCCTATATGGGAAATAGTTGCGAATAAACTACGAGTTGTTTTTTGGTTGTAAAAATATTTTTTTAAGTTAGTCTAAAAATGTATCTTTGCCGGGGTCAGAAATGGCGAAGAGCAGAATCCCAAATTTCGTTTTTAACATCCCTTGGCATGGACATCTCGCATACCGAAGAAAATTACCTGAAAGCGATATTCAAGATTTCCGAGCGAAACGGCAAGCCGGCCAGCACCAACGCCATTTCTACTGAAATGAACACCAGCGCCGCCTCGGTGACCGACATGGTCAAGCGCCTTTCCGACAAGGCACTGATCCACTACGAGCGCTATCGGGGCGTCACGCTTACGGAACTGGGAGAAGAGACCGCCACCCACCTCATCCGCAAACACCGCCTCTGGGAAGTCTTCCTCGTGGATAAGTTGCACTTCTCCTGGGATGAGGTACACGAGATCGCCGAGCAGTTGGAGCACATCAAGTCGGCAGGGCTGGTAGAACGCCTCGACGAATACCTGGGCTTCCCTAAATTCGATCCCCACGGCGACCCCATTCCCGATGCCGACGGCAATTTTGTCGTCCGCAAACAGGTCTTGTTGTCCGAACTGAAAAGGGAAGAGCAGGGGGTTGTCGTCGGCGTTCAGGATCACACCACGGCTTTCCTGCAATATCTCGACCGCATGGAACTGGTGCTCGGCACGCCGGTTAAACTCCTGGAGTATTTCGACTACGACGAATCCATGCGGGTGCTGATCAACGGCGAACGCGAACAGGTGCTCTCCAAAAAGGTGTGCCAGAACCTGTTCGTCCAGAAAAAATAGGGGCTGGTGGCGGCCATCACATCCGGCTGGTTGGTGAAAACCCGAAGCAACGCAGCGCAAAAGAGCCCGTATCCAAGGCTGAAGGCCAGGGCCAGCCCCATGCCCCAGGCAAAGGACAGGCGGATGGCCCGGCGCGTCCTGGAAGCATCGCCGGCATACTACTAG
>JAGFJD010000076.1 GCA_024102975.1 Phaeodactylibacter sp. | reverse complement strand
GTCCCTACTGAAACTCCTCCTCCGCCGGCCCTCCGATCTCATCTCCGAACATATCCTCTCCGAAGCCTTC
Organism: Phaeodactylibacter sp.; assembly: GCA_024102975.1. Lineage (GTDB taxonomy): Bacteria > Bacteroidota > Bacteroidia > Chitinophagales > Saprospiraceae > JACJXW01. The sequence goes on along the minus strand of JAGFJD010000076.1, from coordinate 16,443 downwards.
GTTTTCAAACTCGTTGTCATTCATCGGAGCTGTGGACCGCTGGTACTGGTCGCAGTTCATTTCGATGCCGATATCGCCGGGCGGCCGGTGGAAGCGGGCCGAGGCGTCGTAGCCCATATCTTCCGAAGCCTCCAGCCTGCGCAGGAATTCCCGGAAGAAGGGCTTGGCCATGTAGGCGCCCTGGCCGTAGGTCAGCGATCGGAAGCGAATCCACCGGTCTTCTCCGCCGACCCAGGTGCCGACGACCAGGGTAGGGGTGATGCCCATGAACCAGCCGTCGACGTAGTCGTTGGTCGTTCCCGTCTTGCCGCCGATCTCGCTTGTCAGGCCGCCCAGGCCGGTGGCGGCATATTTCAGCATTTCCACCATTACGTAGTTGGCGTTGGCGTTGATGGCTACGCGTTCCTGCGGGAATTCCTCGTAGATGGTGCGGCCGTTTTTATCTTCGATGCGCAGCAGGTAAATGGGCTTGTTGTAGATGCCGTTATTGGCAAAAGTAGTATAGGCGCCGGTCATCTCCATATTGGTGAGGTCGGTAGACCCCAGGCAGATGGAAGGCGATTTGGGCACGCGGTAGCGCCCGTTGGGATATTTGAGGCTGCTGTCGATGCCCATCTGGTTGACCAGCCCGCGGACGGGCTCGGTGTCGCCGAGTTGTTTCATCAGGTGGACGGAGACGGTGTTTTTCGAACGGCGCAGCCCTTCCTTGAGGGTCAGCAGCTGGCCGGTGTAAGCGCCGTCGGCGTTCCGGGGCGTCCATTCCTGGATGAGGGAGAAATTGCCGTCGCCCGGGGCGATGGTCTGCGGCAGGTCGTAAACCTGGTAGCAGGGCGAGAAGCCTTGCTGGGCGATGGCTGTGGCGTAAACAAATGGCTTGAACGTCGACCCCACCTGGCGGCTGGTGCGGTTGTGGTCGTACTGGAAATACTTGAAGTTGACTCCGCCGACCCATACCTTCACGTGGCCGGTGACGGGATCCACCGCCAGGATGCCGGTCTGGAGGATCATGCGGTGGTACTTCACCGAGTCCATCGGCGTCATGACGGTATCCTTCTCCATCTGCGGGGTGTCGTAGGAGAAGACCCGCATTTCAGTTTTGGCGTTGAACTGTTTCTCCACTTCGGCCTGCAGGGCGTGCCACTGGTTTTGAAGGGCCGGGAAATGGCGGCTGCGCTGTATCTGCCGGTAGCTGGCCGCCAGGCTGGAACTGATCAGCCGGGATTTCACGAGCTGGTCAATGACCTCTCCCTTTTCGATGTCTTCCACGATGCGCTCCACCTCCCGGTCGTCCGGATGGAAAATGATGCCCTCGGTTTCCTGCCCGATCTGGTCCAGGATGTCGCTGAGGTATTTGGCGCGCAGGCTCTGATAGCGGTCGGATTTGCGGACCAGGTCTTTCAGGGATTCCTTGCGGATGGAGACCGGCACTTCGTGCTCCGAGCCGCTGGTGAATTCCCAGGGATCCTTGCGGACCACCTTCCAGGTGTTCCAGAAGGCATTCTGCACTTTGGCCATGTGCTTGGCCATCACCTCTTCGGCCAGCCGCTGCATGTCGGGGTCGATGGTGGTATAGATGCGCAGGCCGTCGCGGTAGATGTCGTAGGCAGACCCGTCGGATTTGCGGAACTCCTTGCGTTCGAGGATGCTTTTGATGTCTTTGGCCAGCTCCATGCGGAAGTAGGGCGCAATACCGTCGACGTGGGTCTGCCGCGTGAAGTTGATCCCCAGCGGCAGTTGCCGAAGGGTGTCGTACTCCTCCTGGCTGATCATGCCGTTGTTCTGCATTTGTTTGAAAACGACCATGCGGCGGTGCAGAACGGTGTCGGGCCGGCGCAGGGGGTTGAACAGCGACGGGTTTTTCAGCATGCCGACCAGCACGGCGGCTTCGGAGATCGACAGGGAGTCCTGCGGCTTTCCGAAGTAAATCTCCGAGGCGGCCTTGATGCCGTAGGCGCCGTTGATGAAGTTGAACTTGTTGAGGTACATCGCGATGATCTCCTCTTTGGTGTAGCGGCGTTCGAGGCGGACGGCGATGATCCACTCCTTCAGTTTCTGGATCACCCTTTCTGTCATGTTGGAGGCCGCCTGGCCGGTGAAGAGCAGCTTGGCCAACTGCTGGGTGATGGTGGAGGCGCCTCCGGAGCTTCTTTGTCCCAGCAGGACCGTCTTTATCGCTACGCGGCCCAGGGCGGGGAAGTCGATGCCGCTGTGCTCGTGGTAGCGCTCGTCTTCGGTGGCGATCAGGGCGTTCACGAGGTGGGGGGATAGCTCGCTGTAGGATACCGGCACCCGGTTCTCGGTGTAGTAGCGGCCGATCACCTCGCCGTTGGCGGCGAAAATCTGGGAGGCTTCCTCGCTTTTGGGGTTTTCCAGCTGCTGGACGGAAGGCAGGTTGGTGAAGGACAGGATCAGGAAGGAGAGAAGGATGGCTCCCAGCCCCCCCAGGCTGATGTACCACATCCAGCGGGTGATCGTGCGGTAGGTTTCCTCTTTATTGTTTGCGTAGTAATCCATGGTTGTATGTGATTCAGGATGCAAAGTTAGGGAATTCAGCTTAAGCTATTATAAAATTCCAGGCTTTCGATAATCAGTTCCGGCTTACAGTGCCGGTTGACGACGGCCTGCCCGACGGGGTTGATCAGGCTGAAGTTGATCTGCTGGCCTTCGTTTTTTTTATCGTTGCCCATAAGGCGCAGGTAGGCCTCGAAATCGCCGGGGTCCAGGGGATGGTGGCCATAGTGTTCTACAATATAACGCGTGATCTGTTCCACATCTTTTTCCGGCAGGCCCAGTTCCCGGCCGGAGAGGAAGGTTTCGCAGGCCATGCCAATGGCGACCGCCTCGCCGTGCAGCAAGGGAGCGTCCGTTTCCAGGGCGACGCCTTCGACGGCATGGCCGACGGTATGCCCGAAGTTGAGCGCCTTGCGAAGCCCTTTCTCGAAGGGGTCGGCCTCGACGATCCGCTTTTTGATATGGAGGGACGGCGCGATCAGGGCTTCCCAGCCTGCCTCGCCGGGCCGGCGCAGCTTCCGGAGGCGCTCCCACTGGGCAGCGTCGGCAATGAGGCTGTGCTTGACGATCTCGGCGTAGCCGCTGCGCAGCTCCCGCCAGGGCAGGGTTTCCAGGAAAGCCGGGTCGATGAAGACGGCCAGGGGGTTTTGGAACAGGCCGATGCTGTTCTTGGCCTGCATGAAATCGATGCCCAGCTTGCCGCCGATGGATGCGTCCACCTGCGAGAGCAGGGTCGTGGGTATCTGCACGAACCGGATTCCCCGTTTGAAGGTGGCGGCACAGAAGCCGCCCATATCGCCGATCACGCCGCCGCCCAGGTTGAGGGCGAGGGCGTCGCGGCCGGCGCGGCGATCCATGAGCCCGGACCAGATTTGCCGGCAGGTATCCAGGTTCTTGTGCGCCTCTCCGGGCGGGATTCGGATGAGGGTGAAATTGGAATGCCCCAGGGCGGTTTCCAGCCGGGGCAGGCAGTGCTCCTGCGTGTTGTCGTCGGCGATGACGAACAGGGCGCTGCAGGAAAGCTGTTTCAGAAAACCCGGGAGGGACTCCTGCAAAGGTCCTAAATATATGGTGTAATCTTTCAGTTGAATGGCATCCATCGCAATTTCGTTGCCGGTTTAGAGCCAAAGCTACAGTTCGCCGGGCGAAGGTTCAAATCATTTTAAGAATTGTTGGGCCAAAATTAGTAAGCGTGTAAATGTATAGAGTTGCCAGCACAGGCTTTGAGGAGGCAGCTGATTGATTATATGTTTTTTCTAAATATTTAACATTTTCGGCATTGATTATATATTGTGTTTTTCTTAATTTAACCAACGTTTTGCAATTGTCATTTTTTCACAAAAAAAATTCAAAATAAAAACTCCCCCTCCCACTCATTTCCAAATTATTATTCTGATTTTCGTTTCTTTGTCCATTTTTAATTGCGAAAAGACGAAAACTCCGCTTTCTATCCAGGATGGCCCATCCGTTGAATTCCGAGATCAGTTTGTCGTTGAGGACGATGTAATGTTCCGCGTTAACGACGAGTCAGGTCCGTACAACCTTTTGGTGGCAGAAGGAGAAGATATCGGGCACTATGTCGAAGATATACTTGGAGGAAACGTGGTTACCAGCATTACTTACGACGAATATGGCGTGCCAACCGGCGCTTATGTTGGCGAGGAATATGCCAACTTTGATGCTTATTGGTCCAGCAGCCAGTTTGTGGTTCCTGACGTTTCATTGGGGTTTTAACAAAACTCCGGCTATGTGAAAAATTCAATGGCCTCGCCTACTTGCGGGGCTGTTTTTCATCTTCCATTTATAAGGGTGCCAAAAAGTATCGATTCGGCTTTACACTCTTTTGTCTTTTTGCCTTTTAGAGCCTGTCTAATTGTTCCAGTAACCATTGCCGCTCAGGTAGAGGATTGGTTTCTATGATTTGATTGCGCAGCTTATTTTGTTGTGAATGGTCGTATGGCGATACTTTCAATAATTTTTTTGTGAAGCGAACTAAGTTGCTGTAAATTGCTTTGTACGAACCCATAACTTGCTTTCGTCGAATATAATTTCGCATGCTGTCAAGGAGCGATTCCAATGCGTCCCACTCATTGAGTTCGTAGTACATCTTCAGCAACATAGATTTGCCGTGCAAATTGATGAGGACGTCGTCGAAGTCCGTTTGTACCAGCAACCTCATAGCAGCGCTATAGTCCCCCTTGGAGAAGTTAAGGCGCGCCAGGCTATGGAGGAAAAGGTTGTCCCGGTACCGCAATGGAAGGGCATCCCGATACTCGTGGATAAAATCGTGTACCCAGTCAAACTCCTTAAGGATAAGGCCAGTGCCCACAGCATTTCTAAAGGTAAATGGAGAAACAACACCGTTTTCGACCAAAAATCCGTCACTCAGGCCTTGCTTATAGAGGCTGAAGGCTTCTTTTAGAAGGGAAGCGCCTTCGCCGGTATTTGCTTTTCGGATGCAATAATTAATTGCCATCAGGTAAATGTCCCGGATTTCATGAGGCGGGAAACGCGACCCGTTCCTGGCTATTTCTGTCCGGAGCGCTTCAAAATAGGCCTCCGCTTCTGCTGCAGTAATTGATTTGTAAATATTGTAGTAAATCGCGATAGCCGGGCTTTCAGTCTTGTGGTGCTTTTCCACATACTGAACGACCTCTTCTAGCAACCCTATGCGATAGTCGGCCCTGTATACAGCCTGGTGGAAGAGCATCAGGCAGCTTTGACGGAGTTTATCCGCCAGGAAAGTCGTATCAAGGGCATCGGATACCTCCTGGAGGTTCATCTCCGTTGTCCGCTTCTTGCCTTCCTGGAAAGAGTATTTTTCCAGCTGCAGCAAATATTCGTTGCGCAAATAATGTTCATCCCGGTAGGGGGCGTTGTCCTGAAGTGTTTCTATAGATTTGATGGTCTTCTGGAAGGCCTTGTCGAGCTTGCGCTTGCGGTAAACGCTGGACAGGGCCATGCGGGAGCGGATTTCGTCGCCGCGTTGTTCTTCGTAAATGAGAAATTCTTCGATTGACTTAAGGAGAAAGTGCATGGTTTGCCGTAACTTGGCGTCGTCAAACGGCTCGTCCGGGAAAATCCTGGAGAACACCCGTTCCTTGCGCAGGAATTTCTCTTCTGTCAAATGAGCGCCCGCCATCAGATATTCGAACAGTTGCACCACGTCCGCGCGCTGGTTGTGCGCCGGCGAATCCAACCACTTGCGCAAGCCGCGGACTTCTTTCGCAGAAAAGGTTTGTAAGATGACGACTAAATGACTGTTTTCCATGTCTGGAGAAAATGTTTGTTCTCAACAAGTATTAAATGAATGCCTATTTTTAATTTATTGTATTTTAGTTGTTTATTGTGTTTTTATTAAATCAGACACTGTAAAAATACTCCATTTTTCTCAACAATTCACAATTTTTGTCTTTGCTTTTGCCTATGAAACATGAGATTTTTGTATCAGGAAAAAAAGGTAACGGCCTAAATCAATCGCTAATGACACCAAAGAAAGCACATACTCCAATCTCAGCAGTTCATGCCATCAATGCGCTCGCCCTCTGGGCCGCAGTGCTTCTGGCATGCCCGCTCTCCCTGGGAGCGCAGGGATGGGAAAAAGCTTTTGGCGGCAATAAGGAAGACCAGGGCCTTGCCATCATCCAAACCATCGACCGCGGTTACCTGGTCGTCGGCTTCAGCGAATCCTTCCCCAACGGCGCCGACCAGGACATCGATATCTACCTCATCAAGACGGACGTCGACGGCGACGTGGCCTGGGAGACTACCTTCGACGAAGGCCTGACCGAGTACGGCAATGCCGCCCTGCAAACGGCCGACGGCGGCTTCCTGATCGCCGGCGAGGCTTCCTTCCAAACCGTACAGGGGCCCTTCCAGGCTTATTTGCTGAAAGTTTCCGACCGCGGAAAATACCAGTGGAGCCATACCTACTCAGACGTTCCCGGCTCCAGCATCCGCATCAAAGACGTTACGGCATCGCCCGACGGCGGTTACCTGGCCGTCGGCTTCATCGAATACGAGGACGCCAATGACGACATCTTCCTGCTCAAGGTCGACGAGGCCGGGCAGGAACAGTGGCGCAAAGCTTTTGGCATTCCAGGCGACGATATGGCGGTCGCCGTCGACGTGCTCGGCGACGGATACGTGATCACCGGCAATGAGGACAATCCCGACGGGATTTTCGACCGCGACATGATCGTCTACCGCCTGGATGGCAATGGCAATGTGGTGTGGGACGAGCGCGTGTCCACCGACCAGCGCGAAGTAGGCAACGACATCCTGGTGACCCCTGAAGGCAACATCTTCATCGTAGGCGCCGTCAGCGACAACAGCGACGCAGCGCTCTGGAAGTACGGCCCCAACGGCAACCCCATGCTCTTCCGGGCCAAAGACATGTTTGGCTTTGGGGACGAAGCCAACGCCATCATCGGGCTGGAAGACGGCAGCCTGGTCATTGCCGGCTTCACCGAGGTCAATGCCTTCAACGTCGACTTCCTGCTCATCAAGTACCGGCAGGAAGGCAATGAAATTATCGAAGAATGGGCCACCCATACCGGCGATATAGAGACCACTGACTTCGCCACCAGCATTGCCGCCACCAGCGACGGCGGCTACGTGCTGACCGGCTACAACGCCCTGCGGCTGAACTTTTTCAACGACGTCGTCCTGACCCGCACCGACGGGTTGGGCAACATTTATACCAACTACATAAGGGGTAAAGTATTCTACGATCAGGATGAGGGTTGCGACCTGGACAACGGGGAGCAACCTTTCCCATCCTGGTTGGTCCGGGTTAAAGGAGTGGACCGGACGTACTTCGGCGCGACTGACCAGAACGGCAATTACCTCATCCGGGTCGACACCGGCGCTTATGTCGTCGAGGCCATCCCGGCCAACGCTTACTGGGAGAGCTGCTTCCCCGACGGGGTGCCCATCAACCTGACCAGCTTCTACGATACCACGCTCGTCCATTTCCCGATAAAAGATATGGATATCGCCTGCCCTTACCTGGAGGTGGACATCTCTACGCCTTTCCTGGCACCTTGTACGGACATCAACTATACGGTGGAATACGAAAACACCGGCACCGTGCCGGCTAACGGCGCCTATGTAGAAGTAGAACTGGATGACGAACTGGCCTTCCTGGGTTCAAGCATAACCGGCACCAGCCTGGGGAACAACACCTACCGGTTCGATATCGGAACGATCGGCTTCAATGCCGGTGGGTCGTTTACCATCAATACGCAAATGGCCTGTGCCGGCATCGCCGAGGGGCAGGCCGGCCTGGTCAGCGCCCATATCTTTCCGGACACCTTATGTACGGAACCAGACCCCAACTGGGACGGCGCCAGCGTAGATGTCGACGGCGGTTGTGCCAATGATTCTATTCAGTTCGTCATCCGCAACGTGGGCCTGGAGAATATGCAGCAATCCCGGCAGTATTTTGTCGTGGAAGAAGACCTCGTCCTCCTTTCCAGCCCCTATCAGTTGCCCTCCGGGCAGTCTACTTCAATCACTTTGCCCAGTAACGGCGCTACCTACCGCCTGATCGCCGAGCAGCCGGCAGGCCATCCGGGCAACAGCTTCCCCACGGTGGCAGTAGAGGGGTGCATTAGTGCCGGCGGAACCTACAGTACCGGCTTCGTGACCGATTTCCCGGAAAACGACTTCGACCCGTTCCGTTCCGTCCAGGCCGACGAGATCGTGGACGATATGGGCGCGGTGCGGCTTATCGGCCACCCCAGCGGTTACCAGGATTCTCTGATCGCCGGCAATACGCCCCTCACCTACCGCTTTGTCTTCCGGAACATCGGCAACGATACCATTTCCCGGGTCGTCATCCGGGATACGCTGCCGGCCGGGCTTGACCCCGGCGCCGTTCGGCCGGGCGCGGGCAGCCACCCCTACCGCTTTGAGGTATATCATACCGGGGTGATCAAGATCACTTTCGAAGACATAGAACTGCCGCAGGATCCCAGTGGCGACAATCCTTCTTCCTACGGATTTGTCGAACTAAAGATCAACCAGCAGCCGGACAACCCGGTGGGCACCGTCATAGAAAATGCCGCCACCGTCATTTTTGATTATTACGCGCCGGTCCGGACCAATACCGTCCGGCACGTCGTGGTTGCGCCCAACCTGCCTATGTTCATAGAGCTCATTCCCGCTGTCCCCGTCGGCGTGGATGGCCCGGAGGCGCCGCTGGTCAACGTGAGCGCCTACCCGAACCCGTTCGTGGAGCAGGTTACTATAGAAGTGAACGGCTGGCCAGCAGGCGGCCCGCTCGAATTCACCTTGTTCAGCCAGGAAGGAAAGCTGGTGCAAACCAGTCGGCAACGCGCGAACGCCTTCACAGTGCAGCGCAACGCCCTTCCGGCAGGAACGTACTTTTACAGCCTGAAATCTGAAGGAAAACTCATTGGCAGCGGCACACTAATTGCCCGCTGACCCTGTACACCGGCCAAGCGGCAATGCGGCCGGCATAATCCCAAAAAGTGTTTCGAGGTTCCCTGCCAGAATTGTCGGCAGGGAACCAAAAAAACCTGGCCCGGAATAATTTATACGCTATAATGAGCGTTACTATAAAGAATTAGGTCGTCTTATTATTTCATGAGATTATGATTTGTTATTAGCAAGAGGCTCCGCCGGGACGGCGGAGCTTTTTTTTTGGACGGGCCACTTTTAAGTGGCCCGTACCGCAACTTTTGCCCCAAAAACCAAAACGGCCGTCCCGGGAGTTCGCCGGGGGCCGTTTTGCTTTTTGGGGCTGCGAAATGCCCTTGGGGGCTTTCCGGCAGATAATGGTTCGGAAGTGTCGCTTGGGGGTAAGGGAAGCATCCGGAGCACACCAACCCGCCTGCTTTCGGGCAGCAATTCCCGCCCAAAACGCCCGCCAAAACCGCAAAACCTTATACTCCCCTCGGGCACAAGAAGTGATTTTTGTCTCTTTCTTTTTGCGCCCTGCTGCCCCGACACTCCGTGTGCGGGGCAAGCTGTTGAAAATGCCGTAGCTACGGCTATGCCTGCGCTTTTCGCCTTGCAGGCCACAAAAATAAAATTGCCAAAATTTCACCGCTCATGCCCGAGGGGAGTATAGCCTTTCGGCCGCGTAGCCTGCCGGCAAAAAAGAAAAGCACGCGATGCTTCTTCCGCAGGGAGTGGCTGTTTTTTTTAAAGCTACATTGTTGTTTTCGCTGGAGTTGCTTAAATTGGATGGGTGGATCAGCGGAGGAGGAGCGTTTGTAAGCGGTTATAGTCGCTTGCAAACGGATAGAAGGAGAGTGAATATTACGGATATATCAACGAATTCGTTGATATGCTCATGTTGGCTGCTATAAAAATAAAACTTATGATAGAGACTAGAGAAATCACAGCAGAACAGTTAAAGATGATCCTCTCATACGACGAAGATCATTATAAAGATCTAAAATCAAAAAGGATTGCTCCGGGAAAATTAACAAGATCGTTATCAGCATTTGCTAATGCGGAAGGTGGTGAATTATTCATCGGAATTGAAGAAGTGAAGCAAGGAGATGGTGTTAAAAAACGAGTATGGGATGGTTTCACAGATGTAGAAGAAGCAAACGGACACATTCAAGCATTTGAGGAACTTTTTCCTCTCAGCGATGAATTTTCCTATACCTTCTTATCCGTCCCAACTGAAACGGGACTAGTTCTACAGATTGGAATATTGAAAACTAGAGAGATCAAAAACGCATCTAATGGAACGCCATATAAAAGAAGAGGTGCCCAGAACCTTCCCGTAAATACATCAGAAGGACTTGAAAGACTCAAATTAGATAAAGGAATAATTTCCTTTGAAGACAATACAGTAAATGCTCCGGAGGAGATTATTTCGGATTCTTTGAAAATTTTCGAATTCTTAATTCAGGTAATACCTACAACTGAACCAAGACCGTGGCTTAAAAAGCAGTTGCTTTTGCATCAAGGGAAACCTATCGTTGCTGGAGTTTTACTTTTTGCAGATGAACCACAAGCTGCACTCCCTAAGAGAAGTGCGATTAAAATATATAGATATGTAACCAATAAAGAAGCAACAAGAGAAACTTTAGCATTTCAACCATTGACTATAGAAGGTCCTATCTATGACATGATATATGAAGCTGTCGAAAAGGTAAAAGAAATAATCGAAAATATAAGTATTCTAACTCCTGAGGGTATGGAAACCACGAATTATCCAGAAGAGACCTTACATGAAATTATCACAAACGCAGTATTACATAGAGATTATAGCATTGCCTCAGATATACATATTAGAATTTTCGATAACCGTGTTGAAATTGAGAGCCCCGGCAAACTCCCTGGTCATATAACTGTAAAGAATATATTAAATGAGCAAGCAGCGAGAAATGGAAAGCTTGTTCGACTGGTTAACAAATTTCCTAACCCTCCGAATAAAGATGTTGGTGAAGGTTTAAATACTGCCTTTGATGCTATGAAAAATTTACGGCTTAAGCCTCCAATAATCGAAGAAACTGAAAACTCTGTACTGGTAATTATAAAGCATGAAAGATTAGCATCCCCTGAAGACATCGTAATGGATTATTTAGAAAGTCATGAGGAAATAAAAAACTCAATAGCTAGAGAGTTAACTGGAATTCAGTCCGAAAATTCAATGAAAGATGTATTTAAAAGATTACAAAAAAGAGAGCTAATTGAAAAAGTGCCTGGAAAAAGAGGTCCTGCTTCTGCATGGAGAAAATGTAGTACAGCAGCCAACAAAGCACATGACGATCATGCCTCCTAAACGTCGGCACGCCGCATGTGCCAACCGTTGGCTGCAATGATATAATAAAATAATTATGGGAAATGAATTAAGAAAGATAAATGTATTTGTTGCATATTCAAGAGAAGATGAAAGTATTAGAAAAATACTGGACGCACACCTATATTCTTTAATACGTCAAAACAGAATAATAAGGTGGTTTGATGGACTTATAGAACCAGGGAAAACTTGGATTAAGGAAATAGAAGAAAAATTAGAAATTGCAGATATTGTTTTACTGCTAATAAGTGCCAATTTTATAAAATCAGACTTTTGCTATGGAGAAGAAATGAAGACTGCCTTGAAAAATCATGAAGAAGGGAAAAGTTCTGTAATACCAATTATTGTTTCACATTGTTCTTGGATAGAGATGCCATTTTCGCATTTGCAGGTTCTGCCTGAAAATGGGATTCCAATGACGGGACGAGAATGGTCAGATATAAATGAGGCATGTTTCAATGTGGTAGAAAATATTAAGGAAAAAGTCAAAGCAATTCAAGAGAAACAAAATGCTTCCTTAAAAAGTTATTGGGATGAAAAAAACATCTTAGTATCAGAAATAAAAGATTTAAGAAAGCAGAAGAAAAACTTAATTTCTGAATTGCAAAAGTATAAAATTGATAGAGCATCAATAAAAATAAATGAAGATTTGATAGATATACTTTTTCTTATTTATAATGATATTTTTATAACTCTTCATGAATGGGCGAACAAGTTTGATGCTCCGAGAACTACTAAAGGTGAAAGTACAAGTATTCGAAATGAATTCGCTGTATTTATGTTACTAAATATGATTAACGGACATATAGATGGACGGTTTGTCAACAAATCTCATTTAAATGAATATAATTCCGACGAGAGCTATAAAAAAAATTATCTTTTAAAATCCGAACTACTTTATTTAAAAGAGGCAAAAAATAAAATACAACAATTGGAAAATATTGCTAATTCAAAGGATAAGGATAAAGTTGATATTAAATGGCAGATAACTCTTAAAAAACTGAAAACGTGGATGGATCTTTTAGAAGGACGAGGATTCTTTTTAGAAAACGAGTAACACAGCAGCCAACAATGCGTATATTCCATGCCGGTTAAACACCGGCACGGCATATACGCTGGGCGTTCAACACCATTAAGTTAAGCGTAAACATTCAGCCGGTCTGGCGACATTTTTTAAAAATCAGAACTATATTCCGAAAAATCGACTTAAATCCATTTGACAAAGAACATGATTCTTAAGTTAAAACTTGTTTACATTCATAAAGAGCTGATAAATTTCAGTGAAATTAATTTTAAATAAACTGCTGAATGTTTACAGTTAAGCAGGTTGGCCGCGCCAAAAATCAAAAGGCGGCCCCGACATAACTTTGAAATAATTCCCCGGTAAAAGAATCGGGCGAAAAACACCAAAAATGATAGAAGCCTGGCAATACTGTATTGGGCAACCAACGATCAAGGCCACCGGAAAAAGCTCCTGTAATTGCGAGGATAAATTCGGTTTTGGGGTGTATTGAAATGGCTATAAAGCGCGGCGTGTAAGCAGAAGTATGAACTGAACAGTTTTAGGCAAGATGAACTGGACAGTTTTGGGAAGTATGAACTGGACACTTTTGGCACATAAACATAAAAAATTTTCACCTAAAATCAGCCGGCGCCCTGCGCTGGATTTTCAAAAATCGTCTTGCGGTTAGCCAGCCGGTAGCTCTTTCCTTTCAGCTGGATGATCTCACACCGGTACAGGAGCCGGTCCAGCATGGCGGTAGCCAGCACCTCATCGTTGAGTACTTCTGCCCATTGCTTCGGGCTTTTGTTGGTCGTAATAACAATGGAGCTTCTTTCATGCAGGTGGTTGACCAGGTGGAACAGGCGGTTGGCGTCATTCTTCTCCACCGGGAACATCATCATGTCGTCGATGACGACGAGCTGGGCATTGAGGTAGCGGTGGTATTCCGCTTTGGCGCTCCTGGTTATGTCCTTGAGTTTGAGGGTGTCGAGCACCTGTTGCATGGTCCTGAACAGGGCATCGTAGCCGGCCTTAATGGCGTCGTAGGCCAGGCCGGCGGCAATGAAGGTTTTGCCTACTCCGCTGGGGCCCATGAGGATCAGGTTGTAATGCTGCTCCAGCCAGAGTAACTCCCGGAGTTGCTCAAGCTGTTGGGGCGATACGCCATTTTGGTGCGCAAAGTCAAATTGCCCGAGCTGGTGCTGAAGCGGCAAGGCCGCTTTTTTCAACCTGCGGCTCATGGCTTTTTCATAGCGGTAATCCACCTCGTTTTGGGTGATGCGCAGTAGCCATTCCAGGTAAGAGGGCTTCTGCTCCTGGGCTTCCTGGAGCAGTTGCTCAATCTGCGCGTTCGTGGCGTTCCACCGCAACAGGGCCATGTGCTGTTTGAGGTGTTGTAATTTTTTCATCATCGATGTCATTTTGAGTTAACAATAGATTCGTAATCGTCAATACTGCTTGTTTGAGGGGTGGCTGATAAATGCTTGCGGTTGACTGGCTTGGCCAGCAATTCTTCCAACCGGGGTTCCGGCGCCGGGCTTTCCAGGCTGAGCCCGTCCAGGACAGCTGTAAAATCGCCGGCATTGAAGATGCTGTTGGCCTGGCAAAATTCGAGGGCCTGCCCCAGATAGGCTTCATTCGATTTATGAATGGCCTTTCTTATCAGGAGTAGTTGGTCGCGGATGTACCGGGGCTTGGCTTTCTGCAGCTGGGTAAAATAATTTTGAGCCGTTTGTTGATCCGGGAACAGCTTGGCAACTTGCCCCATAAGCTCATTTATTTTCTTGCTCCTGTCCCGCCTGTGGTTGGAGTTGATGATGGTTTGGCCTTTGCCCAGGCTGATTTTGTGCTTGATGATTTGCTCTTTTTGCTCATCATAAATGCCCAGGTATTCCTCCTCCTCAACCTTAACCCACACCTTGGTTTGTTGGCCTTTGTACGTGCCCTCGGGGACAGAATAGCGGTTGCCTTTCCAGGTGATGAGGTTGTCTTTGCGCACGTGGTAGGGCTCATAGGCAAGCCAGTCCAGAGAGATGGGGTGGAGCACGCCAAGGTGTTGTTTTTCTTCTAAAAACTCCTCGGCCGGGATACGTTGGGTTGTCCCGTTAACCTGGCCGTTGGCCGTCCTCTTCAGCCAGGCCAGGCATTCGGCATTGAGCACTTCGCCATTAATAAAAGGGCGTTGGTTCAAAAAATTGGACTTCACATATTTGACCACGCTTTCCGATTTGCCCTTCGTTTCCGGGTCGCTCTTGTGGCATACGAAAGTCTCAATTTTGCGAACCTTGAGGTAGGCCGTGAATTTTTCCGTGAACAGGATGTCTCCCCCATTTTCGCTTACCACCATCAACTTGTCCTGGTCGTAGACAAGCTCCTGGGGAAGGCCTTCAAAATAGGCAAAGGCCCTTTCGTGAGCTTCAACCACATCCGCCGTGGTAAAGGGGCGGCTGAGAAAATACACATACTTATAGCGGCAGCGCGACAGCACCATTACCATGAAGTACACCTTCTGGACTTCCCCCTGGCTGGTGGCCATCTCATAGACACCAAAGTCCACCTGGGCCTGCTTCCCATAGGGCAAGTCCTCCACTGCCATATACTCCCGCCTTTTTTTCTGCTTTGCCGGCTTGGGGATGTGATAAACTTTGCGAAGGTGTTTCACAAAACTGGTGACCGCACGCCGGCTGACCTTAAGATCCGGGTAATGCTCCAATAGCCAGTCATGCACCTGATAGGAAGACAAGTCCGCGTGGGCCGACAGGCGGCTCTTTACCGGTTCTTCATAAGGGCTCAGCTTGCCCTGCTTCTTGCGAACCTCCTTTACCCACTCCAGGAATTCCTCCTCGCTCATCTTCGCATAAAAATGAGCGGTCGTCCGGCTGATGGACAGCTTCTTGCTGATCTGCGAGATGTTGAATTTTTCCGACAGCAGCTGTTTGATTTCGAAGTATAACATGAACCGTTGGGTTTGATATTCTTTCATAACCCAGTGCTTTGGTGAGGCCTCCCTCCCCAAAGTTGGGCCATTGCCCAAAACTGTTCAATTCATACTTCCTAAATCTGTCCAGTTTATTTTGCCTAAATGTGTTCAATTCATACTTCTGCTTACAGCGGCGGTAATTTGCTTCATAAATATGCCGCTCAGTGCCGCGCATTATACGTCGTCGGCGTTCCTTGTTTTTTTCGGGCCTAATGGGCTCCATGGTTTGAATAATTTTTCGGTAGAAATCCTTGAGCCAGTGTTTGACCTCTTTTTCCGGGCCAAGCATGAATTTGACCAGGAAGCGTTTGAGCAGCCCCGCGGTGACGTTGCGGTTGGGCTTGTAATCGTGCTGGCGCTGTTTGTTTACTTTTTTGATTTCACGCTCTTTTGCCGTAAAAAATACGGTTTGGATATTGTAATTGATAAAGTGGGCATAAATATCTTGCCAGCAATTATTGACGGTATAGGCCGAGAAGTTGGCCAATTCCAGAAAGGATTTGATGACGTGGAAGCAAGTCTCGATACCCCAGCGCTTGCGGTATATTTCTGAGAAGTAGCCGCGTTTGAAACGCTTGGTATCAAGCAAGGTGGTGAGCAACACCTCAACCTCGCCGGTGGGCAATATTACGCGGATGAGGCGGTAAGTGATGGTAGTTTGGGCATTGACAGGGATGCCCAGGCTGTTGAGCACTATCCGGGATTTGTAAGAGAGCCTCTCGGTAATAATTTGCTCTTTTTTGCCGCTGGCAACGAAGGCTTTGACAGTATTGCTAAAGCCGACAGGCATCCGGATGATGCAATGGGAGCCGTAGTACTGGTGCAGGAAAGGGATGGTGTGTGAAGCATGGCCCCTGTCATATACAGTGCAAACATCCTTCGGGATTTCGGCAATGGAGCGCTGCGCCACTACTGTTTCAGCCACGTACCG
Source organism: Phaeodactylibacter sp. (assembly GCA_024102975.1). Classification (GTDB taxonomy): domain Bacteria; phylum Bacteroidota; class Bacteroidia; order Chitinophagales; family Saprospiraceae; genus JACJXW01. The sequence goes on along the minus strand of JAGFJD010000076.1, from coordinate 230 downwards.
GGTATGGAATTGGGCAGCAGCGAGGATTTGATTGAGCAAGTCATAATAGGCTAACAGGCGGCTGGAAGGCACCCTGTTGTGCTGGTTGCCGTGCCAGCCGAATTCTTCGCCCAGCCATTCTTCGTCGGGGAGCCGGAAACCGGTGCCGTCGGCAGCCCAAAGGCGCATGCCTTTCCAGCGCTTGGTTTTGAAACATTCGTAAAACAGCCGGGCGCTGAAGAGGAACATGT
>JAGFJD010000064.1 GCA_024102975.1 Phaeodactylibacter sp. | reverse complement strand
CATTTTCTGGCCCGTGTAAAAGTGTAAGCGTGTAAAGGTGTAAAAGAAATTGGCTCCCAATCATTTACACGTTTACACTTTCACACCTTTACACAAGTAGCCCCCAAAATGTCCAGTGGTCTGCTTTATTCCTGCTACGTGCTTGCCGCGTGTTGCAACATCGTCTTTTGATACGGGAGGAGCGGGGATTTTGTTGGGGTTTTGAGTGGAATTTTAATACAGGAAGCCAAATAACCACAGGGGAATCCGGTTCCCCCGGCCGTACTCGATGCCGTCGGCGGCGGTGAAGGCTTTGTCCGCCGGCCAGTGGTGGGTTTGCTTCCCTGTTTTGTTTTTTCCGCCTGTTTCAAAAAGGAAATTTCCATCGATCAGGAAGTCTCCTTTTTCCGGGAAGGTGATGGCATGCTGGTATCCCAGCTGGTTGGCAAAAAAAGTTTCGCGCATGTTGCCCATGTCGGGAGGGCTGGCGTTCACGGTGAACATCGCCTCACAACAGCTCATACCACGGGCGAAACCAAACCGTAGTGGAACCCACCTGCGCCTTTTCCTGCAGGCTGCGGTTGACCACCCAGGCTTCCCGGGGCTGGTACTGTTCGATGAAGCTGTGCAGGGAGCGGCTTATTTTGGGTTGTTTCAATTGAGCAACCTTGGCCTCTACCGGGATCAGGCTCAGGCCGGTGTTCACGACAAAGTCCACTTCTGCCTGGTTTTGTGTGCGCCAGTAGTGGATGGAGGCTACGGAATTCCGGTAATGTTCTTCAAGCAGGCGGAAAACCAGTTGCTGAAAAAGAAAACCAAAATCTTCGGGCTGCTTTTCCGGCTGCTGGATGCCCAGCAGGAAATTACGCAGGCCAGGGTCCAGGAAGTAATACTGGGGAGATTTGACGATCTCCTTTTCTTTGTTGCGGAAAAAAGGCGTTATGGCAGCGGTGATAAAAGTCTTTTCGCTGTACCAGAGGTAGTTTTTAACGGTGGGCACAGAGATTTCAGCATGTTTGGCAAGGTCATTGTAGTTGGTCAGTTGCCCGATGCGGCTGGCAAGCAGTTGTAGAAGCGTGACAAAAGACCGGGACTTTTCCAGTTCCAATAGCAGGCGGATGTCCCGTTCGATGTAACCCTGGAAAATTTCTGCCAGCATGGCGTTCTTTTCCCGGGAGGGCGAAGCTGTTATGACGCGCGGGTATCCCCCATAAGTAAGATATTCCTGGAGCAGTTGGCCTTCGAGGATTGGATCGGTGGCAAGAACCTGCGCGATCCTCCCTTCATGCAGGCCTTCTGTCCTGTATTCGGCAAACTCTTCCACAGAAACAGTATACAGATAAAAATTACGTTTTCTGCCGACCAGGGATTCGGCTATTTTCTCCTTTAGTTCCAGGCTCCCGGAACCTGTAGCGATGAACTTGTGAGGCAGTTCGCGGTCATAAATGCCTTTCAGGAACAAACCTGCATTTTCAATGCGTTGTACTTCGTCTATGAAAACGTACGCAGGTTTTTCATCTGTAAGGGCTTTGATCCTTTGCACAAAGCGGTGCTGAGTGGTAAAATGCTGGGCATCCGTATCGATATCGAGGTTGAAAAACAAGCACAAATGCCCTTCCTGTTGCAATTGCTTGATCAGAGCCTTCAGCAGGGTAGTCTTGCCGGCCTGGCGGGGGCCGATCAGCAAAGTGATTTCTTTTTTTTTCAGGTGTTCCCGCAACTCGGGCAGCAACTTTCGTTGAATTTCCATAGCCAGCAATAAGTTCTGGCTCTAATATAGGGTTGAATCCCGAAACAACCAAGGGAAAACGAAAGTAGTTTTTGTTTTTAACCAGGGGAAATCAAAAGCGTTGTTTTGTTTTCACCTGGTCAACGGTAGTTGGCCGGAGCGGCCAAAGCCGGCAAAAGTGCCTTCCGGGACCAGGCCGGGCGGCAGTTTTGCCGGCCACACTATTTTTTCCCACAGCATTTCTTATACTTTTTCCCGCTCCCGCAGGGGCAGGGGTCGTTGCGGCCGACTTTAGTGCTTTTTACGGTTTGTTGAGGTCCCCAGTATTCGGGTTCTTCTTCCTCTTCTTCCGAATCCGGGTTTCCGGCGGCTCTGTTCATCAGGGAAGCCATTGCGGAGAGGAGCTTGCCGTGTTTTTCGTCTTTGAGCATCGCCTCTATTTCGGGAACCGGCTCCGCTTTGGCGCGGCGCTGGTGGTGGCCGCCCTCGTAGTGCTCGAAGATGTCGGCAGGCAGCGGTTTCCTGTCGAATTCGGCGAAGGGCCGTTCCATTTCTTTTTTCAGCTCCTCCAGGTTGCCCATGTAGTGGGGTGGGATAAAGCCCTGTTCGTACATTTGTTCGATGAGGGGCCAGAGTTCGCGGGCGCGCAGGTTGAGCGCTTCGGCGGCCGACCAGCCGAGGAAGGCGGTGTCGATGCGGGTTTTGTCGTCGGGATGGTCCAGGTGGTACTGGAAGACGTCGCGGAACCAGTCCAGCACTTCTGCCCGGCGGCCAGGCTGGTGTATGGCCAGTTGGGCCAGCGCCTGGGATACCAGGAGCCGGGGATGATAGTCCAGGTTAGGTTCCAGCACGAAGGCTTTGAGTTTGTCCAGCTGCCCCTGGCCCAGTTCGTAGAGCGTATACCAGTTGAGTTCGGAGAAATAGTCGCCAAACCAGTAATTCAGCACTTCCTGTCCCTGGCGGTAGAGGTTGAGCAGGGCGTCGAGGTCTTCCGGCTCGCCAACCTGCCGGAGGAAGTACAGGGCGTGGATGTGGAAGTTCTGCTCGTCGGGATCCCAGCCATCCTCATATTTTTCCGTAAAATAATCAAACCGGCGGTAGCAGTCTTCCAGGATCATCCGCAGGCCGGCGCGCAGGCTGTCGCGGGGCAGCTCCAGGATTTCCCGGATCACGTCTTCCGGCAGGTCCTCTTCCGAGTAGAGGTAAAGCGCTTCCAGTTCCGGGTGGGGCAGCTCCGGTTCCTGCGCGCTTTGTTCAACGATATAGGTAGGGAAACTGTCCACCCACTGCTCCGCCTCCCGTTCTTTCTTCATGCGTTCCATGCCCTTTTGCATGCGCTTGATGACCAGGGCCTGGGCAATGAGCTTTCCCACCTCGCTGTCCGGTTCCAGTTCTTCCATCATTTCCCAGTACTGCTCGGCACGGTCCGGGTCGTCGAGCTGCAGGTGGTAGCGGGCGGCTGTATGCCAGGCCTTCAGCACTTCGGAATAGTGCAGCTCCTGCCTGCCGCAGGCCTGCGCCAGTTCCTTCAGGTCGAAATGGTGCAGGATTTCCGCCGCTTCTTCCATCTTGTTGTCGTCCAGGGCGCTCATGGCGCGGGTGATCTTCCCCGTCACGTAGTCGGGGTGCTGCTCTCTGATGGTTTCCAGCACCCGCCGGGCCTCCGCCTTCATGCCCAGCTTGCCGTAGAGGACGTAGAGGAAGTTCTTAAAAACAGGGAGATGCGGATACCGGCTGATGGCTTGTTTGATCTTCGGCAGGTACTGGCGCTTCCCTTTGGTAGCGGCTGCATAGAGTTCGTCCACCAGCCGGTCCTGCTCGGG
>JAGFJD010000063.1 GCA_024102975.1 Phaeodactylibacter sp. | reverse complement strand
TTTTGGGTTCTCACAAAGCCATTTTTGAGGTTCATAGCAGCGCTATGGAGCGAAAAAATGGCAAAGTGAGAGCCTGTCCCGTACCCACAGGGTCGGGATTCCAAAAGCGGCAATTTGCAGCCCAAATGACTACCTCCAAACAAGCACTTAACGGTTATTTTTAACCACATAGCGCACATAGATCACATAGGTGCAACCTCTATGCGCCCCTGTGCCCTCAAAAGTTCACTAGCTAATGTCACAATCCATTTCCATGATCCACAAATACCTGCTTTTCAACTTGCTGGCTTTGCTGTTCGCCCTGCATCTCCATGCCCAGCCCACCGTCGGCGTCACGGTATACGAGGAAGGCGCCCAGGAGGGCTACACCTTCTTTTCGCCCTTTTCCGGGACGAAGGCTTACATCGTCGACAACTGCGGCCGCCTCGTCAACGAATGGGCCCGCGGCACCCGCCCCGGCCTGGCGGCTTACTTCCTGGACAACGGGCTGATGCTGCGCACCTACAAGCCCAGCCCCGCCGGGCCCTTCACCTCCGCCAGCAATGCCGGCGGGCTGGAACTGGTGGACTGGGACAACAACACCGTCTGGTCTTACGAGATCAACACGCCTACCTGGATTTCCCACCACGATGCCGTGTACATGCCCAACGGCCACATCCTGGCGCTCACCTGGGAGCTGGTGTACACCGAAGAACTGATCGAACTCGGCAGAGACCCAGACGAGATAGCCAACGAAGGCTACATGTGGTCCGAACGCATCATCGAGCTGGAACCGGTGGGCGCCGACGACATGAACATCGTCTGGGAATGGCGCATCAAAGACCATTACATCCAGGACTTCGACCCATCCAAACAAAACTTCGGCGTAGTGGAAGAACACCCCGAGCTGTTCGACATCAACCTGCCCGAACTCAACAGCTCCAACTCCAACTCTACCCGCGACTGGAACCACTTCAACTCCATCGACTACCACCCGGAGTTGGACCAAATCCTGATCAGCACCCGCAATTCCGACGAAATCTGGATCCTCGACCACAGCACTACCATCGAAGAGGCCGCCTCCCACAGCGGCGGCCGCTACGGCAAGGGTGGGGACATCCTCTACCGCTGGGGCAACGCGTCGGCCTACCGCCGGGCGCCGGTCAGCGAGCAGAAGCTTTTCGGCCAGCACGGCGTCCACTGGATACCGGAGGGGTTGCCCGACGCCGGCAAGATCATGATATACAACAACGGCAACGGCCGGCCGGGACCCGATTACTCTACAGTTGAAATCCTCGTGCCACCGCAGGACAGCATTGGGGGCTATATCATCCCCGGCGAAGGCCCCATCGGGCCGGAGCTGCCCGAGTGGGTGTACGGCGACCGCCCCGGCGAGTCCTTTTACTCCGCCTTCCTGTCGAATGCCCACCGCCTGCCCAACGGCAATACGCTGATCAACGCCGGTTCGCCGGGGCTGATCTTCGAGATTGATCCTGAAAGGAACATCGTCTGGGAATACGTCATTCCCCTGTTCGGCGATTTCCCGGCCACTCAGGGTCAGAGCGTCAACAACAACAGCAACTTCCGGGCGTACAAGCTCGGCCCGGATTTCTCCGGCTTTGCTGGGGTGGACCTGACACCTGGCTCTACCATCGAGAACGGGGAGAACCCGCTGGGTTGTCCGCTTATTACAGAGGTCGATGAGCAGGAAGCGCTCCTGCCGGAGGTGGAGCTGCACTACCTCCCGAGTGATCGAACCCTGCGGGTGCAAAACCCGCTCGGGTACGATCTATCTTTGTTCCTGACCGACGTGAGCGGCCGCAGGCAACTGCTGGGGCGAACCGATGCCGGCAGCAGCGTGCTTAAAATTCCCGATCTTGGGCGGGGAATTTACTTCGTGCAGGCGGTGGCTGTGGACGGGCTGGTCGCGAGCAAAAAATTATCCCTGCATTGAACCTATCCTGCCAGTTCCTTCCAGGTAAAGGCCGTCTCAAAGCCTTTCACCCGGAAGTACTGGCGGGTGGCTTCGGCCGGTTTATCGCTCAGGGCCATCACAAAATCGCCGCCCCAGGCGCCCAGCGATTTGACGGTGCCGGGGAAGTTGTAGAAGTAGCGTTCCTGGACCCGCGGCAGGTGGAGGGATTCGCTCACCAGCTGTTCGTGCGCTTCCAGGACGGCAATGCCTTCCTTCACCGTCCGGGCGCCCAGAAAGTCCATAGTCAGGCGGGAAATGCCTTCGACGAGGCGGGGAGAGTCGTTGACGGCCTCCCGGTAACGGGCGATGCCCTCGCGGCTGTCCTGCTTTTTTCCCAGGTAAATAAAACAGATGTTGTCGGCAAAAGGAGGCGCGTAGGGGCATTCCACATAATGCCCCCTGCCTTCGCGGCGCTGGAAGAGGATGGGCTGGCGGGCATAGGCGCAGGCGATGTCATAACCGGAGCCGCCGAAGGTATCCTCCAGGAGGCGGAAGGCGTCGGCCTTTGCCCATTCGGCCAGCGCCGCTACCAGGGTGGAGCTGCTGCCCAGGCCCCACTGCCGGGGGAAGCCCAGGCGCGTTTCGAAGCGCAGCGGGAGGCGGCCCAGCCAGAAGTCCGGGTGCTGCCGCTCGATGGACCGGAAGAGGGCTTCCAGGCGGTTGCCGGTGTCCTCATCGTTACCGGAGATGTAGGCCCCGGTTGGCGCAAAGCGCCCTTCGAACCAGGGGCGCCCCTCGTGGTCGAGGCTCACCCATTGGTGGTTGCTCCGGTGGGGCTGTTCCGTTACGGTCAGCTGCTGACCTAAGCGAACAGGCAGGGCCAGCGCCAGGGCACCGTCGAGCACGAAGTATTCGCCGGTGAGGAGGAGCTTGCCGTTGGCGTAAAATGTCTTTTCGATGGGAGTCGGTTTTTGGCGGGGAAATTAAGGAATTTTGGGGTTGCAGGCAATGGTTGCAGGCAATGGCGTCGAAGACTGGAGTCTTCGACGAGCGGCTAAAGGGTGTGTAGGTGGCCGGGGGTTAAGGATAAAAAATCGGGGATGAATTTTTTGACGTTCGGGAACCGCCGGAATTCGGCCTTGCGGTGCGTAGTGGTAAGGATGATAGCGGGGCTTCCGGCCCGCAGCGCGGCTTCGGCGCCCGTGGGGCTGTCTTCAAAAACAAGGCAGTCCGGAGCGGCAAGGCCCATGCTGCCGGCGGCTTTTTCGAAGATTTCCGGGTCGGGTTTTCCCCGGGAGACGCTGCCCGCGTGAAAAACGCCTCTGAAATAATGCCGGATGTTCAGTTCATCGAGCACGAAGTCGACGTTTTCGGGGGGTGCCGCCGTCCCTATGGCCATGGGGATGCCGGCGGCGGCCAGCGCTTCCAGAAATTCGGGCAGGCCGTCGACCAGGTGGAGTTCTCCGCGGAATATCCGGCGGTATTCCGCCTCTTTTTCATTGGATATTTGCGCTCTTTCTTCAGGCGTGAACCGGCTTCCGAACAAGCGTTCGAGAATTTCCGTATTGATGCCGTGAATTTTTTCCCGGACTTCCTCCAGGGAGAGTTCCAGGCCGAGCGCCGCCAGCTTGCGCTGCCAGGCGCGGTGGTGGATCATCATGTTGTCGACCATGGTGCCGTCCATATCGAAGATGACTCCTTTCATGCCAGGCTGCCTTTCTTTTCCCGGAAAAGTTTCAAAAACTCCCGCACGGCGGTGAAGGAGACCACCTTGTCTTTGAAGTGCTCTGCGGCTTCGGCCATTTCCCGTTCGCTGGCTTCCAGGTGGTTGAGGATATTCATCAGGTGCATTTTCATATGGCCTTTCTGGATGCCGGTCGTCACCAGGGAGCGCAGGGCAGCGAAGTTCTGAGCCAGGCCGGTAGCGGCGATGACCATCATGAGTTCTTCGGCGCCGGGGTCGCCCAGCAGCTCCAGGGAGCGTCGGGCGACAGGGTGCAGGCGGGTCAGCCCGCCGACGGTGCCCAGGGCGATGGGCAGGTCCAGCCAGAACCGGAACATCCCGTTTTCAACACTGCAGGAGCTGAGGCTGCGGTACTGCCCGTCGCGGGCGGCGTAGGTATGGCCGCAGGCTTCGACGGCGCGGAAGTCGTTGGCCGTAGCCAGCACGACAGCGTCCACGCCATTGAAAATGCCCTTGTTGTGCGTGGCGGCCCGGTGCGGGTCGATATGGGCAATGCGCACCGCCTTGGCGAATTTATCCGCGAATTCCTCCGGGCTCATCCCGCTGCAGCCGGAACCCAGGTCGCCGACCAGGCATTCAACCCATGCCCGGACGATGCACTCGGGGGTGTAGTTGGACAAAATAGCCATGATCACCTCCAGAGGCTGGCCCTCTCCTTCAAAGGCGGGATGTTCCTGGACGAAAATCTCCAGGGTGCTGCCGAATTCTTCCAGGACGGAGTTGATGAAGTTGGCCCCCATGGAATCACACGTCTCAAAGGATACTTTGAGCTGGTAATAATCCGGCTCCAGGTGGGCCATATCGAGCAGTTCGATGTCGAGGACGCCTCCGCCCCGCTTTTCCATGTTGACGGTGATGTGGGCGGCGTCCTGGCGCAGCCGTTTTTCCAGCTCGCCGAAATGCCGGAAGAGCAGGGCGCTGTCTCCTCCCCAGCTGAAATGCACCTGGCCGACCTTCCGGGTGGAGAGGACTTCGGCGTGGAAACCGCCGCGGGACAGCCAGAACTTGGCGGCGCTGGAAGCCGCCGCCACCACGGAGCTTTCCTCGATGACCATGGGAACGGTATATAATTTGCCGTTGACCATAAAATTCGGCGCCACCCCGTAGGGCAGGTAATAGTTGCTGATGGTATTCTCGCTGAAACCATCCAGAATGCGTTGCTGTTCTTCATCTTCATGCCAGAAACTCTTCAGTTCGCGGGCGGCTTTCTCCGGGTCCCGGAAAAAATTTTCCACCACCCACCGGACCTTGCCGGCTTTTGAGAGTTTCGAAAAGCCTGAAATGGTTTTTTCCTGCATTTTATAATTAGGCTTTTTGTATCTTTTCCGTTATTCTGCTGCCAGGAGCAACATGCAGTTGATCGTCCCTTGCTGTTTATCAAGATAAAATTGGCAAATAACCGGCGGCTTACGAAAATGCCGGCACAATAACCAATTTCACCCCGAGCGGGTCGAGGGGGACAAAAACTGTCCCTGGAACCTCGTTCCGGCAGCCCTGTCCCTACTTCACCCGGAGAAAGGCTTTGGCCAGTTCCAGCCCCTGCACCTGTGCCTCCACATGGCCGTACAGCTCTTCGTATGATCCGCGGGCGTGTTTCAGGAATGCGGAAGCCTGCCCGTAAACGGCTGCTCCCCTGACCTTGTTGATCAGATAGTAGCCGTCGAGGAAAGACTTCACTCCCCCCGAAATGATGACTTGCCGGCAGATGGCCCTGGTGCCCAGCTCTTCCAGCAACTGATTGTAGATTCCTACCATTTCGGCTGCACTGTGGCCCACGTAGGCCAGCTGTTCATAAACGCGGGCCCGGGCTTCGTCTCCGCGCAGCATTTCCAGCCGCGCGAAATTGGTTCCCCCGTTGGCGGCAAAATCAATGGCCGCCAGCGGCAACTGCATCAGCGCCCGGAGGCTCTCATATCCCATGCCCTGCCCGACCTCTTTGACGATGACCGGCATGTCGGCCTTTTCCAGAAAAGTAGCGATCGTCTTCAGGGGAGGCTGCCCGAAGCGGTCGCCCTCGGGCTGCAGCCACTCCTGCAGGGGGTTGACATGGATGATCAGCCCGTCGGCCTGCAGTTTATCCACCAGTTCCCTGACCCGGTGCAATTCTCCCCGGTCGATAAGTTGTTCGAGCTGAGCAATGCCCAGGTTCGCGTACAGGGGCAGGCTGTCGCCGATGATGCTCCGCACATCGAAATCCGGGATGGTCTCGTCGCTGTACAGCAAGGACCGGCAGGACCCCAGCCCCATTCCCATGCCAAAATCCCGGCAGGCGCGCGCCAGGTTGTGGTTGATGGTCCGGGCCCATTCCGTCCCCCCCGTCATGCTCGACACCCATATCGGCACGCGCATGGCTTTGCCCAGGAAGAGGAAGCTCTTCATGTCCCCACGCCGGGGATGCCCCGAAAGCAGAGGCTCGTAGTAGAAGCGTTCATCCAGCGAAGACCGCGACACCTGCGATTCAAACGCCAGCTCAATATGGTCGCGCTTACGCGATTCGGCAGTGGGGTCCTCTTTTTCTTGGGAAGATGATGGTTTCACTATTGATCCTTTGCTGATTAAAGTCATAAAATTAGGAGGTTTTCGTCAGAAAAACAGGCAATCCCGGCGATTAGTGCCCTGGACTGAAGGGAAACAATGGCCCGGGGAAATGGTTTAAGGAGAGAAAGGGTTCGCCGTTTCCCTGTTTTTTACCCGGAAGGGCGGCCGGAGTTTCCACGAAACAATCAAACTTTTCCTCCCGGGAGGAAACTTTTTTGGACAAAAGCCAGTTAGTGCTTTTGTAAGCGCCAAAGCAAATGCTTACACCTCAAACCCCTCCTTACAACCAATTGTAACACAATTATTTATCAACCAACTAGCAGGTGCCTGTATTTTGACGTCGAGGCTTTGCCTTTTTCAAAATATTCCTATCTTTATGACCCTAATGACGGAATATAACGACACCCAGGAACGATATGATAGGATTTTTGAGCAAGAGTTTTTGCCTCAGATAGATGCGCTTTATACTTTTGCCTATCACTTAACCTACAACGAGGAAGACGCCAACGACCTCGTCCAGGAAACCTATTTGAAAGCATACCGGTTCATTGAAAACTACAAGGAAGGCACCAATGCCAAGGCATGGCTCTTCAAAATACTGAAGAACGCCTTCATCAACCAGTACCGGAAAAAAAGCAAGCAACCCACACAGGTCGACTACGAAGAAATAGTCAGTTATCACGATGAAGAGGACACCAGCCTGACCAGCTATATGGACTTGCGGGAGGAAATGTTCCAGCATATGATGGGCGATGAAGTGACCAACGCCATCAACTCCCTGCCGGTTGACTTCCGCGTGGTTATCCTCTTGTGCGACATCGAAGGGTTCACCTATGAGGAAATATCGAAGATCATCGATATTCCCATCGGAACGGTGCGCTCCAGGCTGCACCGCGCAAGAAATATGCTTAAAGAAAAATTACAAGAATACGCCAAGTCCTTAGGCTATAAGGACAAACGGAAATGATTCGTTAACCACCTGCCATTCGGCAGGGCTTTACCCCATGAAACTTGTCTGCTGCCAAAGTTTACGTATGTATCTCCGGGTACAGGCAGGTTTCATTCGTTGAAAGCAAACAGGCTGATATGATACGCTTTAAAGGACAAAAATATACAACGTCTCTCTCCCGGCCCGGCGGCTCCTGCAGCCCGGTGCCGGCGGATTGGGCGTTTTGTCCCGGCCGGTTTTGCCCCCAACGGGTTCCAAAGCCCCGCCGTTGGTAAAAAAACGTCACCAATGAGAGATCAAAACTATCAGGAGCTCGTACGAAAGGTCACCATGTATCTGGATAACGAGTTGAGCGAAAGTGCCGAGCGAGAACTGTTGAGGGAAATAAAAGCCAACCCCGCCTACCTGAAAGTCCTCAGCCAGGAAAAATCCTTCCGCGAATTTATTAAAAGCAAAATCCACCGACGCAAACCTTCTCCCGCCTTAATCCAGTCCATAAAGGAAAAAATAAGGGTCGCCCCGGCCTGACCAGGCTTCCGTTCTCCATCTAATCCATACTGAACTAATATAAAAAATTCCGGCAGCCACCCTGCAGGGGTATGCCTGTAGGCGGTGCCGGATTTCGCTCTTCCCGAGCCCGCTCCCGGGATGGGGGTGGTATGTTGTTCTGGAAATCAGGTCTCGGAACAGGCGCCCGGCAGTCACGCAGGTTGTTTGTTGTCTGTTTGGCTATATGGCCGCCGATACGATCAGGCACTCCAACTGACAACAGCAACTCGTCCAGCCTCCGCCTGATACCAGGTACTCCATCATGCGTCAAGGCTCATCCGGAGCTTCTTCGCTTCATTCAGATGCACATAATGGTGGGAGTCGACCAGGCGGGCAAAGTCCAGCATGCCTTCGTAGGAAGTGTTTTTCATGATGGCTTCCATCTTGTCGGAGAATGCTTCGTGGTAAGAAATTACCATATCGACGTAGGTTTCGTCGAGCGCCTTTCCGTTCTTTGACTTCAGCATTTCCACCATTTCCATCTGCTCTTCTGAAAGTTTGGCGGGCAGGGCCATATTAAAATTGGCCGCCAGTTTCTCCAGCTCGCCGAACAATTGCCGGTGGTCTTTGGCCATAGTAGCGGCCAGGGCGCGCACCTCTTCCGAAAACCCATCCTGGACGGCGACATCTGACAGCTCGATGGACAACAGGGTGTTGGCCGCGTAGTTGGTCAGCACGTCGGCCTCGTCCGCAACGGTAAGGCCCTCAAAACGGTAGTTGTTCTCCTGGTGAGCCGCTTCTTTTGGCGTCTGCTGGCAGGCTGCCAACAGAAGGCCGGCAAAAAAGGCTGCAAAATATCTGATCGCTTTCATTTTTATCGTTTTGTATTTTCGTAATTTATTCGGTTATAGAACGAGCCTGGGCCGCCCTTGTTCGTAACTTACTGAAAAACAAAACAATAAGCAAAATGTCACACAGAATAATACTGCCCTTTGCCTTTTTTTTCCTGGCTTATGCCCCGTCTCGCGCTCAAATCAGAACAGGGGACGAGTTCGCCCGGTTGCTCGGCCAGGCCGGCATCGAGTTCATCGAACCTGTTGAGGCGAACTACAAGCAGACACCAGTGTGGAAGAACCCGATCCAGTCTTATGACTATGCCATCCGGTCCCGAAAAGAGGGCATCGAAATCCGCTACCTTATCCGGCCTTACGAACTGGGCGCTCCCACAGCCGACGCGCCCCACGTCGAGGCCAGCCGGCTGGCCATGCACCTGGCCACCAACGACCAGGACTACCGCATTGCAGCCCGGGAAATCGATCCGGAGATATTGTCGGATGGTTTCCATGCCGACTGGGGCATGCAGTTTTTCTTCCGCCCCAAGGCCAGCTTCGCCCGCTGGAACCACTGCGAGCTGCTCGCCCTGCACAAGGACGGGCGGGGCACTGCTTTCGTGATTTTCCTGTTCGACGAGCCGTCGCGGGAACTGGGGCTGCGGTTCTATGCCCTGCAGTTCCGGGAGGAGGGGCTGGGCAAGGTGGACTGGTGAAAGCGGCACGAAATTCCGGGGGAGTTATTAACGCCATCCCGAGTTGGGCGCAGTTATTATTGGTTGTCCGTATTTACTGCCGAAACTAGTTTTGAAAGCCGCAATCCGAATTTAAATGAAAAAAGCATTCCTGCTACTGGTCCTGGCAACGCTTGTTTCCGAAGGGTTTGCCCAGGCAAAAAGCTACAAACGGGGGATTTCCTACGGTTACCATTCCGCAAATGACATGGCAGTTGCCTCCCCGGGCATCTCCTGGTGGTATAACTGGGCGGCTGCGCCTGATGCAGCCATCCGCACCACCTACCCGGATTACCATGTCGACTTCACGCCCATGGCATGGAACAGCGCCGGCATAAACGGGGTGGCCAACTGGGCCGGCCAGGATCCGAATGTCCGGTATATCCTGGGATTCAACGAACCCAACTTCCGGGATCAGGCCAACATGACGCCCTCCCAGGCGGCGGCGGCCTGGCCGGCCCTCCAGGCCATAGCGGAAAACCACGGCCTGGAAATCGTCGGGCCGGCTGTGAATTATTGCGGCAATTGCGTCTCCGAGAACGGCGTGACTTATTCCAACCCTTTTGCTTACCTCGACGATTTTTTTGCAGCCTGCGCGGATTGCCGGGTGGACCACATTGCCCTGCACTGGTACGGGGGCGGCAATTCCATAGTAGGCTACGTAGAAGAAGCCAGGCGATACGGCAAACCGATATGGGTGACCGAATTCGCGGCATGGGACGGTTCGGCCACCACCCTGAACGCCCAGAAAAATTACCTCGCCGGAACAGTGAACTTCCTGGAGCGCGACCCCGGCGTGTATCGGTATTCCTGGTTTATCGGCAGGACTTCCGGGGGGCCCGGCGCCTACCCCTATATCGACCTGTACGGCGCCGACGGGACGCTGACCGAGCTGGGGCAGTTGTATATGGATATCCCGGTTTACGACCCGGATAAACGGTTCCCGATACCCGGCAGGATCGAAACCGAAGAATATTTTCTGATGTCCGGGCTTTTTGCTGAACTGACGGCAGACAGCGACGGGTTTTTGAATATCGGCTGGACGGAGAGCGGCGACTGGGCCGAATACAAAATTGATGTCCAGGCCAGCGGAACTTACGAGTTGCGCGCCCGGGTGTCGGGCACAAGGGCCGGAGCGATTGAATTCCTGGCCGACAACCAGCCCGCCCTGTCTATTTCTACTCCGAACACGGGAGGCTGGCAAAACTGGACGACCATCTCCGGCAGCATCGCTCTCGAAGCCGGAGAACACATCCTGAAAATGCAGGTGGCAACCGGCGGGTTTAATATCAACTGGATTGATATTTCCGCAGGTGCGGTCAATACAAACGGGCAGGAACCGCTGCCGGCCGAAATATACCCCAACCCGGTGGACGGCGGACGGGTGCATATTCATTTACCAGGAACGCCGGCAAACGGAGAATGGCGGGTCAGCCTGTATGACGTTCTGGGCAACCGTGTACTGCAGAAAAAAATGAAACAGGACAAGGAAGGATTCCAGATAAACATAACCGAAGCCGGTTTAACGCCTGGCATTTATCTGTTGCATGTAGCCGGAGAGAACCGGGGAATGAGCAGAAGGATAATTGTTTTGTAGTACCTTTGCCCCATGGATTACCTCAGCCCCGTTTTCTTCGGTTTCCTGCTCACTGCGGTAGGCATTTCCCTGCCAGGCCTGGTCAATATGACTGCTGTTACGACCACCATGAAGCAGGGCCTGCGCGGCGGCCTGCGGTATAGCGCCGGCGCTTCCACGACGATCTTTTTCTACGCCTATATCGCCGTAGCCTTCGCCGGCTACCTCAGCCGGCATCCGGAGATTTTCACCTACATCCGGGCGGCGTCGGCGGGCCTGTTCCTGGCGCTGGCCTTTTTCTTTTTCTACCAGGCCCTGCGCAGCAAGGAGGTCAAGGGCAGCCGGCGAAAAGGGCATCCCTTCCTGGTGGGCATGGCCGTGGCCGGCATGAACGCCCTGTATGTCCCTTACTTTTTCACCATGGGCGCTTTGCTGAAAGCGGAGGGGCTGATCCAACTGCACACTCCCTTCTACCTGCTCTTTATTGGCGGCGTTGCGCTTGGTGCCTTCGCCCTGCTTTCGGGTTACGCCCGCTTTGCCCGGTTCATCCTCCAACGGGCGGACTACTTTGCCCGCAACCTGAATTATTTCCTCAGCGGGCTGTTCCTGGTGCTGGCGGTTGTGCAGGGAGTGCAGGTGTATGTAGGGTGAGGCGGGGTAAAGGAAGCATTTCACTTTACGCACCGGATGAATCCGTCGCATCCGGCCGGCGGCTTTCCAGGGCGTTTTTCACTTTCCGGCCTTCTTCGATCCGCGTTTTTTCGTCCTTGCGGATTTGGTGTTCCTGCTTTTTGATCATCAGCTTCCACCACAGGATGGCGGGGATGAGCTGGCCGGAGTGCTTTTACAGCCATATTTTTGCCAACTTAAACGCCAATTCCCAACAATCCCCGTATTTTTGAATCCATAACCGCGAAGGCGGGAGGATAGCTGAAGGGCTATAGTGTTATATGGCTATATAGTTAGCCCGGGTTCGATATGTGGGCCCCAACTTTTTATCGCCTGGTGTTTCGGTATTTCGGTGTTATGGTATTTCGGCCGCAAAACCGCAAGGCCATAAAACCGGATTGGGGGTTACACATCGAAAACCGGTTAAGCAGGCTCTCCGGATCGGCACGTACACCGTACACCGCTCAAGCTTCGCCTGACCGTACACCGTACACACCCCCGGTTCGACACCCAGCCCTCCTTCGCCCAAATGCCCTGACCATGGAACCCATTAGCGTATTTGACATGCTCAAGATCGGCGTAGGCCCGTCCAGTTCCCACACCCTGGGGCCCTGGCGCGCCGCCGAGCGATTCTGGAAAGAACTGCAGGCCAAAGGCCTGCTGGATGCTACGCACAGTGTCAAAGCCCACCTCTACGGCTCGCTGGCCCTCACCGGCGTCGGGCACGGCACCGATATCGCCGTGCTGCTGGGCCTGTGCGGACAGGATCCTGAAACTATCCCGGTAGAAGAGGTGCAGCACCTCCCGAAACGGATCGCGGAGCAGCACAGCCTCTGCCTGGGCGGCAGCCGTCCCATTTCGTTCGACCCTGCAAAGGCCATCGAGTTCCATTACTCCGAACGCCTGCCGGGGCACGCCAACGGGCTGATTTTCGAAGCATTTGACGAACGGGGCGGCCGCCTGTACGACGCCACTTATTACTCAGTGGGCGGAGGCTTTGTCGTAAAAGAAGGAGAAGAACCGGAAGAGAACCCTGTCCGCCTCCCCTACCCCATCGCCACGGGCCGGGAGCTGGAAAAACACTGCTCCAGCCTGGATGGCGCCATCTGGCAGGTGGTGATGGAAAACGAAAAAACCTGGCGGCAGGAGGCGGAAGTAAAATCAGGCCTGCTGCGCATCTGGAGCGTCATGAAAGCGTGTATTTACCGCGGCTGCCATACCCGGGGCCTGCTGCCCGGGGGGCTGGAGGTGAGCCGCCGCGCCGCCGACATTCACGACAAGCTTCGGCTGCCCTGTAGCTACAGCGATGCCGAAAAATGGGTGCGCTGCCTGATCCGTTCTGACGTCGAGTTCTCCAAAATACTCAAATGGATCGGATGCTTCGCCATGGCGGTCAACGAAGAAAACGCCAACTTCGGGCGCATCGTGACGGCGCCCACCAACGGCGCGGCCGGCGTCATACCCGCTGTGCTCATGTATTATCTTTGCTTCACCGGCAAGAAAGTTACCGATGAGGACATCGTCCGGTTCCTGCTGGTGGCCGGCGAAATCGGCAGCATATTCAAAAAAGGCTCCACCATCTCGGCGGCCATGGGCGGTTGCCAGGCCGAGATCGGGGTATCTTCCTCCATGGCCGCCGCCGCTCTGGCCGAAGGGCTGGGCGGCAGCCCCGCCCAGGCCCTGATGGCTGCCGAGATCGCCATGGAACACCATCTGGGCCTGACCTGCGACCCCATCGGCGGCCTGGTGCAGGTACCCTGCATCGAACGCAACAGCATGGGCGCCGTCAAGGCCATCACGGCTGCCAGCATCGCCGTCGAAAGCGACCCGAAAAAGGCGCGCGTCCACCTCGACGAATGTATCAAAACGATGTGGGAGACCGCCCAGGATATGAATACCAAGTATAAGGAGACCTCGCAGGGGGGGTTGGCGGTGAATATTTCGATTAAGGTGCCGGAGTGTTAGAGTATTATGCCAACTTACCATATACACATCGAAGGCCAGGTCCAGGGCGTAGGCTTCCGGCCTTATGTTTACCGGATTGCCCTCAGCCATGGCCTAAGCGGATGGGTGAGCAACACCAACGACGGCGTACACGTCGAGGTGAACGCTGGGCCGGAGGAAGCTGACATATTTTACCGGCGCCTGGTCGCAAAAGCCCCGCCGATGTCGCTTATCCTCCGGCACACCCTCCGCGAAGCAGCGCACAAAGATTTCAATGGCTTCCGGATCGTTGCCAGCCAGGACGAAGGAGAGGCCCGGCTGCTGCTCACGCCCGATTTTGCCATCTGCGAAGATTGCCGCCGCGAGCTGCTCCGCAACGACAACCGGCGGTTCGGCTACCCCTTCATCACCTGCACCAACTGCGGCCCCCGGTTCTCCATCATCACCGGCCTGCCCTACGACCGGGAGCGGACCGCCATGGCGCCCTTCGCCATGTGTGCGCCCTGCCGCGCCGAATACGACGAACCGCTGGACCGCCGCTACTTTTCCCAGACAAACTCCTGCCCGGACTGCCGGATCCAGCTGGCCCTGCACCGGGCCGACAAAAGCCTGGTTTCCGTTGATACCGGTTTCATCCTGAAAGAAATAAGCCGCCTGTGGGCGGAGGGCACCATCGTCGCCATCAAGGGGATCGGCGGGTTCCTGCTCACCTGCGATGCTACCAACACCGCCGCCATCGAAGAACTGCGCCGGCGGAAGAACCGCCCCGCCAAGCCCTTCGCCCTGATGTATCCCGACATAGAGACATTGAAACGGGACACCCGGCTGGATGAGGCGGCGGAAAAACTGCTGACTTCACCGGCGGCACCCATCGTGCTGCTGCCGGCAGCAGAGCGGCCGCCTTCCGGTATCGCCCTGGAACAGATCGCTCCCGGCCTGGAACAAATCGGGGCTATGCTGCCCTACGCGCCGCTTTATGAACTGCTGATGCAGCAATTCCGTCGCCCCATCGTCGCTACCAGCGGCAATGCCAGCGGCGCGCCCATCTGTTATGAGGACGATGACGCCCTGAATACCCTCTCTTCCATCGCCGACTATCTGTTGCTCAACAACCGCGATATCGCTACGCCGCAGGACGACAGCGTCATCCGCCGGAGCCCCTGGTACGGAACGCCTATTTACCTTCGCCGCTCGAGGGGCTATGCCCCTACCCTACTGCCTCCCGTCCATCCGCTGGCCGAGAAGGCCGTGCTGGCTACCGGCGCCGAACTCAAGAGCACTTTCACCCTGTTCCACGCCGGCAACTATTACGCAAGCCAATATCTCGGCGCACTGGGTACGCTGGAAACCCAGGAGCGGTTCCGGAAAACGGCGCGCCACCTGCTTTCGCTCTTTGATGCCAGGCCCGGCGCCGTGCTCACGGATAAACATCCCGGATATTTCAGCACCCAGCTGGGCCGCGAACTGGCACAGCAATGGCAGGTTCCCGTCTTTGCCTACCAGCACCACATGGCCCACTTTGCCGCCTTGCTGGGCGAGCACGGCCTGCTGCACGCCGAAGAACCGATACTGGGCATCATCTGGGATGGCTTGGGGCTGGGCGACGACGGCCAGATCTGGGGGGGCGAGTTCTTCCTCTACGACAACTACGCCTTCCGCCGCCATGCGCAGTTCGACTATTTCGACTATTCCCTGGGGGATAAGATCGCCCGGGAGCCGCGCCTGTCCGCCCTGATGGCCTGCCGGGGGCTGGAAGCTGCGGAAAGCTGGCTGCGGCCCAAGTTCAGCGCTACGGAATGGAAAGTATATCGAACGCTCCGGGACAGAGCGCCCTCCATCCACACCTCCAGCGCAGGGCGCCTGTTCGACGCCGCCGCCAGCTTCCTCACCGGGAGGGATGTGTGCAGTTTTGAAGGCGAAGCCGCCATGCTGCTGGAACAGATGGCGCACCGCTACTGCCGAAAACACGGGCTGAAGATGGAAAACCATTATGAATGCGTTGGCGAAGGCAGCGGCAACATCTCCACTTCCCGGCTCATGGCCGGCATCCTGGACGACCTCGACAGGGGCGAAGAACGGGAAGCCATCGCTGCCCGGTTCCACCACTCCCTCATCAAAGCCATTGAAACGGTGGCCGGGCGGGCAGGGGCAGACAGCCTGGCCTTCAGCGGCGGCGTTTTCCAGAATGCCCTGCTGGTGGATATGGCCCGGCTACAGCTCGGCGGCCGATACGCGCTCTATTTTCACCGCAACCTGTCGCCGAACGACGAAAGCGTATCTTTCGGCCAACTGATGTGTTATTTTATTCAGGAAGCCGGGAAAAAAGAGGGGCGATAACCCCTTAAATTCCGAAATAACTCGTTTATTTCAAATTTCGGATCCAACCACCCTTGACGATGAGCAATAAGAAGATACGCATACAACTGGACTGCCCCATGCCGGAGATGGACTTCGACATCATCACCATGGGCCACGGCAGCGGTGGCCTGCTGACCAACAAACTGCTGGAAAGCGGCGTCTTCAACCTGTTGAAAAACGACAAGCTGGACACCCACCACGACGGTGCCATTTTCACCTTCGACGGCCCCATGGCCTTTTCTACCGACAGTTTTGTCATCTCTCCCATATTCTTCCCTGGCGGCAACATCGGGGAACTGGCGGTCAACGGCACGGTCAACGACGTGGCCATGTGCGGCGCCATCCCAAAATACATTTCCCTGAGTTTCATCCTGGAAGAAGGCCTGCGCATGGAAGATTTCTGGGATATCCTGGTCGGGGTAAAGGGCGCCTGCGAACGCGCCGGCGTGACGGTCGTCACCGGAGATACCAAAGTGGTGGAGAAAGGTAAGGGCGACAAGGTATTCGTCAACACGACCGGCGTCGGCGCCCTGCACCCCCGGGCAGCCATCAGCCCCGCCCGCATCCGGCCCGGAGACAAGATCGTACTCAGCGGCAACCTGGCCACCCACGGCGTAGCCATCCTCTCCGTACGGCAGGGGCTGGAGTTCGAAACCGACATCGAAAGCGACACCTGCAACCTCAACCATACCGTCAAAGCATTGCTGGACGATTTCGGGCAGGACATCCACCTGCTGCGCGACCCCACCCGCGGGGGCGCCGCCACCGTGCTCAACGAGATCGCCCGGGATACCAGGCTGGGCGTTGAGTTGCAGCAACGGTACCTGCCGCTAGACGAGCAGGTAGAAGGCGCCTGCGAAATCCTCGGCCTCGACCCGCTTTACGTCGCCAACGAAGGCATATTTATCGCAGTAGTCAGCCCGGATATTGCCGAACCCTTTACCGAAAAGCTGCGTACACTGGAAAACGGGCAACATGCAGCCATCATCGGCGAGGTCGTGGAGGCGCATCCCCGGCAGGTGGTGCTGTCCAGCAGCATCGGCGGCAGGCGGGTGGTCAGCATGCCGATCGGGGAGCAGCTGCCGAGGATTTGTTAGGGAGGGGAAGGGAATGAATGAAGGAAGGAAGGAATGCGTTAAATTTTCCCTCTACCCTGGAAAAAAGCATCGAATGCCCTAATTTACCTTTTCTAATTCTAACAAAGAAACATGGAAAAGATCGCACTAAACGTATTGGGACAGGCCCGCAGCGAGTCCGCCCCGGATCACTTCGCACTGATTCTTGAAGAACAAAGAGGAGGGCGGCGCCTGCCTGTCATCATCGGCCCTTTTGAGGCGCAGGCGATTGCCATTGCTATGGAAGGGGTGGATACCGGCAGGCCGATGACCCACGATCTGCTCAAACATACCATCGAAGCCCTGCACGCCACCCTGCTCGAAGTGGTGATCGACAGCATCCGCAATGGCGTCTTTCACGCCAAGCTGGTCTGCAAAAAAGATATCGGTGAAGTGGTGGAGATCGATGCCCGCACCTCCGACGCCATCGCGCTGGCCGTGCGCTTCAAATGCCCGATATTCACTTTTTCTGAAGTTATGGCAGAGGCCTCTATCGAGGCGGAACCCACCCCCACCGAAATCCCCAGGACTAAAGGCGCCCTCCAGGATTATTCCACCCCGCAGTTGGAGGAACTGCTGCAAAAAGCACTGGAGCGGGAAGATTACGAAAGCGCGGCGAAAATCCGGGACGTGATCAAGAGCAAGGAGGGGTAGGTGGATGGGTATTTCGCAGTTCGCTTTTCGCGGTTGGCGGTTCGCTTGCTGTCCAGGCGGTTCCCAGAGCGGACGGCAAATAGCGAACCGCCAACCACACCGCCTGCCAGGATGGGTTATTCAAGTAGCCAAAACCTCTGGCTCACCTGGCAGCCAGGCGTTCCTGAACACAGCGTCATGAAAGCCCGCCGGCTTTTTTAAAGCTGTTGCGGCCCATTTTTCCGGCAGCGAAGAAATAGAACCCGGCTTTGTTTTCATCTTTCGGCGTACTGCCTCAATATCTCCTCCCTCACACCTCCAGCACTTCTTCCCCGGCAATGACAAAAACCTGGTCGCCGGCCCGGGGTTGCACCCTGCCCATGCCGGTAAATGCCCCAAAGGCGGGGAGGATGCCCTGCTCCTTTCCAAAATAGAAACAGGCCAGCCGGGCGCGCTGCCGGCCGTTCCCCCGCAGGTGGACGCAGGGATGGACATGGCCAGCCAGGTTGTACAGGGGCCCCGGCGTTTCTTCCAGCGGGTGGTGAGTGAGGAAGAAAGGAGGTATCTGCAACCCTTCCCGATGGACGGCCAGGTTGGCCTGCTGGTAATGGCCGGGCGGCAGAATATCGTGGTTACCCGGAATGAGTTCAAAACATATAGCGCTGAACTGTTCCAGGAGCTGGCAAAATTCTTCCCACTCCCGGTTGTAATCGCTGTGAAAGAGGTCGCCCAGAAAGAGGACCCGCCGGGGCTGGAGGCCGAGCAGCAGGCTGATCAGGCGATCCCAGTTGGCATGGCTCACATCGGCAGGCACCGGCAGCCCCTCGCGGCGGAAGTGCGCTGCTTTTCCGAGGTGCAGGTCGGCGAGCAGCAGGGCCTGCTGCGCTTCCCAGTAGGCCGCCCGGTAGGGATGGAGCAGCAGGGTTTCCCCGGCTATTGTGGCCGTCGCCGCGCCCGGGTGGTAAAGCTTTGTCTTCATGGGGTAAATATTGGCTGTTCGCTGTTCGCTATTCGCTATTGGCTGTTCGCTGGTGGCTGGTGGCTGGTGTATTAAATCCGTTGATCCATGAAGCGGACCCCGACAAAAGCCGGGGCAGGCGCTGGAGGTCCGCTCTCCATTTGCACCGAAAGTTCAACGGACAGACCACTGGACATTTTGGGGGCTACTTGTGTAAAGGTGTGAAAGTGTAAACGTGTAAATGATTGGGAGCCAATTTCTTTTACACCTTTACACGCTTACACTTTTACACGGGCCAGAAAATG